>PEAC01000055.1 GCA_002753305.1 Nitrospirae bacterium MYbin6
GTTGGCGATACGTTTGCGGAGTTTAAGGCCGGGGGCAACGCCGTCATCTGCGGCGTTAATCCAAGGAATCCCGAAAACATCCTGGGCTACAGGCCGTGCGTCGGGATGGTCGGCGGGGTGGTGTATTTTAGAGGCAAGATTGATTCAACATACAGCCAGGGCGACGTCCGGCTGCTTGATTTAACCGGCCAGGACTGGGCGTGGCTAACGGAGAACATAAAGCCATACCTTAAGGCCATAGACAGGGAAAAATACTTGGACGAGCTTACGTCCTCACAGGAGGCATGGAAAAAACTCCTGCCATATACGGCCCAGGAGCGGGCAAAGCGCAGTACAGTTAAAAAGACAATGGCGGATTTCCGTAAGGACATATGGGAAAACGTAGAAAAACAGGGGGTAGGTAAGGGCGGTATATTTGCCGCGTATGTTACGCATCCTCTGACCCCGCTGCCATATGTTACTACCGGGCAGGACAGGAGATTTCGGCCCGAATGGAAAAACGCCAAATACGCACCGCCATGCCAGGGTGCGTGTCCAAGCGATATTCCTACGCAGAGGCGCGCGGCACTGATTCGTGCCGAAAAAATTCAGGAGGCCCTTGAGCTGATTTTACAGTATTCGCCTCTGCCGGCTACCGTTTGCGGTGAAATATGCCCGAACCTCTGCATGACTGCCTGTACGCGCTCACATCTGGACAGGCCGTTAAATATTAAAAGTATGGGTTCATTGAGCCTTAAAACAGACGCCCCAAAACCCGCCCCAAAGACAGGCAGAAAGGCCGCAGTTATAGGTGGAGGCCCCGGAGGGCTTTCGGCAGCGTGGCAGCTTGCCCTTAAAGGCCACGAGGTCACGCTCTACGAGGCAGAGGAGAAACTCGGCGGCAAGCTTGAGCTGTGTATCCCCAGAGAAAGGCTCCCACAGGAGATTCTCACGCACGAACTCGACAGATTTAAATCAATCGGCGTCCACGTCAATTTAAACTCAAAGGTGGATTCTGCCTTATTTAATAAGATATACGCTGCCAACGACGCGGTAATCGTCGCCTGCGGGGCACATAAGCCGAGGAGATTATCAGTCCCCGGCATAGAAGATACAATAGACGCCTACAGCTTCTTGCGGGCGATTAACACCGGCAATGGGCCGGATTTTAAAGGCAAACACATTGTTATCATCGGCGCCGGAAACGTGGGTATGGACGCGGCGGCACAGGCCTACCACTGCGGCGCTGAGCATGTGACAGCCATCGACGTTCAGGAGCCGGCAGCATTTGGTAAGGAGCTTGATATTGCCAGGGCACTTGGCACTACGATAGTTTGGCCAAAGTTTACCGAGAAGTTTGTAAAGGGGCAACGCCTGATATACTTTACCGACGGCACAACGCTCAAGGCCGACGAAGTAGTCGTATCCATAGGGGATATGCCCATAACGGATTTCCTGCCGCAGTCTGTGCATACGGATAAAAACGGCTGGATTAAATCTGACGACGCCGGGCACACCTCAGACGCGAAGGTCTTCGCCATCGGAGACGCGACTAACCTGGGGTTGGTTACGCACGCTATTGGACACGGTAAGATGGCGGCAGACGCGGCACACGCCCTGCTTTCAGGACGATCATACAACAGGCCCGCGCCAAAAATGCAAATCAGCTACGCAAAGGTCAAGGACGCCTACTATGAAATATGCAAAGACACGACGTTTACGCCGCAGGTGGAGGCTCACAGGTGTATGTCCTGTGCCGTATGCCGCGATTGCCACATGTGTGAGGCCGTCTGCGCATACGGGGCGATAACCCGGAACGAGACCGCGGACGATATAGGCTATGAGTATGTAGTGGATGCCTCGCTCTGCATAGGGTGCGGGTTTTGCGCCGGTGTGTGTCCGTGTGGCATATGGGAAATGGTTGAAAATATTTAGAAAGGGGGTTTTTTACCCCATACAGGTTTATTTTTTATAAAAATCTTATAAACAGGAGTGTAAACAATGGCAAGTGTTCATAAAGTACCAGGCTCACAGTGGCGTGCAATTATCGAGAGCGCGATGTACGCAAATTCCGTAAAGAAGACCAACATGAGAGAGCTATACGAGTATTCAATAAAGCAGCCCGAGGTTATTGTGACTACGGAGCCGATGTATAAGCCGGAGGTCTACGGGCTTCCCTCGGACGCAAAAGTGCTTGTCTCAAACGACGGCACTATTGTGGGAAGGACGGCTAAGGCCAGGCGCCTCGTCAGAGAAATGGGCGCTGAGAAGGACAAGTACATGGCAATCCTTCGTGAGGCCGTCTATCAGTTTAATAAAAAAGAATCGTTCTTAATGGAAGGCATAGTCGGCGTGCATCCGGACTTTATGCTCAGGGCACACCTGTTAAGCCCTCGTAACGATGCAAAAAACATGCTGGACTGGGCCTTTAACTTCACCCCGTGGATGGAACCCTGGACAAAGACATACGAAAAATCACGCAACCTTGACGAGCCGGACATCATGGTACTGGCGGATTCGGACTGGTCTCACAAGGACTTCCCCGACGGGCTGATAATTGTCGATGAGATGCAAAACTGCATAGCCATTTTGGGACTGCGTTATTTTGGCGAGCGCAAAAAGGGCACCCTTACGCTGGCATGGGCAATAGGCGTGAGGCAAAACATGGTCGCCTGCCACGGCGGCATCAAAAAAGTCGGAAATAACCTGCCAGTGGCGGTCTTCGGCCTCTCAGGCAGCGGCAAGTCCTCCATTACCAACAGCCCCGACCACGAAGGCACGTTAAACGCCGACGAAAAGGTTACCGTCATTCACGACGATGCCTTTCTCATTGATTTAAACAATAATTTCTCTGTCCCGATAGAGCCAAGTCTGTTTGACAAGACCGATGCGGTAGTATATGAAGACCCGATAATCAAATACTTCTTCACGGCCCAGAACGTCGCCATCACGAGCGTACCGGATGGGCAGCTTAAGCTCGTCTGCCAGGACATCCGTAACAGAAACGGCCGCTGTATCAAGACCCGTGACATGTTTACCCACTCCGATTACTGTGAAAAACCCGGCAAGGTCATCTGGCTGCAAAAAGACCCGTCAATACCGCCGATATGCAAGATAAAAAACCCCTGGCTAAAGGTGGCAATGGGTGCTTCGCTCAGTACGATGAGGGCAAAGGGTGTCGAGAACGTAGACCCTAGGGAGCTTGAGAAGCTGGTCATCGAGCCGTTTGCAAATCCCTTCAGAGTGCACCCGCTGATGTGGGACTGCCAGCAGTTTAATAAGCTCTTTCAGTCCGGGACGGAGTGCTACATTATGAACACACACGCCTTCGGCACACCCGATGAGCTTATTGACATTCCCAAGGTGCTGTCTCTGAAGATCATGACCGAACTAATCCGCGGCACAATAGAGTGGAGGGAGTGGAAGGCATTCCAGGGACTGTTAATCCCCAAAAACGGCAAAGAACTCTTTGGCGCCGACTATGAAAAGAAATACAAGCCCTCAAGAGACAAGCGCTACCTGTCATTCCTCAGAGAAAGGATGCAGGATAGAATCACCTTCCTGTCGAATAAACGAGAGGCAAAGGACATGGATAGCGTAATTATAGACCCTATCGTTGCGGCACGGACGATAATAGATAAGATCCTGAGTGAAATATAGCAGTTGGATATAGTCGGCACACTAAGGAGCCTGACCGTTGCGGCGATTCCCATACTAATCGCGATTACCTTTCACGAGGTGGCGCATGGATGGGTCGCCGACAAACTTGGCGACCCGACGGCCCGCTCCATGGGCAGGCTGTCTTTTAATCCCCTGGCGCACATTGACATGGTAAACACGGTTATCTTACCTATTGTGCTTTTTGTCCTCTCTAACGGGATGTTTATCTTTGGCTCGGCAAAGCCCGTCCCGGTTGATTACCGCAATCTGACAAACCCCCGGAGGGACTCGGCCATTGTCTCTGCCGCGGGGCCTGTTATGAACATCGTCCTGGCGATTGTAAGCCTGTTTATTTTAATTATCGTATATAAGATGGTTCAGGGGGCTGGGAACTCCGGTGCGGACTCAGAGGATATTTCCTCTAAAATTGTTTCTCCGGTACTGCAGATGCTTCAGTACGGGGTGTCTTTTAATATCTTCATCGCGGCCTTTAATCTAATCCCAATCCCGCCTCTGGATGGAGGACGAATCGCCATAAGCCTCCTGCCCCCCAGGCAGGCATACCAATTCAGCAGGCTTGAGCCATACGGGATCTTCATTGTCCTTATTTTGTGGATGACAGGGTTGGCCAGGATTATAATCTATCCCATACAGGGGTTTATCAAGTTTCTGGTAAGCCTGTTTCTGATACCGTTTGGGAGTTTTATGTGAGGAGATTCATATGAAAGAACGTGTGTTAAGCGGGATGCAGCCAAGCGGTTATCTTCACCTGGGGAATTTCGCCGGGGCGCTGAAAAACTGGGTGCGCCTTCAGGACATTTATGAATGCTTTTACTGCATAGTAGACTGGCACGCCCTTACGAGCAATTACGCGGCTCCGGCGCCAATTGCCGATTACAAGCAGGACATGCTCTTAAATTTCATCGCCGCGGGCCTTGACCCTAATAAATGCACAATATTCCTGCAGTCCGAGGTAAAGCAGCACGCCGAACTTCACCTGCTCCTGAGCATGATAACCCCGCTTGGATGGCTTGAGCGCGTACCGACATATAAAGAAAAACAGACAGAGATAAAGGACAAGGACTTAAACACATATGGCTTTCTTGGCTACCCTGTCCTTCAGGCCGCGGATATTCTGGTCTACAGGGCACGGCACATCCCCGTCGGGGTTGACCAAATCCCTCATCTTGAGCTTACGCGTGAGATAGCCAGACGGTTTGAGTTTCTCTATGGACAGGGTATACTGGTCGAGCCGGAGGGGCTTCTGACCGAATCCCCAAAGGTAGTCGGCCTTGATGGCAGGAAGATGTCAAAGAGCTACGACAATGCCATATATTTATCCGACACGCCGGAGATAATAGAGAAAAAAATCAAGACGATGATGACCGACCCGGCAAGAAAGAGAAAGACCGACACCGGTGACCCGGAGCTGTCTCCGGTGTTCGCGCTGCATAAGATATTTTCATCCTCCGAGGAGATAGGGCGCGTTGCGGCTGCCTGTAAGACCGCTGAGATAGGCTGCATAGACTGTAAGGCCATTCTCATAAAGAATGTTCTCAAAGTACTGCAACCCCTGTGGAAAAGACGAGAGGGGCTTGCTAAATCTCCATCCGTCCTCAAGGACATTCTGAACGAGGGGAACAAGAGGGCCGCCACCGAGGCCGAAAAGACAATGGAGATCATCAGAAAGGCCATGAAACTATCCAAAATCACAAAGGCCGAAATAGATATCAACCACGCATTTATGACCCTTAAAGAGTTATTGATAAAACATTACCATGATGAGGGAAAGGTAAAAGCAGAGGCCGCCGCAGAGGCCGAAAAGACAATGGGGATTATAAGAAAGGCCATGAAGATTTCCTGAACATACCTGAACATGTTTACAGGGAGGACTGATTATGCCGATTTTTGAATATAAATGTAACAAGTGCGACTGCGATTTCGAACAGATTGTCAATAAAAACACGATAGTAGAGTGTGAGAGCTGCGGCTCGAAAGACGTAAAGAAGAAGATGTCCCTGTTTGGAATGAGCGGCGGAGACAAACATGTCCACGGCGGCGGAAGCAGCTGCGGCGGCTGCCACAAAAGCTCATGCGCTACGTGCTAGCGCCCTCACCTCCAGGCTCATCCTATGGAAAAACACACCTGCACGTATCTGATTGACGGTACGGCCTATATATACCGGGCATACCACGCCATTACGGAGTTGAGAAACTCCGAGGGCTTTCCCACGAATGCCATATATGGCTTCACCGCCATGATGTATAAGATAATCAAAGACAAGACACCTGATGCCCTTGCCGTAGTACTCGATTCCCCTGAACCCACGCACAGGCACAAGCTCTATGTTGACTATAAGGCCAACCGCTCAGCTCCGCCTGAGGACTTGATTTCTCAGATAGCCCCGATTAAGGCCTTACTTCATGCGATGAACATCACAACAATCGCCCTGCCCGGATATGAGTCCGACGACATACTGGCAGTGCTGGCAAAGCGCTACGCCTCTCCATCAAACACGGTATATATTGTCACCGGTGATAAGGACCTCCTTCAGGCCGTCGACACAAATATTAAAATCTATGACCCCGTGAAAAACGCTGTCCACGACGCAGACTATGTGCTTAAGCGCCTGCGCGTGCCGCCAGAGAAAATCCCTGAGCTTATGGCGCTGACAGGCGACCAGATAGACAATATCCCCGGCGTCAGGGGCATAGGAGAGAAGACCGCCGCCGATCTTCTCAAAGACTTCGGCACGGTTGAGGATCTCATAGCAAACAGCGGCAAGATCCCCAACGCGCGCCTGAGACGGATGATAGAAGAAAACATCCCGGCCATACGCCTGAGCCGTGAGCTGTCTGCTGTCAGCACGGACGTGCCGATTGACATGCCGCTCATGCGTTTAATGGTGCGGGAGCCTCATTACGACGAGCTTAGGGCGTTTTTTATAAAATATGAATTCACATCATTTCTAAAAAATATCCCCGATGACGGCGTCTTCCCGTTCGAGGCGGAGGAAATCTCCACTGTCGATGCCTTTGATGGCGGGGCCTTTGCCGAGGTCTCACTTAAAGCCATTGACAACGGCGGCAATCAGGCACTCAGCGCGATTGCCCTGTCAAAAGATGCCCAGAAGGGGTATTACCTAAGGGCGCCGCACCTTGCCGCCGGTATCCTGTCAGATGAGGCAATCGTAAAAATCGGCCATAATCTCAAGTCCGACATTCATGTGCTTAACAGGCACTCCATAGATGTCAGCGGCCCGCTCTATGACACGATGGTGATAGCAAATCTGATAAATCCAAACAGGCAGGACTATAGCCTTAAGGCGCTTGCCCTTGAGTACCTGTCATATAATATGAAAGGTGATAACCAGGCGCGAGACCTGTACTCCGGTCCGCATTCATTGGTTGAGGAGGCTGTTACAGCCTTCAGGCTAAAGGCTGAACTGGCGAAAAAAATTGACAATACACCGCTTGCGCAGTTATACGACAAGGTCGAGATGCCGCTTATATATGTTTTAACGGAGATGGAGCAACACGGAATCAGGATAGACACAGGCAGATTAAAGGAATTGTCCACGGAGCTGGGGACACAGATGTCAACGCTTGAAAAGCGTATCTATTTCCTTGCCGGTGAGGAGTTTAATATTAATTCGCCAAAGCAGTTGCAGGAGATACTCTTTGACAAACTCAGGCTGGCCTCCGGCAAGAAGACCAAGACGGGATTTTTATCAACCGATGTTGGTGTGCTTGAGGGCATGGCCAAAGACCATCCGCTACCCGCAGAGATACTTCAGTACCGGACGGTAGCGAAGCTGAAAAACACATACGCCGACGCCCTGCCCACATACGTAAACGCGGCAACGGGCCGCCTTCATACTACATTAAACCAGGCCGGTACATCGACGGGGCGGCTTTCAAGCAGCAACCCAAACCTTCAAAATATACCTGTGCGCGGGGCGCTTGGCGAGGCCTTCAGGCGTGCCTTTATAGCGGAGGAGGGGCACTATTTGGTGTCAGCCGATTACTCTCAGATAGAGCTGCGCGTGCTGGCCCATTTAAGCGGTGATGAGGGATTTGTCGAGGCTTTCAAAAAGGACGCGGACATTCACACGGAGACGGCCAAAGAGGTGCTGGCCGCTTCCGATGGTGTAGTCACCGGCGATATGAGGCGTGCCGCAAAGGCCATCAATTTCGGCATCATATATGGGATGTCAGCCTTCGGCCTTGCCGAGACTCTGAAGATTCCACAGTCAGAGACCAGGGCATATATCGAGAGATTCTTTGAGCGGTACGAGGGTGTAAGGCGATATATAGAGACGACGATTAAAGAAACATCAACCTGCGGGTATGCAGAGACGATTATGGGACGAAGGCGCCCGATAGACGGCCTTAACAGCGGCAATAAAAACATCAGGCAGCAGGCCGAGCGTCTGGCGATTAACTCCCCGATACAAGGTTCCGCGGCGGACATAATCAAGTTCTCGATGCTCAAGGTCAATGAGGCACTAAAAAGAAGCGGCCTCAGGACGAAGATGATTCTCCAGATTCACGATGAGCTTCTGTTCGAGACCCCGGAAGATGAACTCGACACTGTTAAGGCCCTCGTAAGGCACGAGATGGAGTCAGCCTTTACGTTGAGCGTTACACTAAAGGTAGATATCGGGGCCGGACTAAACTGGGCCGAGGCGCATTAGGGTTCAATCGGCTATTGATTTTATGAGACCCGTTGATTACTATTAAGGATAACCCTATTAATGTCAAAATGAGGATGTGGATTGTATGGGAAAAGAACAAGTGATTCAGGCGTTAAGATCGGTAACGGGAGAATCGTTTATTAAATACAAGGCTCACATACGGGGCATCTTCGGCTCTGTTGCGAGGGGAGATGAGAGTGAAAACAGCGATATTGACGTCCTGGTTGACTTTACGGAAAATGCTGATCTATTTGATTATGTAGGCCTTGCACTTTTTCTTGAGGAAAAGCTTCACAGGCGTGTGGATGTTGTGCCAATCGATACAATCAAACCCGAAATCGCGACTGCTGTTATGAAGGACGCTATTTACATATGAGAAATCCGCCCCTGTATCTGAGAGACATTCTTGAGTCGATAGAGCTGATTGAGCAGTTCGTGGCCGACATGGAGCTTGAGGATTTCAAAAAGGATGTCAAGACATCGGATGCCGTGATAAAGAGATTTGAAAACATCGGTGAGGCGGCAAAAAATATACCTGAACAGATAAAATCCCAATATCCTGAAATACCATGGAAAGAGATGGCAGGAATGCGAGATAAGCTGGTACATTTCTATTTTGGGGTAAAGCATGAGCGGAGTATGAGGTTGGCAGGTGTGAGAAATAGTATATTTGATAATATCATAAACTAAACACTTAAGAATTGGAGGCAATATGGACACCACACACTATGTAAACAAGACGTATGACTTGGTTATTCTCTATGCACCTAAGTTAGCACTGGCGGTAGTTGTATTGTTTGCCGGGTTGTGGCTCATCAGGTTAATCCATAAGGCGTTGCTTAAGGCAATGAGTCTGAGTAAATTAGAACCGTCGCTTCAGTCATTTTTGGGAAGCATATCGAGTATTATTCTGAAGGTATTGCTGTTTATCAGCGTTGCTTCAATGGTTGGAATAGCGACGACATCGTTTGTGGCTATATTAGGTGCGGCAAGTTTGGCGGTCGGCCTGGCCTTACAGAATAATTTAGCAAATTTTGCGGGTGGGGTTCTTATTTTGCTGTTTAAACCATTTAAGTTGGGGGACATAATTACGGCTCAGGGTTTTACCGGAAAGGTCAGCGAAATTCGGATATTTCAAACGATTGTCAGGACGCCCGACAATAAAAGTATCATAATGCCAAACGGCCCGCTCTCCGGCGGGAGCATTGTAAACTTCTCTACCGAACCACTACGAAGACTTGACCTGACGTTTGGCATCATTGGAAACGACGACATACAGAGCATCAAAAATACCTTTCTCTCGATTTTCACCGAAGACAACCGAATCTTACAATCACCCGGTCCTTCGCTAAAAGTAATGGAAATATCGGAAACTGGTATAAAAGTCGCTGCCTACCTTTGGTGCGAATCTGCCGATTACTCAGGCCTGAGCGACGAAATACCTGAAATAGCCAGAGATGCGTTCATCTCGAAAGGGATTAAAATAACATATCCGTAAATAAAAGTCTCGATATACATTTGACCCAAGCTCCGACATGTATACAAATATGCCCTGTATATAGTAAACTATAATCAGTGGTTGCCTGATAAGGCTGATATTAACTTCTTTAATGTTAGAGAGGAGGGTTAGCCATGATGGAAAAACTATTGTGTCCTAAATGCAAGGGAAGTAAAACTGTCTCAGGCGAAATGGTATGTAACATGGAATGGCGGGGAAGCAATTCAGAAAATGAAATGGATGACTGCATTGCCGAACCGAGCAAAGAGTGTCCTGTCTGCAGCGGCAAGGGGTTTATAATGGCTGCCTAAGTATTGTTAACTTCACTGGCTGCCCCTCTGGCAAGGAGGGGCAGCCTGGAGCAACATTTATGACATTTTGGTTTGGGACAGGGCTTAATGAACCGGATATAGATCAGTGCAGCCAGCCCATATGTTTTGAAAAAGTGGCGCAATTGTTTTGAAAAATCACAGTATTTTAGATGCCTCTCGACAAAAAAGCGACTCTACCTATGCTTCGTTGGTTAAAAGTGCAACATCACAGAACATGTCATAGTATGGGCTGCGCAACCTATATGAGGCCATGCATCATGAGCTGGGCTTTGTGGCCAGGACTCTTTGACTTTAGGACTAATTAAATCAAAGGACTAACGTTATTTGTACCCTGAGAGTTTTGGCGCCTTCGGGGCGGGGGCTTGGGGCCTGTGGCACGCCTATTGATTGGAGTTGTCTCAGGAGAGTGTCGTAGTTGTCTGCCGGGATGTCGATTATCAATCTGTGTCCGGCCTGAGAGGATAGTACTTTGGCATCCAGGGCTGGCAGGAGGTCGATGATTTTTGAGAGCGCGGCGTCTAACGGGTTAACATCCGCCTTTGTGAGGCCTTCGGCTGCCGGGCGCGCTGCCGCCGGGGCCTTGTACTGATGGGTAGCGGATAGATCGCCGGCCCTTTCTTTAGTGAAAGCGTCCTTAGACTTGAGGCGTTCGTCTGAGGGGATGGCGTCCTTTTTTTGTTCCAGTTTGCCGTCATCGGGTTGCTCATTAATTTTCGCGGCAGAATCCGGTCTGGAGCCAAGTGCCGCCGGAGGGGGTGCGGGCGCGTTTTGACCGGGTTGTGGGGCCGCTTCACGGGCCGGCATTCTGATAAGGAGCGACAGCATCAACGGCTCTTCGGCCTGCTCCGGTTTTTGCAGCACTTTCGGCGGCTCCTGGGCCGCTTTTTTTGCCGCGGCCTTTCTTTTTTCCGCCGGGGCGGCAGGGGGAATTGGTTTAGCCACGCTTAGCTTGTCTGCCTCTGCGGCAGTTTCGCCTGAGGGGGCCGCCTTAACAACAGTTTCGGCCTTTTGTTCCTTTAACATTGGTGAAACCACTGGCTCTGACTTAAACATATAGGCCGCTAAGACTGTCGTAATAGCAAGGGCGGCAACGCCCGCCGGGACTTTGGCCATTAATGGAAGCATGTTGAAAAAACTCCGGGGCCGCGCATTAATTCGCTCCTTCAGGCGGGACTCAAACCCGCGCGGCGCTTTAACCGCGTCCAGCCCCTTCATGGCCTCAACCACGGCTTGCATTGTGCTTAACTCATGGGTACACCCGGCGCATTTGTCGATATGGAGCTTGACTTCACCAGCCGTGGCATCATCCAGAAGGCCGTCCATGTAGTCAGGCAGCAACTCTCTCACACCTTTACAGTTTCTCATCTTACAGCATCCTTTAGTTTATCTCTGAGGGCCTGCCGCGCCCTTGATAGCTTTGATTTCACCGTGCCGGGGTTATAGCCCGTTATGTCTGAGATCTCCTCATATGAAAACCCCTCTATGTCGCGCAGCACTGTGACAACTCTTTGCGGGGCTGGCAGGGTTGCTATTGCCTGCTCTATTGCCTTGGTAAGCTGGGCATTTTCCATTTGTTTGTCTGGTGTGGGCCTGGCGTCTGGAATTTCAGGGAAGACATCCTCGTCCGTGCTTGCGCCTCCTGTGAAGGCCCTGATGATAGATCTCCAATTAAATGACTTAAGCCTGTTTTTACAGGTATTTACGGCTATACGATAGAGCCACGTAGAGAACGACGACTGGAACCTGAACGTATTTATTGAAGTATACACCTTCATAAAGACATCCTGTGCGGCGTCTTCGGCCTCGGCATGGTCTGCGAGGAAGCGGTAGCAGAGGTTATAGATCTTATCCTTATACATAAGGACGAGCTTGTCAAATGCGGCGGCATCACCGGCCTGCGACGCCGCCGCAAGCGATTGTGCGTCCTTATCGGCAAGGGATGTCTCATTTTCTCCTCTATTCACTTAGACAACCCGGACGAATCGAAAGTTCCACTATATTTTATCCGTAATATAAAATCGCAGCTCCCACGGCCCATTATTGTCAATTGGCGATTTTATAGCGCCTTCCAATAAACCGCTCATACAAATTAATCGCCAATATAAATATCAATCCGAAGTCAAACAGATACCACATCCATAAGAACAGATACCAAAATCTCTCTTGTGCCACATTGGACAGTGATATAACTATGTTGAGGCATAAATTATTTATAAATATCGTAAAAAAGAAAAACCACAAGACCCACTCAATCCTGAAAATTATCTTTAGCACAAATACAAACGTAAGCACAAGGCCGGCTATCAAAAAACACACTGAATATCCAGTATCAAAAAACCACACTAATGGGTGTGCAAGTTTTTGCGGAAACACAGAGAGTTCATCCCATGACATCGGGAGGCCATAGATTCTGGCAAAGTTTAAATACACAAGTTTAAAATACATTTTGTGGTTATTAATAAGCACTTCTGTAACAATATCTTTTGCCACTAAGTTGATTGTGGTTTTCTCTGAAATATTTTTTTGAGAATTTTGGGATTGCTTATAATTTGCCTCTACAGTGGCGTTAATTACGCGGTTTGCGTAGTAGTCACTCATATAGTAGTGGAACCAGAAGAGTTTCCTGTTTTCGGTGATACAAAAAGGGTATTCCTTGTTTGACAGACACGATGCCGATAAAACAATACGGGTATCAGTGACCTCATGTATAAAGCTTGTAGAGGCGTTAAAATCGTCATAGGGATTTATATTTGTTTTTACAATTTCCAATATCCCGGACTTAATGCCGCCAGTGAAGGAATCCTTTTCAATATCTTTGCCGCCGTAATATGGTACAACAAAACTTGCGGTAGTATACCAGCCATAATTGGCATAGGCCACATTTTGGTTTGTCCTCAGCCCCTGAAATACCATCCAGGAAAACAATACCCCAAATATAATCGCCGAGGGCAGCAACAGATGCGTAAGGAATGTCTTTCGCTTGCCATATAGATTTCGATTATGAATTACGAATATGCCTATAAGTAAGATATTTATCAACAATGCTATGAAATTTCCCCTCAGAAGAAGCGCCATAGTGGTAAGAACCGAAAACACCACAAGAGATAAGATATCCCTCCTGTACAAATATCTGAGGATAAACGCAAATATCAGGACTATTAACCCATAGGCCAGTCCCTCAGTCAGGATTTGCTTGGGGAATTTGCTGAATTGATAGATAAAGAAGAGATAAAAGAGCGCCAGGGCCTTGCTTATATGTTCGCCTATGAAGCAGGCAAGGATGAAAAATGAAAATATATACAACAATAATTGAAGAAGAAAGACCAACTCCAGCCTTTTATCGATAAACGAGCAAAGAAGCAGAAATAGTGGATACAGGGGCATCTTGTAGTTATTCAGGACAATTTTGCCGGTTTTTTGATACTCACCGGCTACACCGTAGTACTCCTGGGCATCGGCCCTTAAGTAGACAGACGGGTCAGCGGGGTGTTTGAATGAACGAATTATATCCACCACACGGAGCGAACTCATTGAGTAAACAAGTAAAAACGACATGGCAGCCCAATAAACAACATATTTTACCCTATCAGACAACTTAACCGCCACCTCCTGAAAAGCGTATATGGCCTGCCTCGGCCTTACGCGCACTATTATATAGCTTATGGTTGGCGTTGTCAAAATAAAACCTCCGTGTGTCCCCGCAAGGAAATTATTTTCATATCGAAAACAAATAACTTGCAGTATTTATACATTTTTGTATATGATTAGGAGATTATGTTAAGGAGGTACTTTAGAATATGAGAGTAAAAGGCTCTTTAGCCCTGATGACGGTTGCCATTGCCGCCGTTATATTAATAACTGTCTCTGTGGCTGCGGCCTCTACGGCTAAATCGGAAACAGGTGTGCCGATATTGCTTTATCACCGCTTTGGGCCTGTTGTTGCCGACAGCATGACCATAACGACTGCCGGTTTCGAGTCGCACCTGAAGTACCTCAGGCAAAATGGCTACACGGTAATCCCGCTGAGGCAGCTTATCGACAGCCTGAAAAGTAAAAAACCCCTTCCGGCGCACTCCGTAGTTATTGTTGCTGACGACGCACATAAGTCGGTCTACACGGACATGTTCCCGCTTGCAAGGAAATACAATGTCCCTGTAACACTATTCGTATACCCTTCGGCAATCTCAAACGCCTCTTATGCCATGACATGGAACCAGTTGAAAGAGGTAAAGGAGACGGGGCTTTTTGACCTTCAATCCCACACCTACTGGCACCCTAATTTTAAGAGAGAAAAAAAGAAGCTCGATCAAAAGGAATATGAAAAACTCGTGGAGACACAGTTAAAGAAGGCTAAAGATAAACTTGAGAAGGATTTAAACGCAAAGGTCGACCTGCTTGCGTGGCCCTTCGGGATATATGACGAATATCTGATGGGCAAGGCCTCTGAGGCCGGCTACATTGCAGCGTTTTCAATAGAGAGGAGGCCTGTACGAAGCACGGACAATATGATGTCTCTGCCGCGCTTCCTTATCGAAAACTCAAACCAGGGAAAGTCGTTTGAGAGGTTATTAACAGAGAATTGATTAAAATTCTAAATAAAAAACAGAGGGTGAAGGATAATATGAAATCAATGGCCAAGTATTTTGCAGTTGCCCTGTTTGCCGTGGTACTTTTAGCCGGCAAGGCATACGCGGTGGACACCGTAATTAAAGTTGTCGATTCCGTATCAAAAAAACCGATTAAAGACGCCATAACGCTGGTGGACAACACAACACTCCTGACCAACGAAGCCGGTACAATTACCTTAAAGGCACCGGCAAACAAGATATCAGTAAGGTATCCTGGCTATACGAAAAGCGAAGTAACACCTTCGCCAGGGGCTGCAAATGTAGATATTCAGTTAAATCCCTTCGTCCCGAAGGCCCTATATTTATCTATGTATGGAGCGGCCAGTAAGAAGCTGCGAACCTCCGCCCTGAAACTCATTGAAGAGACGGAACTCAACGCCCTCGTGATAGATGTAAAGGGCGACTGGGGTGTGCTGAACTACAAAAGCAACATTCCCCTTGCCGCAGAGGTTGGCGGACAGAAGGTGATAATTATCAAAGACTTAAAAGAGATGGTCAAGACATACAAAGACAAAGGCATATATCTGATTGCGCGTATAGTTGTCTTTAAAGACAACCCGCTGGCAATGGCAAAGCGTGAACTTGCCGTAAAAACTCAGGGCGGAGACATCTGGCGCGACAGAGAGAAACTCGCATGGGTTGACCCCTTTAGAAAAGAGGTATGGGACTATAATATCGACATAGCCATTGAGGCCGCCCAGAGCGGATTCGACGAGATACAGTTTGACTATGTGAGATTCCCGGATTCATTGAAACCGAAGTTCTCTAAGCCGAGTACCGAGGAGGCCAGAGTAAATGCGATTACCGGCTTTCTCCAGGAGGCCAAGAGAAGGCTTGCCCCATATAACGTGTATATTAGCGCGGATATATTCGGCTACGTATGCTGGAACACAAACGATACGCAGATAGGCCAAAAGCTTGAGGCCCTTGCCGGAGTCCCCGATTATCTGGCGCCGATGCTTTACCCGTCTGGGTTTCAGTATGGAATCCCCGGCTACAAGAATCCTGTACAAAACCCAAACAAGATTGTCTATCTATCTCTGAAAAGGGCGCAGGAGCGTACCCAACTGTCCCCAACCCGCTTCAGGCCCTGGATACAGGCATTCAGAGATTACGCCTACGACCGGAGATTCTTCAAGGGAGAACCGCTAAGGGAGCAAATAAAGGCTGCCGAGCAGTTCGGCTCTAATGGCTGGATGCTCTGGAACCCACAAAACAACTACTATCCGGAGGGATTAAGGCAGAAGAACTCACAATCCGCGCAGGCCCCTTCGGCCCCCACACCTAATCAACCACCAGCAGCTGTTGCCCAAGCTCCAGCGGCCCTGGTACAGTCAAAAACAATCCCCGTAGCCGCGGCAAAATAAGCTCCGGCAATATAGAAAAAACCAAAGGTGGTTTCGGCAGGTGGTTCCGACCCTTGCCGGAACTGCCTTTTTCTTTGGCTTGGCGCTGATTGCCCTTTTAATAGAGCAGATATCTGGAGCGAATATCCATGAACTGTTTGAGCGGCTCCTGTAAGTCCATCTTTATCATATGCGGGTCCCGGCCTCTCTTGATGGACAGCAGGACATCGTCGCTGATAAGCCCTATCGTTTTATCCACGATAAATTCCTTGGGGTAGAGGTTGTAAAGGGCTGAGGCCAGTTCTATCCCTAATCCGGGTGAGTTCATGGCGTCTCTTTCCGTTATGATAATCCGAACGCCGTAACAGACCTTTCCCTCGTAGTTGTCGCTCACTGGTTTAAACTCCACGGGCATAAAACGCACGCCGTTGAGCTTTCGATTGTTCAGGAAGGATGAAAGCCGTTTCGCGGTTATCCACGGTGCACCCACCACTTCAAAAGGCATGTCCGTACCGCGGCCGACGCTTACGTTAGCGCCTTCGATAATGCCTGAGCCGGGATAGAGGGCTGCCTGCACCACGCTTCTAATATTGGGCGAGGGGTTTACCCATGTGAGGCCGGTCTCATCGTACCAGTCTGAGCGCTCGTAACCCTGCATTTTAACAACCTTTAATTTGACGCCTATCTTGTACTCCACGTTAAACATCTCTGCCATTTCGCCAATTGTCATACCATGCCTGACGGGCAGCGGGTAGTAATTTGTAAAAGACTTTAATCCCTTTTCCCTTATAGGCCCCTGGACAAACGCGCCTGTAATAGGATTCGGCCTGTCGAGGACGTAAAAGGCGATTCCCTTCTTCGCGGCGGCCTCCATGGCATACCCCATTGTTGTTATGTATGTGTAATAGCGCACACCGGCATCCTGGATGTCAAAGACAAGGGCGTCAAGCCCTTCGAGCATCTCCTGCGTAGGACGATAGGTCTTGCCATAGAGATTATAGACGGGCAGGCCGGTCCTGGAGTCAGTGATATAGTCTTTTTTTATTATCTCGTCAGTATCGCCCAAAAACCCGTGTTCGGGGCTGAATAAGGCCTTGAGTTTAACGCCGGGCGCGTTATAAAGGATGTCGACTGTGCGATCTCCCTTTGAGTTAAGCCCTGTGTGGTTGGTGATAAGGCCAATGTTCAGCCCGGCAAGGGGGGCGAATCTCTCGGACTCAAGTACATCTATTCCGGTTTTTACGTTTCCGTTGCGTGAACCTTTGGAGCGGTAGCTGTTTAACAGCTCATGGTAGCCAGTTAAGGTGCGCCCACTTGCCAACACCTTTTCAACCGGGATTGGCCCCAAGGCAGAGGCGGCAATAGTTGATATCTCCGCTCTGAGTGACAGTGAGTCACCTTTTCCGTCCGGGTGGACATGGTTAGTTAAGACAATGACATATGTCTTTGACACGGGGTCTATCCACAACGACACACCGGTAAAACCCGTGTGTCCGTAGGAACCGACGGGAAAAAGTACGCCGCGGTTGGAGGAAAGCGGCGAGTCGATGTCCCATCCAAGTCCACGCAGAACGGTCTTATTCACGGGTGATTGGGGGCTGCCCATCTTGGCCACCATAAGCGGACTAAGGATGTGGACATTGTTATACGTCCCCAGGTTGAGCATTGCCCTGGCGAATATCGACAAGTCCCCGGCGGTAGAGAAGAGTCCGGCATGTCCGGCTACTCCGCCCATGTTATAGGCCATGGGGTCGTGGACTTCTCCCTGAATCAGCTTCCCCTTGCGAAACTGTGTGGGCGCAATACGGTTATGCGCCGAAGGCGAAGGCCTGAAGGAGGTGTCTTTCATCCCCAGGGGTTTAAATATATTTTGGGCGCAGTATGCGTCAAGCGGTTTGCCCGAGATTCTGTAGACAAGCTCGCCAAGAATGGCAAAGTTGATGTCGCTGTAAACAAAGATATTCCCAGGGGTATATCCGGGCCTTTCTTTGAGAATCATCTTCATGGCCGTACTGTAGCCGTGCCACTCTGGAAAGTTGTCAAGGTCTGGCCTAAGCCCTGAGTAATGCGTAAGGAGCTGGCGTACGGTAATGTTTTCCTTCCCGTTGGCCTTAAATTCGGGCCAGTACTTGCTGACCGGGTCCTCAAGGCGAAGCCTTCCCTGCTCCACAAGCTGAAGTATCGCGGGTGTTGTGGCCACGACCTTTGTAAGCGAGGATATGTCGAAAATAGTGTCTACGGCCATCGGTGACTTCTCCGGCAGCAGGGCACGGTAACCGAATGCCTTTTTATAGACGATACCGTCCTGGGTTCCAATGACAACCACGGCCCCGGGAATCTTTCCATCGTGAATGGCCTTGTCTACTATGATTTTAATATTTTCAAGCTGCTCTTCGTTGGGTGTATTCGCAGTCTCTGCCGCCCAAACAGGCAGGGTGGCCGATAAAAGAGTGGTTAAAATTATTAATAGAATTGTTAGCGGACGCGACAAATAATGTGTTTGTATCATTCTTTCTCCTTTAGTTGTATTCATGAACATCAGAGCCTTAAGATATTCTCTCAGGGTGTGAATATACATTAAATCTTGAGCCGCGCAGAAATCCAATCATCGTGATACCCGCCTTTTCGGCGATTTCAACTGAGAGCAGGGTTGGCGCGGTTCGGCTTGCCACTATTGGAATCGACCAGCGCGCGCATTTAGAGCCTATCTCCGAGGAGAGCCTGCCGCTTAACAGCATCACGGACTCAGCCAGATTGAAATCCTCCAAAATCGACGCCCCAATTACCTTATCAACGGCATTGTGCCGGCCGATGTCCTCGGCAAAGGCTATAATGGAGTTCCCATCAGAGATGGCCGCGCTGTGTATGCAGCCTGTGTCTTTGTATGATAATGAGCGGTTCTGAAAGTCACCGAATTGGTGGCGAATGGCCTCAGGGGAGATCTTAATGGTGGATGTAACTGAGTTGGCAATGATCTCCTTCGGAATGGTAATCCCGCCGATGCAGCCCGAAGTGGTGGCCTTGCCTTCTGTGGAGACCTTCCCGTCTGCTGTGATATCAACAACGATGTCCTGTCCGATGTCAATAGACATGGTCTCCGTACACCATGAACCTTTTATTATCCCTTCGCTCATGATGAATCCCACAACGAGTTCCTTAATCATCACAGGGGAACAATATAAAGACAGGACGTCGGTGCCGTTAATGCGCAGCCTCAGTTTTTTCTCGACGGCCAGGGTGTCAAGGCCGACCGTTTTGCCTGAGTCAAGCACCCGCAGTATGTTTCGTTCGATTATCACGCGACCATAAGTATAAATGAACGGATAGAGTTATGTCATCCGAAAAATCAGGCCTTCGCTGTTAAGATAAGCTTGTTAATCACCTGTTAACGCTTATGACGCCGTCTGAGGAGAGGAGTTTGCTGCTTAGATTCATGAGCTGGGGCTTGTCTCTTACGTCTAAAATGAAGACGAAGTGCGCATGTTTGTTCTGTGAGGAACGGGCCTCCAGGTGCGACAGGTTGATGTTAAAGGCCGTGATAACGTTGGTCAGGTTTGCAAGCATCCCTGGCTTGTCCACCGTTTCTACGTAGAGCTTGGCCTGAGATATGGTATTTTCCTCGGATTCCCATGTAACGTTCACAGTTCTGTTTTCGTCCAGGAGGGCGGAGCGCTTAAAATTATGGCAGTCCGTGCGATGGATTGTAACACCTTTTCCCTTCGTAATAAATCCGTATATGCTGTCGCCGGGGATCGGAAAGCAGCACTTGGCTGTCGTATATAGCAGGTTATCCACGCCGGTGATGTGTACCCCCAGGTTGGGTTTTTTAGCCTTATGAGGCTTGGCGTCCACCTGTGTCTCGGCATGCTCTTTCAATTCGGGATTTAAAATATTGACCACATGCCTTGGGGAGAGTTTGCCGTAACCGATTGCCATCAGTAAGTCGTCGAGGGTTTTATAGTTTAACTGCGCCGTAGTTTCCTGCATCTTTTTGGACTTCAGGGTAGAGAGCTTTATCTTATGTTTTTTAAGCATGTCCTCTAAAATCGACGTGCCAAGCTCAATGCCCTGTTTGCGTTGCTCAACCTTGATGAACTGTCTGATGCGGTTTTTTGCCTTATGCGTAACGGCAAAGTTCAACCAGTCCCTGCTGGGACTTTGGGTATTTGAGATGATTATCTCAATAGTATCGCCGTTTTTCAACTGATATTTAAGAGGCACAATCCTGCCGTTACACCGTGCCCCGACACAGCGGTTTCCTATATGGGTATGTATGGCGTAGGCGAAATCCACGGCGGTGGCCCCGGCGGGCAGTTCCCTTATCTCCCCGGCAGGGGTGAAGACAAACACGACCTCGGAGAATATCTCACCCTTGAACATTTCGAGAAATTCACGCGCGTCCTTTGAGTCCTTTTGCAGGTGTATCAGCTCTCTGAGCCATTCTATGTACATAGCGTCTTTTTTCTCTACCTGGCGGCTGCGCTCCTTGTAAAGCCAGTGCGCTGCGATACCCTTTTCGGCAATCAGGTTCATCTCTTCGGTCCTGATCTGAAACTCTATGCGCTCGCCGCTTGGGCCTAAGACGGTTGTGTGCAGTGACTGATACCTGTTGGATTTGGGCATGGCTATGTAGTCCTTAAAGCGTCCCGGCACTGGCATCCAAAGCGAATGAATCAGGCCAAGTATAATGTAGCACTGCTCTTTTGTCTGCGTGATGATTCTCAGGCCCAACATGTCGTTGATCTCCTCAAACGTCACTCGCTGAGCCTGCATCTTCTGATGGATACCGTAGAAATTCTTCACCCTGCCGCTTACGCGGCCCGGGATATCATGAGCGTTTAGTTTCTCTTCGATTGTCGAGGCGAGGGTCATTACGAACTTTTCGCGCACCTGGCGTTTAGCGGCTACTTTAGTATATAAATCTTCATACAGCTCAGGGTGCAGGTGCTTGAAGCCGAGGTCCTCGAATTCTGACCTGAGCCAGCCCATACCAAGTCGATTGGCAAGCGGTGCGTATATGTCCAGCGTCTCGGCCGCTATCAGTTTTTGTTTGTGTGGCGGCATAAACCTCAGGGTCTTCATGTTGTGGAGCCTGTCGGCAAACTTTATGAGTATTACCCTGATGTCTTCGGCCATGGCTACGAACATCTTTCTGAAATTTTCGGCCTGGGTTTCCTCTCTGGTCCTGAACTCCATCTGCTTCAATTTAGTCAGGGCGTTGACCATAAAACCGACATCCTCGCCGAAGATATCGACTATTTCCTCGACAGTTGTCTCCGTGTCCTCCACGGTGTCGTGCAGAAGGCCTGCCACTACTGTCTTGCAGTCAAGGTGCATGTCGGCCAATATGGAGGCTACGGCAAGGGGATGCTCAAAAAACGGTTTCCCTTCACGCCTTCTCTGGTCGCAATGGGCCTCCTGAGTAAAATAGTATGCCTTGCGAATAATCGAAGTGTCCGCATCCGGGGCATATGCCGTTACCTTACTTAGCAGGTCGTCTAATTTTAATAGTCCGTTGTCCATCTCCGGTTATGATATATTATAATACAATCGGCTGCTATAATATATAATATAAATTGCCTTTACAATAATTCCGTTCATAACTACCGCGTCGACAAAAACGTAACTCTGGTGATATACTATCTACATGGAAACGATCGAAAGAGATTTAGACTTAACGGAAATCATTAACGGAGAGGAAATCATGGGGCCTAGTCCATTTGGAAGACACCAAAGAATTATCATGAAAATAACAAAGAAAATACTGTCTCACCTGGAGAAGCACGATTTAGGCGAGTTATACGTATCACCGCTTGACGTAATCTTTGAAGATGGTATTAACAGGCTCCAGCCCGATATACTATTTATAAGGAAAGAGAACATGGATATCTTCCAGGATTGGATACGAGGCGTGCCGGATATGGTTTGTGAGATAGTTTCACAGGGCACATACGAAAAGGATACCGAAGTCAAGAGGGCTATCTATGAGAGGTATAGAGTGCCGGAGTATTGGATAGTCCTGCCTGAGTTTAAAGCAATTGAGATTCTGACTATTGAAAACGCCAGGTATAAGAAACACGCCTTTGCAGAGCTTGAGGGTGTGGTTACGTCTAAAGTCATAGAAGGGCTGCAGGTCGACGTCAACGATATTTTCGAGTAACCTTTGGAATCATGGTTATTTTGTCAAAGGCCCTTAGGGCGACGGCGTGGACTGTGCTAATTAAAATACTTATCGAAAAAATCAGGGAAACCGGCCCTATGCCGTTTAAGGACTTCATGTACGAGGCCCTCTACCACCCCACCTACGGCTATTACATGTCAAATGAACCCATTTTCGGGCGCGAGGGGGACTTCTTTACCGCCTCACACCTCCACCCGGCCTTTGGCGCCTCCATTGGCAGACAAATCGAACAGATGTGGATTTGTCATGGGGGCAGGCCGGAGCCGTTTCTCATTATAGAATTCGGGCCGGGCCGGGCGCTCCTTGCCGCGGATATGCTCAGATACCTGAAGGATACAGACTTTTTCCACTGCCTGTCATACGTTATCATAGAGGCCAACCCGTGGCTGCGGCAGCGCCAGGAAGAACTGCTCAAGGAATTCTCAGAGAAAATAACATGGCGCGATTCGGCCAGAGGGCTATCCGCCATGCGCGGGTGCGTACTGTCAAACGAGCTTCTGGACGCCTTTGCCGTACACCTGGTGCAAATGGAAAATGGCGTGCTGAATGAGGTCTGGGTCGGGGCCGATGGAGATAATCTGCACGAGGTGCTTGTTGAACCATCTGATGAGATCATGGCGTATGTGGAAGAATTCAATATAGGCGCGCTCAGAGATTCAACAGCGCCTTATCTATATCGAACCGAGATAAATCTTGCCATCAAGGACTGGCTTAGGGCTGTGGCGGCAATTCTGACAGAAGGTTTTATTCTGACAATCGACTATGGGTATCCCGCGTGGCAGTATTACCATCCGCAACGCTCCCGCGGCACACTTGTCTGTTACTACAGGCACAAGGCCTCTGAAAATCCCTACATAAACATAGGCAGGCAGGATATAACCGCGCACGTCAACTTCTCTGCCCTGGCGAAATGGGGACTCCCGCACGGGTTTACACCCGTTGGGTACGCCTCACAGGGGACTTTCCTTGTCTCTCTGGGGATAGACGAGCTGATTTCCCGGATGCCACAAGACGGCAATTACCAATTTGAGGCCATAAAGATTAAAAGGCTGCTCGTCCCTGAAGGCATGGGCCAGAGCCACAAGGTGATGGTTCAATATAAGGGGGCGGAGGGGGAAATCCCCCGCTTGAAAGGATTTGTTTTACGAAATCAACTCTCAGAGCTTGACGCTCATGGATAAAGGCGGCTACATACACAGTTATGTTATTTAATAAATGACTTGAGCATGGCGAAAATTGCCACTAACTGCCCAGCCCAAAAGATAAACATCCATTTTAATGTCTCAGACTTAGATTTCTCTATCTTAAGTTCAAGGTCAGACCTTACAGATTCAATTTTAAGCTCAAGTCTGGCAATATCGTTCCTCGTATTAAGCTCATGTCTGGCAATATCGTCTTTGGTAGCCAAATTTTCGTGAGATCTCAAGATTGCTTCATTGATGACTGCAATAAGCGCATCGACGCCGTCATCTCCTAACTTTTCACGTAATGGTCTGGGTATCGCTATCACGCTCATAACTATATTATAGTGCATCTTTATATATTTTTACAAACCCATCGCGCAGGGCAATCGCATTAGAAAAATTAGTCAGAAATTGCCTGTGTATTTAGCCCTTGCAGATGCCTTCCTGGATTCCCGCTTTCGCGGGAATGACAAAAAAAGAGACTGGATTGGCAAAAAATCTGACGTGAATGAAAAATTCAGGTGTTTGTTTTTGT
>PEAC01000002.1 GCA_002753305.1 Nitrospirae bacterium MYbin6
GGATTATCTGGTCAAGGGCGCTTTTGACGGACACCTGCTTTTAAGATTTTTGTTATATGCGATAGAAAGAAACAAGCTGCAACTTGAGCTGGCCAAGAGGCGCCAGGAAAAGAACAACACGGATGAGATACAATCTTTGGATCGCCTGTCCGGTGCGCCACGGGCCTCCATCACGTCTCAGATGCTGGGCAAGACGTCTCTGCGCAATGAAAACAGCGAAATATTCGATAATTTTACGACAATATATTCCGAGATACTGGACGTAGCCGTTCAACAAAGAATCTACAAGGCCGACAACAATGTCCAGGAGCTTTTACATTCTCTGGCTGAAAAGCTCGGCTTTTTGAAATCCGGCCCAAGAGACATAGTCGAGATTCACTCAGAGGCCCTGAAGATGAAGATACAGGGAATGAACATGGGCAAGGTACAGTTGTATATGGAGGAGAGCCGTCTGACTCTCCTTGAGTTGATGGGCAATCTTGTGTCATATTACCGTAACTATTTTATTATGTACAGAAAGACTACATGACATGCAAACT
Organism: Nitrospirae bacterium MYbin6; assembly: GCA_002753305.1. Taxonomy (GTDB): domain Bacteria; phylum Nitrospirota; class Thermodesulfovibrionia; order Thermodesulfovibrionales; family Magnetobacteriaceae; genus Magnetominusculus. Next base: position 540 of record PEAC01000002.1, read on the forward strand.
GATATTAACAATTGATAAATATGGAGGCTGGTATGGGTAAATATGTATTAAAACTCTACATAACAGGTAAAACCCCCAAGTCCGAAAGGGCTATTGCCAATCTGAAAAACATATGTGAAATAGAGCTGCAAAACCAATATGAAATGATAATTGTAGACGTATTGGAAAGACCCCAACTGGCCGAAGACGAAAAGATTCTTGCCACCCCTACCTTAATAAAAGAAATCCCCCCACCCTTAAGGCGCATAATAGGAGACCTGTCGGATACCGAAAAAGTCCTGCTAGGGCTTGATTTGCAACCAACCTTTAAGCATAAACAGGGAGAATCCAATGAAAAATAAAGAATTTGAAGTAGAGAAATTAGAGACACACATCCCAGGTTTTGATTGGATTTCAAACGGAGGGTTGCCCAAGGACCGCTCAACCCTGTTGTCTGGCACGGCAGGAAGCGCCAAGACGGTATTTGTTACACAGTTTTTAGTTGAGGGAATAACAAAGCATGGCGAAAAAGGGGTCTTTGTCACATTTGAGGAATCTCCCGATGAGATAAGAAAAAACATGAAGAGCTTTGGCTGGGACATAAGAAAATATGAGAAAGAGGGGACGTGGGCCTTTGTCGACGCCTCGCCACAGCCAGAGGTCGAGGTAGTCGAGGCAGGGTTTTATGACATGGGCGGTCTGTTGGCCCGCATAGAGCACGCGATAAAAAAGATTGGGGCGACCATGGTATCTCTGGATTCACTGGGTGCGTTTTTCAGCCAGTTTTCCGATAGGGCAACTGTACGCAGGGAGATATTCCGCATAACCTACGCACTCAGGAAGATGTCCGTTACCAGCGTTATAACTGCGGAGCGTACCGAGGAACACGGCGTAATAGCCAGGTTTGGGGTCGAGGAGTTTGTTGCTGATAACGTCGTAATATTAAGAAACGTGCTGGAGGCTGAGAGGAGGAGGCGCACGATAGAAATCCTCAAGTATCGTGGGACGGTACACCAGAAGGGGGAGTACCCGTTTACCATAATGCCAGGAGAAGGCATAATAATCATCCCTCTGTCGGCCATTGAGCTTAAACAGAAGTCCTCAGACGTGAGAATCACCTCCGGCTGCCTTGAGCTTGACAACATGTGCTCAGGCGGTTTCTACAGGGATTCCATTATCCTGGTATCTGGCGCAACGGGAACTGGCAAGACCCTGATGGTAACCCATTTTATGGCCGGTGGAGCCAACAAGAACGAAAAATGCCTGATATTTGCATTTGAGGAAAGCAGAGAACAACTATTCAGAAACGCCATAGGCTGGGGTGTCGACTACGAAAAGATGGAAAAAGAGGGAAAGCTCCTTGTCGTATGCGAATATCCTGAGACCGCCTCACTTGAGGACCACCTGATAAAAATGAAAAAGGTTATAGACAGCTACAAACCTAACCGTATAGCCGTTGACAGTCTCTCGGCCCTGGAGCGGGTATCTACGTTGAGAAGTTTCAGGGAGTTTGTCATAAGCATAACGTCATTTATAAAACATCAGGAGGTAGCGGGGCTTTTCACATCGACAACCCCCACTCTCCTGGGTGGAACATCCATTACGGAGACACATATCTCTACAATCACGGACTCCATAATACTGCTGCGTTACGTAGAGCTTTACGGTGAGACCAGGCGTGGCATTACCGTATTGAAAATGCGAGGCTCCACGCATGATAAAGAGATACGTGAGTTTCAAATAGACCACTCAGGCATGCACATAGGCAATCCGTTCAGAAACGTGGTCGGAATTCTCACCGGCAATCCCGTACAAATCTCATCTGCTGAGGTTCACAGGACAGCCGAACTGTTTAAAGACAGGTGATTTAAGGAGACGCCGGATGCCGTATGACAAAGGGTTGAGACTCCTCCTGGTCGAGGACGACGCCCAGGATGTCGACTATCTGAATGAGGTACTCTCCTGCACGCAAAACCACCGTTTTAACCTCAGCCTTGCAAATACTCTGAAAGCTGCCGTTGATCAGATACAGGCAGGTGATTCTTTTGATGTCATATTGCTTGATTTGTTCCTGCCGGATAGCAGAGGGATAGATACTTTTATCAAGCTGCATCTGAGTGCCAGAAAGATGCCGATAGTAGTGCTTTCTGCGCTGGATGACGAGGCGATCGCCATAAGGGCGATAAAGGAGGGCGCCCAGGACTACATTATCAAATGGAGAACCAACAGCGATGTGCTGGCCAGGACGATGCTTTATTCAATCGAACGTAACCGTCTGCTCGTCGAGATTGAGGATTCGTGTGAAAACAGGTTTTTCAGGATAATAGAGAATAATGCCGACGGTATAATCATCGTGGACAGAAACGGCTACATACTCTTTGTAAACCCGGCGCTTGAGGCGATGTTCGGACGCATGGCGGAGGAGCTTACGGGTGAACTGTTTGGCTTTCCGATGGTCGCCGGTGAGACAGTAGAAATCGACATTGTAAATAAAAATCCCGCCAGGCTGACAGCCGAGATGAGGGTGGTTGAATTGCCGTGGGAGAATGAAACGGTTTACCTGGCTTCACTAAGGGATGTGACAGAGCGCAAGAAAACTGAACAAATGCTGTATTACTCCGAAAAAATGGCCTCAATTGGGCAACTAGCCTCTGGCGTGGCTCATGAGATAAACAACCCTCTGAACAATGTCCTCATAATCATACACGCCCTGAGGCAAAAGCTGCAAAACTCCACACTGGATGGATTTATAATCAATAAAATAGAATTAATGAAAAAGAACATAGAAAGGGCCACGACAATAACCAAAGAACTACTGAGTTTCTCGCGCCACAAGTCTCCCAACATGGTTGACGTCGACATCAATGACATAATTGATAGTTCACTGACGCTGGTCTCCTCAAGGCTCAATGGCATAGAGGTGATAAAGCACATGGCGGATGGGGCATACATTAAGGGAGATTTCATGAGATTTGAACAGGTATTTATAAATATATTAAGCAATGCCGCCGAGGCGATGCCCTCAGGGGGGCGGATAACGCTATCTACTGAGCATCGCAATGGATTTATCCTGGCCGAGATAACCGACACGGGCACAGGAATCCTGGAAGAAGATATGAAGCATGTTTTCGAGCCATTTTTTACAACAAAGGAAAGCAAGACGTCCATTGGCCTGGGCCTGTCAATATGCTATGGCATAGTCAAAGACCATGGCGGCTCAATCGAAATAACCAGCCCCCACGGCAAAGGCACAAATGTGGCGATAAAGCTGCCAAAAGCGCAATACGATGAATAGGATACTGATAGTTGACGACGACCAGGATCTGCGGGATAATCTATCGGAGGTGCTGCAGTTTAACGGTTTTGTGACGAACACGTCTGCCTCGGCGAAAGAGGCCCTGGACGGTGACCTGGCGGACAATTGCGACATAATGCTCCTGGACCTGATAATGCCCGGGGTGAAGGGGCTGGATGCAATTCTGGGGTTTATAAAAATAAATCCGAAGATAAAGATAATAGTAATAACGGCCTTTGCAACCATAGACAGCGCCATAGAGGCGATAAAAAAGGGGGCATGTGAGTTTATCTCAAAACCGTTTGACGTCGATGAACTGCTGGTCATTATCCGCAGGGTAATAGAGGAGGCAAGGTTTGAACAGGGCTTGTCCAGTGTAGACCTTGACGGCATTATGGGAACGCTCTCGAATTCGCTGAGGAGAAAGACGATTAAATTTCTGGACGCCAACAAAAAGGCCCGTTTCTCTGACATCATCAGAGAACTCTCCGTTGAAGACAACGCAAAGGCCGCCTTTCATCTGAAAATCCTCAGGGAATCGAACATCATAGAACAGGACAAGGACAGGCTTTACAAGCTGACCAAAGACGGCGAACGGGTACTGAAGACTTTAAAGATAACTGAAAAACTGTTGTTTGAATAAAAAAATCCACGCCGTTGAGCTGCCGGCAGGTAAATAACCTTTAACTTAAATGAGATGTTGCCGCCCTAAGAATTTACTTTTATTCAATCTTGTCTTCAGATAATATATCAGGTAGAGAATATAATCATGGACATGGCCAAAACCGATATTGCCAATATTATGCAAGTGGATAAGGAAAAACACATGAAGGTTTTGCTGATTGAGGACGACTCTGCCGATATCGCTTACATAAAAGAGATACTTTGGGGCATTTCCTACCTAAACTTCGATGTGCAGAGTAAATCCAGTCTTGCGTCAGTCAGGTTATACCTGTCATCTCCCGATACCAGAGTAGATGTGATATTGTTAGACCTGAACCTTCCTGATTCCACCGGGTACGAGACATTTTTAAGCGTACACAGAATGGCAAAGGACATACCTGTTCTGATTTTAACTGGAATTGAAGATGAGACATTCGCCGTCAGGGCGATACAAAACGGGGCACAGGACTATATCATCAAGGCTGGACTAAAAGGCAGAGAACTGGTTCGTGCCATGCAGTATGCCATGGAGCGACATAGACTGCGTATCCAGGTAAAACAGTCCGAGGAATCGCGTTTTTATCAAATAGTCGAGAATAACGCCGACGGCATTATTATAATAGACATGGGGGGGTGTATCTGCTTTGCAAATCCAGCCGCCGAACAGTTATTTGGCAAGAAGTCAGACAATCTGATTGGAACGTGCCTGGGGCTTCCTGTACTGTCATCGGATAAGGCTGAGATAGACATCCTGCAGAAAAATGGCGGCATAATCACGGTAGAGATGCAGATAGTAATAACGCAATGGGACGGGGAACCGGTATTTCTGGCTTCACTAAGAGACATTACTGAACGTAAACGTCTGATTGAAACTATAAATGATTTAAACAAGGGATTGGAAAAAAGGGTAATTGATGAGGTAAAAAAATGCGAGATACAGGAGGAATTGCTGATACAGAAATCAAAAATGGCCACGATGGGTGAGATGATAAACTCCATTGCCCATCAGTGGAGACAGCCCCTTAACTCATTAGGCCTGATAATACAGGACTTAAAAGATGCCTATCAATTCAAGCAACTTGATGATGAATACATAGACGACGTTATAGTGTCCTCCATGAAGCAGATAAATTACATGTCTGACACAATAAATGATTTCAAGAATTTTTTCAAACCAGCGAAAAAGAAGGTACAACAGGATGTAATTGTAATAATTAATTCGGTATTGTCCATGTTGTCAATGCAGTTGAAACACCAGAAAATCGGCATAACGTATAAATGCAGGTGTTTGCTTCATGAAATATCCGTGGTCAATTATGAGATGTTAATGAATTGCGAGCATGGGATATTAAACGTCTATGTGTATCCCAATGAGTTAAAACAGGTGCTGTTAAACATAATATTAAACTCAAAAGACGCAATATTAAGTGCAAAGGCCAATGGATTGATAAAAGAAAACGAATACGGGCAGATTGAGCTATGTATCCAGAGGAATACGGATAACATACAAATCAAGGTAAGCGACAACGGAGGCGGCATACCCTGGGACATATTCAGCAAACTATTCGATCCCTATTTTACGACCAAGGGAAACGAAGGAACGGGAATAGGCCTGTACATGTCAAAGATAATAATAGAAACCAACATGGGCGGCAGGCTGTTTGCAGAAAACATCGGGAAAGGCGCAGTTTTTACAATAGAACTCCCTATCACCAGCGCTGAGAAGGTTGCGCAGGCAGATGAATATGGCAGATGAATCCGTGTTTAAAAGATTAAGCGCGCTTTACATAGAAACCGATGGATATTCAAGAAGGCTTCTCAGCAATCTCCTGCAAAGAAGGTTATCGTCCATTTATGTGTCAGATAGCGGCAGGGATGCCCTGGAGATGTATAGGTTGCACAAAGACACCATAGATCTGGTAATAATAGACGTTGATAACTGTGTTACCGACATGCCGATTGTAGAGGAGATAATGAAATCAGACGGTGCACCTCCAATTATTATAATAACAGACTATAACGATAAATACCACACGAATGACAAGGTATTCAGGAACATAATAAAACCACTTAATGTCAGGCAATTATTGGAAGCTATCATGTCAAGTGCGCAAGTAAACGCAGAACGGTTTCTAAATCATATGTTTTCTTCAGTCCTCCTTTTTATAGCGGCATATAGTTTTTCCTGCCTTAGTTTGCTGGCATTGCCAGGGTTACCCTTATAATAATCCACGGGTCTCATAAAACCAATAAGGGATTGCGAAAGAAGGGAGTCGAACCCTCACGGTGTTACCCACTGGATCCTAAGTCCAGCGCGTCTGCCAGTTCCGCCACTTTCGCGTTCCTTATATTACATTATTATTATGACATTATCAAGCGTTACCCAACAGCATTTCTCAATGAATGAGTTACGCACGTTTGTATGTTATGGTATGAACTGTGGAAAGCAGCTATAAACGCAATTTTGCTAAAGCGGACCTACGGTTGAGTTCACTGTAAATGTCCTCCGGCACTATGCCCTCCTCTGCCATAAGGACAAGTGTGTGGTAGCACAGGTCGGAGAGTTCCTCGATGAGGCGCTGCCTGCCCTGTCCCTTCGCGGCAATAATGGCCTCAACGGCCTCTTCGCCAAATTTCTTCAGTATCTTGTCCTTGCCGCCAGAAAACAAGGTACACGTATAGGAGCCTTCAGAAGGGGAGTTTTTTCTATCCAGAATCAGGTTGTAGAGGGCGTCTATGGTGTTCGCTCCGGCGCTTGTTTCAGTGTTTTTTCCCATACACGTCTTCTTCTGAGAACACCTTTGCGGCCACTTCCGTGCCGTCTATATTCCTATAAAAGCAGCTCCTGTGCCCTGTGTGGCAAGCACCGGGGCCGTGCTGAATGGCCTTTATCAATATGGTGTCGCCGTCGCAGTCTATGAGGATTTCCTTTACCTCCTGGACGTGCCCGGAGGTCTCGCCTTTTTTCCAGAATTTCCCCCGTGAGCGCGACCAGAAATGGGTATATCCCGTTGTGATGGTCTCACTAAGTGACTGGGCATTCATATAGGCCATCATCAAAACGGCCGAATCCCCGGCGTCCTGGACTATTACGGGGACAAGTCCCTTTTCGTCATATTTTACGGCAGACAGAGACACTTCCAATGCCATTATCTTCTCCTTTTGTGTTAAGTTGTGGTAATTCAGCTAAACTACATCATCCATCGAAGGCTCCGCTACGACAGGACTAATGGTATGTTTTCTCTCGTTTGCCAGTTCCTTGTGCGATTGATGGAGCTTGTAGACGAGCCGTTGGATAATGAACAGTAAAATGTGGTATGAGGACTTTGGGTGGTCACTGAGGAACGCCAGGAACTTCTCTCTGTCAAAACGCAGGAGAACGCTCTCCTGGTCCGCAGTAACGTTAGCCGACCTCTTTTCCTCTTCAAATATCGAGGATATGCCGAATATGTCATTGTTGGTTATCGTATATATGAAAATCTCCTTGTCCCAGTCATTGGGATTGTTTTTTGTAATCCTGAGAGAGCCTGAGACGACACAATAAAAACATTCGGCCTTCTCACTTTCATAGACTATACGCTCATTTTGTTTGCACACTATTTTGTCTGCTATGTAGGCAAGGGCCTCCAGCGCGCGGTCACTTATGGAATGAAACATCTTCACGCCGCGCAGGATTTCGCTTAACTCCATAAACCTCTCCGTTGTATGGTGAAAGGCCTTTAGCTCCGACTCCATAACGTCTTCTGATATTATACCCATTTTTACGAGGATGTCACCGATATGCAGCCTCGACTTTTCTTTCTCCGCGAGGATTTCATCGATTTTGGCACTTGTAAGATAGCCTTTCTCCAGGGCGGTTTCCTCGAAGGCAAGGTCTGTGTTTGCCTGCAGTGTCAATATCTCATAAACCATTTTCATGTCGAGATAGTCCATCTTAACGGCAACTTCGATGAATGAGGGGGTCTTCTCACTCTGATACTTCAGGGCATATAATATGTCCTCTTCCCGTATCAGGTTTTTCTTTAAAAGATAGTTGCCGAAAAACAGCCTATTTTCCATATAAATATTTAACACGAAATATATTACATAAGTCAATCATGAGTTAAGCCAACCGAGATACTCTTCCGAACCATCCACAATCGGCAGGGCAATTATCTCCGGCACCGTATAGGGGTGCAGCTCTTTCACCTTTGACATGAGGGCTGGGAAATTTGCCTTTTTTGCCTTTATTATCAGGAGCAGTTCACTCTCTTGCTGAACATGCCCTTCCCAGTGGAATATGGATTTAATATCGCTTACTATATTGGCACATTTTGCCAACCCCTCACTGACCAGTGCATCGGCTATGGTATTGCCGGTTTGTATATCGGGTACCGTTACCAGGACTACGTAAAATTCCATTAAGGTTAACCTCCTGTAGCGCGCATTAGAATCTGAAATAAATAAAGGGATTGTATGTGCCGGTCGCAAGAGACATAGAAGATGCCAGAAGCACCAGAAATAGAAACACAATATACAGGCCCGACATGCTGAATTTGTACATATCACACAAAAAGAGATTTCCCTCTAATCTGAGCTTCACGCTTTCATAGAGCTTGCCTATGTATGGAGCAAGCGGGGTGCAGAAGATAATTCCAACGGGAAGTGTAATCAGAAACTCATTGCTAAGATATGCCCCAACCGGATACAACAACCCATTACTGGCGCTAAGGCCTGCCATTGCCTTTAAAAACATGCCTGAATACTCAAACGTATCCGCCCTGAAAAATACCCAGCCCACAAGGATGACAGACATGGCATACATGTGGGCAATGGGAGACCATACCCGCTTCAGAAGTTTATCCAGGCCCAGACGCTCCAGCACCATGAACAGGCCGTGAAACAACCCCCATACGACAAAATTCCAGCTTGCCCCGTGCCAAAGCCCCGTGCAGAAAAACACGGTTATCAGGTTAAGATACAACCTTCCCGTGCCTACCCTGTTGCCCCCAAGCGGTAAATAAAGATAGTCCCTGAACCATCTCGACAGCGATATGTGCCACCTCTGCCAGAACTCGCGTATCGATTTCGCAATGTACGGATAGTTGAAGTTCTCCAGAAATTCAAAGCCAAACATCCTGCCAAGCCCGATTGCCATGTCAGAGTAGCCTGAAAAATCAAAATATATTTGCAGTGTATATGTCACAATGCCAAGCCACGCAAGCGGGGCCGTGAGGTCTTGCCCCGGGATGGCGAAAATCTTGTCTGCCACAGACCCCATTGTGTTTGCAATCAGGACCTTTTTCCCAAGCCCCATGACAAAGCGCCGCACCCCGGAGGCAAACAAGGCGACAGTCGTAGCGCGCGTAAGAATCTGCACCGCTACGTCGTGATACCTTATTATGGGGCCTGCTACCAACTGCGGAAAGAACATTATGTACAGGGCAAGGTTCGGCAGATTTGCCTTTTTAATTTCCGCGTACTCTCCGCGTGTCTGCTTCCTGTATAGGTCGATAACATAAGACAGGCTGTGAAACGTATAGAAGGAGATACCCAGGGGCAGATGGATTTCCTTCATGACGATTTTCTCGTAACCCGCAAGGACTACAAAGTAGTTGAGGTTATCCACGATAAAGTTTGCGTATTTAAAAAAGGCCAGAAGGGCCAGGTTTGCTATAACAGCGTAGGCCAGCGACCTTTTAGGCGATAGCAGGCGCGCGTCCTCTATCAGGTAAGCAAAGAAGTAGTTTATTAATATGGAAAGGAGCATCAACAAAAGAAACGCCCCCTCGCCCCAGGCATAAAACAACATGCTCACGATGAGCAGAAACACGTTGCGCACCTGAGTGTTCTTCAGGCTGAGGCCGATAAGCAACGTCAGGGGCAGGAATAGAAATAAAAATATTGGCGAGCTAAATACCATGCGTCAGACTATCCGTAACCGTTCGCCATATACGGGCCGCCCAAAGGCCCGTGCTGATTGCTCAATCGGAGAATTATATAACTTCATATATATTGCCATCTCAACAGAGTTAATTTTAGCCTTTTTCAGCAAAAAATGCAATGATTCATCGCTCCCTCATCCAAATAAGAAAAACGGCGACCCAACATCTTGTACAATTGGACCGCCGTATCATTCATATCGGGTATATCTGGTTATTAAATGCGAAGCGCCTTTTTGGTATTTCCAAAGATAACCCCATTCTTGAACCCATGTGCCGCTTTGATTCTTATGTCCTTGTCAAGGGGGTTCTTTAGCTTGCAGACCTCGATGAATTCCTTGACGGTCATGTCATGCGTTACCAAAGGCAGGTGTGCCCAGCTGTCTATAGGGATTGGGAAATCTGAGCCGTTAAGCAGCCATGTAGCTGGGAAGTTCTTAACTATTTCAGGTAAGAAGGGGATTCTCGTTGAGAGCGACAGGGCTGAGGTATCAGCCCAAATCTTCACCTCACCACCAGTGTTTATTGCCTTCATAAACTCATAAAACTTAAGGGTTTCGTCTCTGTCGATAGCCGGGAATACGGGTGAGGCACAGTGGGCCGCGATGACCTTAACCCCGCATGAAATCGGCTTGATTAATAAACCGAAGCGGTCAAGGTCCAAGTTTGGGTCCTTCCTGCTCTCTTCGATATTTCGCATCCCCTCGGGGAAAGAGTACTCGAGGCCGATGTGGCAGAGCAGGGGCAGCCCGGCATTGGCAAGCATTTCATAGTACTCGTTGTGATTGCCCATTATGTAGATGTGCTGAATCGAAGGTATCCACTTCATAAGCACGGCGTCGGTCTCGTTAATCACGTAGTATAGCTCTTTCTTCCAGTCTTCCCTGTTTGGATTGACCGAGGCGCCTAAATAAAAGCGCTTATCCACCCCTTTTTTCTTTAACTCTTCATTCAGCAGCTTTACCTTCTTATCCAGAAAACGATTTGAAACATAGAGTGTGGTTATACTGTCCATACGCTCATGGGTATTGGGGTCATATGGGGCGTCCATGGCAAGAAGGACAATATTGTCTATCTCCCTGGATTCCACGAGGATTTTGGATATAAACTCGAAATACTCGTCAGATGAAACCACCTTATCGCCGTTAGTGTCGGCCCCGGCATTTCCTAACCCGTGCTCAATCATCGCGTACAAGATTCGCGTAAACCAGTGCGGACTGTTTTTCTTGTTGAAATACACATCGTTATCAACCTTGTTAATATCCGTGCCGTTACCAACGACATGGCAGTGCATATCAATTCTCATAAGTCCCTCCAGGGTAAACTGTTTTATGAAACTTTACCTATCTACAGGCCTTTAATCAAGTCTAACACTAAGGCAAGTTGCGCCTTGGCCGCCTTGTTGAATTTGTACCAGTGCGTGTCAAGATGGTTGACGCCGTCTTTAAACTTTACTGTTAACCCGTTCCTTTCCAACGCACCATTTATCCACACATCGCTGACGTATTGAGGGACTGCTTCGTGGCATTTAGCACGTATAAAATCTGAGACATCTGCTACCCTGTTGTCGAAATCGGAGGAGTTGACTATGTTAGTGTAATTTGGTGCTACAGTACTCCATTGAGGGCCGGCGCCAGTGTAGTCTCTCATTGCTTTATATATGTTCTCTACAGCATCTAACGCCCTTTTTTTGTTATCGATTTGTTTGTCATTTCCAAGCCGGTGGTCTGTCCATATCTCGGAGATAACGTCGGGAGAATGGCCAGCCTCGGCGTGGCCGATATCGGGAACAAGATATTTTTTTGCGTTATGCCATGGATACACGGAATTCCAATCTTCCCGCATTCCGGTAAAATTCTGATGAGACCATGTGTCGGCGTATGTGTGTAAGGCTATTCCTATACGATAGGGTTCTTTGCTTTCCAAGGCATAGTTTAGTAATGTCTTGGCATTATTTGAGTTTGGCGTTGTGCTTAATGGGTTTTTCTTCTTGTCTATAGTAACGTTGTTGTCTCCGGGAAGAAAATGAAAAGGTACATAAACGAAATTCTGAACATATGGGTCAACAGATAGCGGCGACATCGACTGGGTCATTATTGGAAAGTAGTTGCCGCCTGTTGAGCATTCGATTTTTTCGGGAAAAGGTATGTCCCCACCGCCATCGCTAAACCATCTCTCGCTATTGTCGTCAACAAATTGCGACGCATGGGCGATGATTTCGGCGTCTTTACATTCGGTTAACTTTGCTATAGAGTAGATAATGTCATAATGAAAATCTTTTTCCATGTCTTTCTCCTTAAATCTTTACAGGCAGAGTTATAATGCGGACGAAGTCCGCGGCCTATGTACAGGTGCGCACAGGTATAGTATTATAGAGCAATAACCATGCCGAGCATTCAATAGGAGCTAACATAGTGTATTATAAGAATAATTTAAACTTTACATCCCTTCGGTTAAGACTAATACTATGGAGAGCGGTACTACTTTGTGGTAATCAATTCCATAGCTCCGGTTTTTGTAACCTGAAATTAACATAACCTTCATTCTATTGTAACATAGGCAATGTTACCATTGGTAGAGGAACGTGTTTGTACGGCTCACGCATGGTGGAGCGCCAAGGGGGGCGAAATCCGCTGTTTCATGTGCAGCTACTAACGAACTGTCTTAGTTTTGGAGGAGAAAAAATATGTGTCCACACTTCAGGGTGTCGAAAAAGTCTTGTGATATGGACAAATCGTGTTCTACCGAGTGTTTTGCGTGTGTCAATATGAAGATGTGCCAGAGTAAAATCTATGAGGCCTGTCCGCTTTATATCAGGAGCCTGTTTGCAAAAAACGATTGTATCGCTGTTTAACCGAACCGCTTATTTCTATAGGCATTACAGGGGAGCGGCTTGTCCTTTACTTAAGTATAAAAAACTGTTATATTACCAGCGCGGTTGAGCAGCTACTAATATATTTATTTACTCTGGAGGCATTGGCATGGCAAATACGAATTACTGGAGACGGTATAAGAAATACCTGTATGTCAACGAATCACTTGGCCTTATGATTGACATCAGCAGGATGAACTTCACAGACGCCTGGTTAAAGAAGATGGAACCCCTTGTAGAGAGAGCCTTTGACGATATGAACAAACTCGAGTCCGGTACGATAGCAAACCCCGACGAAAAGCGCATGGTCGGGCACTACTGGCTCAGAAACCCCGCCCTTGCCCCAAACAAGGAGATAAAGGCAGAAATCCAGGATACAATCAGCTCAATCAAGGAATTCTCCCACGCCATACATACGGGCAAGATAGTGTCCGAAAAGGGAAGAAAACCCTTTAAGAATATCCTGGTCATAGGAATCGGAGGCTCCGCCTTAGGGCCGCAATTTGCCGCCTCTGCCGTAGGCACGCCCCATGACCCGATGTCAATATTCTTCTTTGACAACACAGACCCCGACGGCATGGACTTCGTACTTGGCCAAATCGGTAAGGGCCTCGGTGAGACCATCTCACTTGTAATCTCAAAGAGCGGCTCAACCGTTGAGACAAGAAACGGAATGCTTGAGGCAAAGCGCGCCTATGAGTCCAAGGGGCTGAGCTTTGCTAAACACGCCGTTGCCGTGACGGGCAAAGACAGCAAGCTCGATAAAATTGCTGCAGCAGAAGGATGGATTCGGCGCTTCCCGATGTGGGACTGGGTTGGTGGGCGAACGTCTGAGACCTCGGCGGTTGGACTCCTGCCGGCAGCACTTCAGGGACTTGACATTGACTCGATTCTCCTGGGGGCAAAACAGTGCGACGAGGCCACACGTACCCAAACGGCCCTTGAAAACCCATCGGCTATCCTTGCCATGATGTGGCACTACGCCACCAAGGGAAAGGGCACAAAGGACATGGTCATACTGCCCTATAAGGACCGCCTTCATCTCTTTACGAAATACCTCCAGCAGCTTATCATGGAATCCCTCGGCAAGGAGAAAGACCTAGACGGCAAGTCTGTAAACCAGGGGATCGCCGTATACGGCAATAAAGGCTCTACTGACCAGCACGCCTACATTCAACAGCTCAGAGACGGCGTCAACAACTTCTTTGTAACCTTTGTAGAAGTCCTGAAAGACCGCGAAGGCAGCTCAATGTATGTCGAGGAGGACTTCACCACAGGGGACTACCTCAGTGCCTTTGCCCTGGGCACACGCGCCGCCCTTACGGGAAGTGGCAGGGAATCCATGACTATCACAATTGATAAAATGGACGCGTTCTCATTAGGGGTACTTATAGCCCTGTATGAAAGGGCTGTGGGGTTCTATGCCTCGATGATAAACATAAACGCATACCACCAGCCCGGTGTGGAGGCAGGCAAGAAGGCCGCCGGAGCTGTGGTGAAACTTCAGGATGCCGCACTGAGGCATCTGACAAAGAATAAGACTGCTGCATTGACAGCCGATGAAGTCGCCTCTGGCATCGGGGCAGAGGAGGAGGCCGAGCTGGTATTTAAAATACTGCTGAGAGCCGCCCATAATACAGACAGAAAAGTTAAAATACTACGTGATAAAGAAATTACCAGTTCTAAATTTCAGTACCAAGGTTAACCGCTGCCAGCAAATTGTGTTAACGGGGCGCGGGCACAGGCATACAGATGGACATGAGCGGCGATGACAACTACATATCGCCGCCTGTGGCTTCCTGATCTACTGATACTCATTGGAGTTGCCTCAATTGCTACCGTTATTTTCCTTAAGACCCCGCTAGACATAGAGATAGAGGGGTATTTCTATGGTGCGTCATCCTCTAAGACAACATGGTTTCTGGCAAAACGATTTCCCTGGAAGCAGCTGTATTACTATGCCTCCGTGCCGGCTGCCCTTGTGGCCGCGGCCTCTATTGTGGCGCTCATTCTTGGGTATATAAAGGACAAATACGCCAAATACAGGCTTTATTCGATATTTCTGATCCTCTCCCTGGTAATAGGCCCGGGCCTTTTAGTGAATCTGGCATTTAAAAACTACTGGGGAAGGCCGCGTCCGGTTGAGATAAAGGCATTCGGCGGCACATGGGACTACCAGCAGGTGCTGCAAAAGGGCAAGGGCGGCAGGGGTAAGTCATTTCCATCGGGCCATGCCTCGGTTGGATATTATTTCCTTGCCTTTTATTTCATATTTCGCCGCAGGAAAAGGGCGCTGGCCCATTTATCTATAGCACTGGCCTATGGTACGCTGATTGGGGTTGCGAGGATGTCTATGGGTGGGCATTTCCTGTCAGATGTCTTGTGGTCGGCCTTTATTGTGTTTTTCAGTCAGTGGGCGCTCTATTATTTTATTCTCAAAATACCGGAAAAAGAAGATGCCGCCATCAGGGCGCAAAGCACACCTTTAGGGCTTCGGACACGGGCATTTGCCATACTGTCCTACTGCGTTATTGCAATAGTAATCACGCTTGGCATCCTGCTGACAACCCCGGTATTTAAAGAAGTAACCCATAAGGTCGATGTTGCATACGTACTGCCATATAATGTATCGATTAAATGTTCCCAGTGCAATGTCGACATATCTTTAGTCAATCAGGGGGTGTTAACAATAACGGGGACGGTACAAGGGGCCGGCCTGCCAAATAACATTATTGAGGAATCGCTTACCGTGGGGCTTCGTTTCTTACTGTCGGAGTTCAGGTACGAGTTCAAGCCTCATGGTATCTACTCGGAATTGACCGCAAATATAAATTTCATAATAGGCTCAAATGCAAACACGGTGTTCGCGCTCAGTGTGGACGTAGAAGACGGCGACATAATTATTCGGGAGCCCGGCCCTGACGCAACCGTACCGGAGAACATCTATATCAAATTAAAAGACAGGGAACTAGTGCTTCCTGAGTCATTCAGAAATAAGGCGATAAACCTCTCTGCCGCAAAAGAATCTGTTTCATACCGATAGGGGGGCTGACACACCACAGCCTGAGCTATCCTGAGATTATGCCGTGGCCTTTTTCTCGGCTTCCAGTTTTTTCATCTTCTCCTGGAGTTCTTTAATTTCCTCTGGGGTGTAGCGCATGGTTTCGTCTTCTTTTGATGTTTTTTCCTGAGTACTATTGTTCTCTGCCACAGCTCTGCCCTCCTTTGCGTATTATACCGGACTGCGTATTATGCCGGACTGCCTTAGGTTTTTAATGATAACATAAGGCAGCACAGGGCTGCAACCAAAAAATTAATTCCCCCTTAGTAAAGTCCTTGTCCGTGTCCCTATACTCTTTAAACTACTCAAAGAGTTTTCCCTTCTTTTGTATTATATTAATTATTTAGGGAATTATTAAGGAATGCTTAATTATATTATTTAATAGTAGCCCGTGGCCGTTTCCAGCGTAGTGTAGCAGGCGTTTCCGTGAGGGTATCCCGTGCGTTTCCCTTATGTGTCGACAGGGGCTGAATTATTTAATATTATCAGAGAGTTATGGCTAAATTAAGATGTTTCCCCGGAGGGGTAAGTGTGTGCCGCGGGATGTAGTCAGGCATGCCGCCAGGTGTGGCGCAACGGTATATATTACCAGGCAATTTTGCAATTTACATTTTCAGGGTAAGTGCTTGTATTTTAAAGATAATATAGGGCTTGGCGGGGTTTAGGCGGTTTTGTAAAAATAACTGCAGCCCCATTCTTCCGAATGGCATACAGCTCGCCATTCGGATTTGTCCAAATTAACGCTGAACCAAAAGAAACTACGGCCCGAATGTCGGCAGGGTTACGGAACCCGTGATTGATGCCCCGTTCATAAGCCAAACCATGTTGCTGCCGGCATTTTGATTTCTCCACAGTATGTCTGCGTTACCATTGCCGTCTCCGTCAAGGTCCCCTACTGCGGCTATCGACCAGCTCGTGTCTGTCACCGCGGTTATCTGTTGTGAGCTGCTGACAGTAGTTCCACTGAGAAACCATATGGCATTATAACCGCTGGTCTTGTTTCTCCATACTATATCCACATATCCGTCGTGATTAATGTCTGACGCGCCGCCTATTACCCAACTCACATCAGTAAAATCAGGCAGAGACGCGGAGCCGTTTAATGTGGTGCCGTTTAAGTACCATATGGCATTATATCCATAGACCAGATGTCTCCACAAGATGTCAGGGAATGTGTCGGCATTGAAATCTCCAACTCCGGCCACTATCCAGTTTCTGTCGCTGAAGGTTGTAAGGGTAACCTGACTTTGCACGTTAGCGCCGTTCATCAGCCAGATAACGTTTTCGCCGGTTGAGACGTTTCTCCAAAAAATGTCCGCGTAGCCGTCACGGTTGAAATCCCCTGCACCGGCAATAAGCCATGTATTGCCGGTAAGGGATGGCAGAGATAAGCCGCTGCTAAAGCTGGTACCACTCATAAGCCACACATAGTTAGTGCCGGTTACCATATCTCGCCATAGAATATCCCTGTTACCGTCGGCGTTGAAATCGCCAATGCCGACTGCCACCCAATTTGACGACAAACCCGCGCCGCTTGTATAGTTGGCGATGTTCTGGATCTGTGTCGATGTCAGGGTTTGAAGTGCGGAGCTGCCTCTCATTTGGGAAACGTTCGCTATTGCGTTGGTTATTTTTGTTGCTGTTGCGCCTATAAGCCTTGGGTCAGTGGCGGGAATTGTGTTGTGGCACGATATGCAGTAAGTCGGAAAGAGCGTGCTGCCTGCATAGGCACTAAAGTAAGTAGCGATGGACTGAATCTGTGTGGATGTCAGGGTTTGGAGTGCCGTGTTACTTTTCATATCAGGGATGGTTGCTATTGCGTTGGTTATGGTTGCGGCAGAGGCGTTAAGGCGCGTTCCTGAAGGGGTTGCGCCATGGCACGACGCGCAGTACTGCGCATAGAGCGTGGCCCCTTCGCTGGCCGCTTCAGCCGTAGTGTGGCACATCGCAGCGTACATCGCCACGACCATTAATATTATTGCTAATAGCTTGCCATGTTTCATGTCTCCTCCTTATTTTTCGGTTGAATGTTAACGTTAAGTTGCCTCACTGATCATTCTTTAATATAATTCATTTTTTGTTTTTTTGTAAAGTTGACTAAAATATTAACTATCGGTTATAAAGGCCATGTGATAAATCAAAAGTTGGATATCGCCGCTATCAGGCACGCGCTGAAGACGGCCCTGGCGGCCTCAATGTCAATGTATTTTTGCGAGTTGCTGGGGCTTCCACAGGGATATTGGGCCGTAATCACCGTAGTAATCGTGATGCAGTCACATAGCGGCGGGTCAATTGGTGCTGCGTGGTCACGGATTTTAGGTACGCTCTCCGGCGCGGCAACCGGTGTTGTGATGCTAATGCTCTTTGGCAGGGAAATCTGGCCGATGGGCTTAAGCATATTTATCTCGGTATTTGCGGCGGTTTATTTGTCAAGGTATCATGAGAGTTTCCGATTGGCCGCGATTACCGCGTCAATAGTTATAATGATTGGTGGAGAGAACCCTTTGGCCGCGGGCATCTCGAGAATATTGGAGATAACCGTCGGGATAGCGATAACCCTGATGGTTTCCCTTTTTCTCTGGCCCTCAAAGGCAAGTGACGCGCTTATTCTCGGGATTTCCAAGGTGTTTGACAGGAGTGCGGAGTTGTTTCAGGCGCTTACGCAATGCCTCATGGTTGCGGAGTGTGACGATGTGAAAATCGCTGAACTTCGCGTGAAGTTAAACGGCGAAATTCAGATTAACACATCGTTGTTCGCACACTATTTAAGAGAACCCGGCAGATTCAGCGTCCAGGCGTTTGAGTTTTCAACCGTCTTGGATGCGCAACGGAGAATTTATGAAATTCTCATCTCAATGGGATACTCATCAATGGGGGCTGAAAGGGATGGATTTCAAAGGGAATTTATCGCGGAAATTGCCGCCATGACAGACGCGATTGTTGACGCCTTTCAAATATTGACTGCGGCAATCTCCGCAAACGCCGGCGATAAACGCTTTCCTGAATTAAACGCGGCAGCAGCCGCCATAGATAACCGCCGCCTGGAACTGAGAAAAACCAACGAGGCCCTTAAACACTCCATAGACGACGTTGCCCACTTCATAGCCTTTTCTTTCAGCCTGAAAGAACTTGCCGTCGAGTTAAACGCACTAAGGAAATATCTGCAAATTCCTGAATAACTCAGCAAGGTTGACAGTAAAAATTGTCTTTTGTTAATATAAGCCGTACCCTGAATATAATTGAGGAGACGATGCCACTACAAATTGGAGAAAGCGTAACATGCAAGTTGATGCCGAAGGTCGAGCGATACACGGCCTCCGTGTTTTCGGTAGAAGGCGACAGCATAGTGTTAAGCCGGGACAATGGGGGCACCGATAACTTCAGAAAGGGGCAGCACGTCCTGATCTCAACTGATGCGGTAGATTACTACTCAGAGGTCTTAAGTGTAGACGCCCGGCATGTGTACTTGAGGCTGCTTGGAACCGAACAGCGTGATTTTTTTCGGGTAGACGATAGCCTGTCCATACTCGTAAATAAAATAGAAGGCACTGCCACTCATAAGAAATCGAAGATTATCTCGGAGTTTGGCAAAGAGATGTCAAACTTAAGAAGCTACGCAGTGGACATACCGGACGAGACAATAAGCCCCGTGCTCTGGAAGATGCTCCTTGATATAGATATGAAACTTGGGTTAGTGCTGGACCGTCTGTCTCTGGATAAAGAAGGACTGGCGGATGCCGAAGAACGGGAGGTCAACATAAGCGCCTCCGGGATACGCCTGAAGTGCGGTGTCCAGTTTGAGCAGGGCGATTTAGTCGAGGTAAAGATATTGCTGCCGTCGTCGCCACCGGTTGGCCTGATAGTTTATGGAAACGTCATCATGGCGGCATGTCTTCAGACCGGCGAATGCGAGGTATCCATAAACTTTGTCAACGTAGAGGAAGACGTAAGGGACGAGATAATTCGATATACCCTTAACAGACAGCGTGAGATTCTGAGAAAACAACGCGAACAGCACTACTAAGGAAAAAAGTGGAGGCACTGAAAGTAAATAGAGGAAATATAAATATGGCGGTGTATCCAGCATGACAGTACTAATAGGCCTGTTTTTAGTGTTTGGTTCCATACTTGGGGGATTCCTGATGGAGCACGGCAATGTTGCGACGCTGTTAAATCCCCCTGAGTTTGTAATAATCTTTGGAGCAGCGGCCGGGTCGTTGGTTGTCGGGTCGCCGATGAAGGTGGTCAAGGGGGTATTAGCGAGTTTTGGGTCGTTACTAAAAGAGGGCGGTGCAACGAAAAAAGAGTACACAGAGCTGTTGTCACTGCTTTATATGATTTTTTCCAAAGTGAGAAAAGAGGGCCTGATATCAATAGAGCAAGATGTGGAAGACCCTGAGAAGAGTGCCATGTTCTCGAAGTACCCAAGTATTCTATCAAACCATCACGCGATGCAGTTTATTTGTGATAATTTAAAAGTGATAATAACGACCAATATGCCGCCACATGAGTTGGCTGACCTCCTGGACATAGACATAGAGGCCAACGCGCATGAGGCACTGCTGCCGTCTAAGGCTATTCAAACGATGGGGGACGCCCTGCCGGGTTTTGGAATAGTCGCGGCGGTGCTTGGCGTGGTGTTGACTATGGGTAAGATAACAGAGCCTCCCGAGGTTCTGGGGCATAGTATAGGGGCGGCCCTTGTGGGTACGTTTTTAGGCATTTTGTTGAGTTATGGAGTTTTCGGGCCGATTGCAACAAATCTTGATCTGAAGGTAAGAGAAGGTGAAGTCATATTCTATGTAATAAAGACATCATTAGTGGCCTTCGTAGGCGGGGCAGCGCCGCAGATAGCGGTTGAATCCGGTAGAAGGGCAATCCCAGGGCACGAGCGGCCAACGTTTGGCGAACTCGAAGCGGCGGTTAGAAAATGAAAGGACAAAACATAATAATAAAGAAGGTGAAAAAGGGCGGGCATGGCGGCCACCACGGAGGCTCATGGAAGGTTGCGTACGCGGATTTTGTTACGGCTATGATGGCCTTTTTCCTCCTGATGTGGCTCCTGAATATGACCTCTCCGACCCAGAAGGCGGCCATTTCGCAGTATTTTACCAATCTGAGCATATTTGATGCCCTGTCGATGTCATTCGTAGGAAAAGGTAAAGACATTGCGGATACTGGCGTCACCCACACTCCAAAAGAGCAGTTAGAAAAAACCGACAGCTCTGAGCCTGCCGCGGCTATGGACAAGGAAAAGTTTAAAGAGAAGCTGAAAAAGGATATTGAGGAAAAACTGGCTGAGATAAAAGACCAGGTGCTGATAGACGTAATCGAAGGCGGCGTAAGGGTTCAAATAGTGGACAAGGACGGCAAGCCCATGTTTGCCCTGGGAAGCCCTGAACTCGCACCAGACGCGAAGAAGGTAATAAAGATAATAGCGGATAATCTCGTGCCACTTAAGAATATAAAGCTATCGATAGAGGGCCACACGGACGCCCTGGGGTATTCGTCAAATAAATATACAAACTGGGAACTCTCGACCGACAGGGCCTCCGCTGCCAGAAGGGAACTCGAACGAGACGGCCTTGACCCTAACGATTTATCGCGTGTGGCAGGATTTGCCGCTACCGAACCGTTAATCGCGGACAATCCCAACGACCCGAGAAACCGGAGAATCAGTATCCTGATTTACTCAAAGGACACGTCCAAAATACCGACGGATTTATTGAATATTAATCCAGACGCCGCAACTGACGCCGCTTCAACTAAAAAGGAGGGAAAAAAGAAATGAAAGGTACGGCAGAGGTAACACATCACGACGGAATAGTCATAGCAGCATATACCGGCGAAATGGACATCGAAATCGTCAGGCAGGCCGCCGCTGACATAGAAGAGCTTCTGATTACGTCTCAGAGTACGAAAATCCTCTACAATACACTAAACATGGCATCCCCCTCCATGAAACTGGCCATGGAGATGAAGTCCTTCGACGCAAAGATTAAAGATAAGGTACAAAGAAGCGCAACTGTTGTCCCCGGGGCGGCAACCGCATTTCTTGCCTCTATTGCCTTTATACTGTCGAAAAACCACAAGGTGTTTCATAACGACCTCGATGGCGCGCTCTTGTGGCTGAAATCCTGAAGCCCTGCCACGGCTGGGGCTATGTCTTAAAAGTAAAACCTTTGGTAAAGACGGTTTTACACGCATCCACTACGGTTTGGTCGTAGAGAACTCCGCCGTTTCCCGATATCTCCTCTAATGCCTTCTCTATGCCGAGGGCCGGACGATAGGGCCGGTGGTTAGTCATGGCCTCAACGACATCCGCCACACAGATTATCCTTGCCTCTATCAATATCTCCTCTCCTTTGAGGCCGGATGGATAACCGGAGCCGTCCATTCTTTCGTGATGTTGGAGGATTATATTCGCAACCGGCCACGGGAAGTCGACGTCTTTTAATATATCATGTCCTATTTGTGGGTGGTGTTTCAGCAGGTTAAACTCCGTCTCAAGGAGCCTGCCCGGTTTGCTGAGGATTTCCGATGGTACGTAAATCTTTCCGACATCGTGTATGGAGGCCGACATTCTGATTCCCTCTACCATATCTGGAGAAAGCCCCATCTCGCTGGCAACGGCGCGTGAAAGGTCGGCTACCCGGCGCTGGTGCCCGGCCGTGTATGGGTCTCTGGCCTCTACTATTGCCGAGATGGCTATAACTACGGAGCCTGTGAGTTTGCGGAGTTTCTCTATTGCCTGCTCGCGATGCCGCCTCTCAAGTACATGGTCTGTTATATCCCTTATTATTGCCGTAAAGAATGTCCCCGACTGGACTGTCCACAAGGCGGCGGAGAATTCCATCGGAAATTCAGTTCCATTTTTTCTCGTCGCGGTTAAGGTGGCTGCCTTTCCCAGCAAATAGGAATGCCCCGTCTCTACGGCATCCTTAAAGTCCTGCCTGAATTTCTCTTTCATTGGCTCTGGCATAATTATGTCAAACGGTTCTCCAGTTGCCTCATGGGGGGTGTATCCGAATATCTTCGCGGCTCCGGTGTTCCAGAGGACTATCTGTCCGTTTGTATTTGTACAGATGATGGCATTGTCTGTGGTCTGCACTATTGAGCGCAGCTGTTCCTCGTTTTTCAGCAGGTGTTCTTCAATCCTGGCACGGGTGATAATTCCGGCAAGCGTATTTACTACCGCCGTAAGGAACTCCTCCTCTTCTGGGGACTTTTCGTGGCCCTCCTTAACATAGAGATTCAGCACCCCCAGTACCCGCTTGCCATAGGTTATGGGTACGCAGTAGTGTCCGTGCGGGGCCATGCCGGGGTACCTGTGTTTGTGCCGGTCATCTATGGAATTGGCAAAGACTATTTCCCGGGTCGAGGCCGCCAATCCACACAGGCATTTCCCAAATGGTATTACGTTGCAGAGTTTTAACTGCACAGGTTCAAAATTCTTCTGTGCGTACATGACCAGCATATCGGGCTTATTGTTTTCAACTACATGGATGCTTCCCTTTGATTGAAATGTAAGCCATTGGTACGAGAGAATCAAATCCAGGATGAAATCAAGCTGCCTCCTCAGAGGAATAGGCTTCAGGGCTATACTAAGGATTGAATTTATTATGGCCTGAAGCTGGCAGCTCCTCTTTAATTGCGTATCCAGCATCTTGCGCGCGGTGATGTCTCTGAAGACGGCGTAGACGATTTCCCTGCCATTGCTCTCTTCTACGGCCTTGGTCTTGAGTTCTACCGGGATATGCCGGCCTTCTGTGTGCTCTAAAAACATGCCGTCAACTATGTGTTTGTCGTTGTGGCCGTCCAGTAATTTGACGTATCTTTCCCTGTACTCTTGCGGAAAGATTTTGTACAGGTTAGTGTCTTGCAGCTCATTTGCAGACATACCGAGAAGTTCCGTGAATCTCTCATTCGCATAGAGAATAACCCATGTCCTGGCATCCACCGTCAGGATGTAATCCCCGGTTATGTCAAGTAGCTGCCTGTATTGGCCCTCTGACTCACGAAGTCTTTTTATCTCTTCGAGGAGCTGATCTTTCGATGTACTGGGGTTGTTTTCAATTGCCGTTGTTTTCAATATAATACCGCCTGTGTCAACTGCCCCGCGTTTACAATGACGCTGCGCACTACGTAGCCTCCGATCAATGCAAAAGATGCCGACATGGCGTTGAGCCATGCCCTGTGGTTTTGGTTAAACAGCTCATATGCCGTGGCAGCAAACGGTATCGCTACCCCTAATGCCACAAAGCCAAACCAAAAAAGGGCGGTATACTTCCCGCCAACAATAATGCCCAAGGCGCTTACGGCACTCTCAGTGGAGCCGCCCAGGCCGATTATAAATACAACCACACTCAATATTAATAAAAACAGCAAGGCAAAATCCACTGTATTTATAAACGATTTATTATTATTTATTTCTTCTTCTGTTTCCAGCACGGCTCTTTCGCCTCCGCCGGACGGTTTAAGGTATAACGCCAGAGATATACCCGCCAGTCCGTCAAGTATTGCCGAAATAAACAGCAGCATCGGAATCATCGGGGTATTCCAAAACGGCCGTGCCGTAAGCGTCGACAGGAGTATGCCCGTATAGAGCGCAACGCCGGTGGAAAGTATAAGCCCCAGGAGCATTACCGCCTTTATCACATTGCCCCTTGTCTTTAATCTCAGGTAGTTTTTGGGAAGATTTAAGATGAAATATATTATGCTCACGACGGTAAATAAGGCTATTATCCACGCCCCAAGGGACATAACCGACTTGAGTTCGATTGTCGTCATAAGGCGCCAGAACTGCCAGGGCCTCTCTAAGTCCAATATCAACCCGGCCATCCCCGCCATTATCGGAAACGGTGCGATATACGCCCCCGTTCGCACAATCCTCTCATATTTCACGGGGTTTATAAATCCGGCGGTTATTGATATGAACATCGCCCCAGCGCTTACCCCGGCGCTAAACAGATAGATCGTTATCAGGTAATTCCAGTATATCATCCCTGCGCGTTTCCTTATGCTTGGCTTGATCACAATTGTGTTTCCCGAACCGGGAAACCCGCCCTCAGCTTCAGGCGGTTCCAAGTACAATCTTTCCCTTGCCTTTCGAGTGCGAAGCGTCCTTAAATATAAACTTCTTGTCTTCCTTAAGCGGTTTAATCTCCGGCGGCTGGCTTAGGACAAGCATGTTCCATAGCCCCGCGTAAGGGTCTTTCGCCTCCGGGACGCTTTGGTTGGCGCATGACGCCAATGCCAACATTAGAATTGTGAATCCTGTTTTTTTCATATTGCAACTATCCTATAATATAATAAATCGATGGTTTTGTGTTTAAATCTTTCCCTATATGTACGGGTTTTTTTATGGCGATTAGTCTTGAGAGTTCACTGTTGGGGTCGTTCAGATCCCCAAAGACCCTCACGCCGGTGGGGCATGTGGCAACACACGCCGGTTGGATATGTTTTTCTATTAAATCAAGACAGAAACCACACTTATGGACATAGCCGTTTTCCCTGCTTATGTTTCTTGCATTATACGGGCAACTCAGAATACAGTACTTACAGCCGATGCACCGTTGTGTGTCAACTGCCACAATACCGTCAGCTCTTTTGTAGGACGCCCCTGTAGGGCAGACATCGACGCACGGAGGGTTGTCGCAGTGCTGGCACTGGATGGGCACAAATCTCCTGTTGAAATTAGGGAAACGTCCGAATTCCTGTTCCTCTACGCGGTTGAAATATTCCGTAACCGGCAGCTCGTTTTGGTTTTGACAGGCGGATACACATGCGAGGCATCCCACACACTTGGAGGTATCTATGAGCATGGCCCATTTAGGAGGCGCGCTCATACTTTTGCCACCCGGACGATTATTTCGTTACACATAACGTGCCCCACGACGGGGTCGAAGTATGTGTTTAAGAAATCGTTATAGTTGATACCATTGCCATAGGCGGTCTTGAGGTATTTCGAGAATATGCCGTAACCGCTTGGCATCCATACGGCTGATGGATGCAGGCCCCCAGTGAGGCGTACTTTTACATAACCCTTTCCAATGTCCGACTCTACAACTACTGTGTCGCCGTCTTTGAGGCCAAGGGCCTCTGCCCTCTGGCGGTTAATCCACATGCGTATCATATTGTAGTGGGCGCTTAACTGCATCAGGTATGGGGTATTGGCGGTCATGGCGTGTGAGTGAATGGCCTGCTTGCCGTGGAGGAGCCTGAAGGAGTTCTTGTCGGATGGATTTGGTGAGACCATCGGCTCTTGCCACCTCGGCAGCGGGTCAATCCCCCATGAGTCAAGCTGGCCTGAGTAAATCTCGACCTTGCCCGAAGGGGTCTTACATGGCTTTAAAAACCCCTCCTGCCAGTGTTGGCCAACCTCTATTACTCCAGTTTTTTTTAATTCATCAAGCGTGACGCCAAACGGTTGCAGGCGCAGGGTGTTCAGCTCGTCCATTGTGAAATTAAAATATTTTCCTATTCCAAGCCCCTTTGAAAGATCGGTGAGGATATCCAGCAGGGGTTTTGTATTATGCAGCGGCTTGACGGCCTGTTGAACCATTGTGAGTTGCCCGATGGGGCCGGAGTGTACGGTATCAATGTGGTCGTCCCGCTCAAGAAAGAAATGCTCCGGCAGCACATAGTGCGAAAGGGCCGCGGTCTCAGACATCACACAGTCTATAGTGACAAGGAGCTGGAGTTTTTTATAACCAGCAATTACCCGTGTGGGGTTGGGGTTAGTCCTTACCGGGTTCATGTGATAGACGAAGCCAGCCTTAAACTTGCCGGAGAGGGCCAGTTCCGGGACGGCGTGGGCGATTCCGTCGGAGTATGATGCGGCGGGGTATCTGCCGGGTACGCCGGAGCCGTCGGCCTTTTCAATTTCCGGGATTTGCGGGGCCGGGTGGCCGCCTTTTTCAAGTTCGCCAAGCGTGGGTTTCTGGGGCATAAACAGCCCCCCCACGCGCTCATAATTACCAATAATGGCATTGGCTATGGCCACCGCCCGGGCCGTCTGAAAGCTGTTATAGTACCCGGAGCCGTAGCCTCCGTGATAGCCCCTGTGAATGAGGGCGCGGGGTTTATGGGAGGCAAAGTCCCTTGCCACGCGGTAAATTGTTTCCTTTGGGATGTCACATATTTTTTCAGCCCATTCGGGCGGGTATGTGACGATTTCGTCTTTGAGATTGTCAAATCCGACGGTGTGTTCCTCGACGAACTTTTGGTCATAGAGGCCTTCTTCGATGATTACGTTAATCATGGCTAATAAAAAAGCCAAATCGGTACCCGGCTTAACGGGGAGCCACTCCTCAGCAATGACTGCCGTTTCGCTGTGCCGCGGGTCGAGAACTACGAGGCGCGCCCCATGCCGTTTGGCGTAGGCGATGTCTTTTATCTGCTGGAGTTTGACGCCGCCGGCGGGGTTTCTGCCGATTAGAACTATATAGCGGCTGTTTTTAAGGTCATTGTCCGGGAGTCCGCCGAATGTGGCGTTAAACGCGGCGTTGCGCGCGGTAAAGCATGTGGCGCCGTGGGTTATGGTATTTGGCGACCCAAGGGCGTGCATAAACCTGAAGGCCAGCGGGATATTTGCCATGGGATATTGGATCCAGAAGACCGATTGAGGGCCGTCTTCCATGATTATCAGATTAAGCTGTGTTGAGATTTCCGTGAAGGCCTGTTCCCATGAGATAGGTTCGTACTTGCCTTCGGCAGTCCTCTTAAGTGGCTGCTTAATCCTGTCGGGGTTATAGAGGTCGTGGATATAGGCATGTCCGCGTGGGCAGACCGTCCCGGCGTTGTTGTATGTGCCGGGGTTTCCTTCGACTTTCCATGGGCGGCCGTCTTTTACGTAGACATAGATGCCGCAGCGATTTGCGCCGCAGCCCTGGCACTGTGTCGGGATTTTTCTTATGTCTGCGGCTGTCTTTTGTCCTTTTGGGGCGGTGCATGAAAGGGCTGCTGCCGCCAGGCCGGAGACTAACGTACTGCCGGCAGCAGCCCTCAGAAAAGTCCTGCGTGTTATCTTTTTGTCAAAAGACACAGCGTCTAAAAGTAATGTGAAACTTACCTCTCTATAGGATAGCCGGCCTTGGCCCAGTCGGCTAATTTCATATCGACGGCGGTTACGTTGGTAAAGCCTACATCTTGCAAGGCCTTTGCAGTCAGAATGGCCCTTCCTCCGATTTTGCAATAGGTATAGATCTTCAGTGCGGTATTTGTCTTGTCGGGAAACCCCGCAACGGCCTTCCATATCTTAAATTCGGCAAGCCCACGGGGGATATTAATGGCTCCGGCAACATAGCCGCTCTTATATTCATCTGGCTCTCTAACGTCGATTATCACTGCGTCGCCCTTATTGTCGACAATCTTTTTAAATGCCACCATGTCGATTACCTTAACATCTTTCTTTACTTTTGCCCACAGCTCATCAACCTGAGGCGGCCACGCAGGCCCATCAGATGCAACCGCAGTGACAGCAAAGGCAAGCACAACCCATGCCGCGGCAACAATTGCCTTAAATCTCATATGCTAACTCCTTTGAAAAGCAGATTTTATCGGGAACCCCGACACTCTTACAAGTTCGGCCTTGAGACTAAATTCAGCGCTCAGGGGCCGTTATCGCTTTCAATTCATCTTCGGCTAGTTCTTTTCTTTTTTTCAAGTTCCAGCTTCCGACCCACTTTTTGATTTTCCCGAGATTGGCAGCCCTTTCCTCTGCGGAGCAGCCCAGGTTTTGAAACATATTGCCGGGCATACCGTCTTTGGTGTTTTCACCGTCGTCGAGCCTTCTCATCAACGCCCCGGCATCCGAACCATTCACTACAACCATAAGGTTTGAGTATGTATCGAATCTCGGACCCGTTATCTTTTTCTTAAACCCGTCCTTATTCTTGTCGAATTCCTCCATCAAAGGAGAGCCTGCCCCATGGCAGCACATGCATTTTTCACCGAGTATTTTCTTAATGTCCTTTTCATACGTAACCGTATCCCCGGCTGCTAAGGAATAGCTTGCCGAAACAAAGATAATTACTAAACTTGCAAATATTGACCTTACCATTACTAACCCTCCTGTTCAGATTTGTCGAACAAATGTTTTATCGATTGCTCCGAAATATTGTATCACACAAACCACGGAGAAATACAATCCCCTGCCATGCTTTCTTATAATATCATCACCGTATCTTTGATTTTACGAAACGGTTTAGGTTCGTGATTTATGAATTCATTATATTGCATTAGATACTCAAGGCAGGCGTCGATGTCGGGCTGCCCGTTTTTCATAAACGGATTATGCCTTTGTGCGGCAACCCTCCGCATGTCAAGCCGCAGCGCCCCGGATCTTGACATCTCATAAAGCTCACTGCCGATTTTATCAAATCTGTTCATCCGTTATTAAAATCCTGGAAGTCCATGTCGTCTTTCAGGACGAGAAAATCCGCGTCCACAGTTGACCTGTGCACACCCCAGAGATTAAAGGCCAGGCCGCCAATCAGGGCATATGCTATACCGTGCCGGGCGAATTCGCATGTCAGTGTCTCTAAGACGGCTTTGAAATCCATTATAATAAATATAGTTTATCATAAACAGTTGTGATTTCGGTATTGAAATGTTAGAATAACGACCGGTGGCGTGGTGTTGGGCGCTCCGGTGTGATTAATCAATGAAAAATAATACGAAAAACGGCTCTATGGCATCTAAAAAGAACTGCGATAAGGTTACTGTTTCTGCAGACTATCTCAGAAACATCGAAAAAAAGGTCGAAGACCTTGAGACCATTATTGAGGTCTCTTCCATTATATCCTCAACGCTTGATTACAATAAGCTTATATCGATTGTCATGGAAAAGGCCAAACACATAATGCAGGCCGAGGCGTGCTCCATTTTGCAGTTCGACAAGGAGCTGAACAGGATCGTATTTGAGTTTGCCATCACGGGGCAGCGCGTAACCTCAAACGCTTTGAAGGATAAGGTGACTCTCGACATGGGCCAGGGCATAGCCGGCTGGGTCGCCGAGCATCTTGAGCCGGTAGTTATAAAAGATGTTTATCTTGATGAACGCTTCTATCGTGAGGCAGACAAGTTGAATAATTTTAAGACTAAAAGCCTGATAGCGGTGCCTCTTGTTGGGCGGCGCGGGCTTTTGGGTGTTGCCATGATAATTAATCCTAAGGACAAGAGCCATTTCTCGGACTACGATGCCGGAATATTTCAAACCCTGTGTGTGCAGATATCAACGGCGATAGAGAACTCGAGGTTTTACACCGAATCTGTGCAAATGGAGAAATTTCGCCAGGGGCTTGAGATTGCCTCGGTGCTGCAGAAGAGCTTTCTTCCGGAGACACCCATTTTTAAAAAGGGAAATCTTCATGTATCCGCCGCTAATATACCCGCTGAGAAGGTAGGCGGCGACATCTACGATTTCATTGAGCCTGTAAACGGCTCCATCGGAGTCTTGGTTGGGGACGTATCAGGCAAAGGCATCTCGGCAGCCTTATACATGGCCAAGATAATCAGCGACTTCAGGTATAAGTCAAAGATGATAGAGTACCCCGAGGTGGTATTTAAACGCCTCAACACGGGTCTTTCCAATAGCCCTATGGGGATGTTTCTGACGGCCTCATACTTTGTAGTCGATGTCAAAACCGGGCACTTCAGTGTCTCAACGGCAGGGCATCCACCCTTTTTATGGGTAACGAAATCCGACGTAAGGGTTATGGATATACCATCAGGCCCGCCACTTGGCATATTAAGCTACGAATACACATCCTCTGACTTCTCGCTCAAAAGCGGTGACAGCCTCTTAATTCTCACAGATGGCGTGTTTGACGCAAAAAACCCCAAGGGCGAAAGGCTTGGCTTTGAGCGTCTCGTTGCGCACGTAAAAGAATATCGCCAAAAGGAGACGCTTGTTCAGGCCATAATAGATTTCGTAAACGATTTTTCAAACGGCGCCGAAAAATCGGACGACATTACGCTCGTTGAACTGAAATGGCAATGATATGACTTTTTGATGAGATTATACATGAGGTGTTATCTGAACAATGAGTAATCCGATAGTGGTAACGATACCTTCACATCCGAGGTTTTTGTCAGTTGTCCGGGCTGCGGCGCTATTGGCGGCCGAAATAAGCGGCATGAGTTGCAGTGAGGCCGAGGATATTAAACATGCCGTCGATGAGGCGTGCTCAAATGTGATAAAATATGCCTACCAATGTGACTGCACGAGAAAGATTACGGTGAAATTCGATGACAATCAGGAAGGGTTTCAGGTTATAATAGAAGACTCAGGGAATAAGTCCAGATTAGAAGATATAAAAATACGCGAACTGGACGAAGTAAGGCCAGGGGGCCTTGGCATTCACTTCATCAAAAAGGCGTTTAATACGGTTGCCTTCGATAAGAAAAAGAAAAACGGCAACAGGCTGCTCCTGACAAGACATAAAAATACGGACAAGACGGCATAGAACAAATGCTGGAAGGATTATCGATGAAAATAGACACAACGGTACATTCAGGCTATACGGCCATATCCATTGCAGGGGAGATAGACATGTACTCCTCACCGGCACTGCGGGATACGCTGCTCACAATGGCAAAGAAAAAAGAGGCCATAGTAATCATAAACCTAAAGGACGTCAAATACATTGACAGCTCCGGCATTGCTACATTTGTCGAGGCGCTGAAGAAGATGCTCTCCTATGGGGGAAAGTTAAAAATGGCCCAAGTCCCTGACCGTGTGATGGAGATATTTAACTTCTCGAAACTCGATAAGGTCTTTGATATATACGGAAGTATTGAAGATGCCGCAAATAGTTGAAAATGCCTTTGGCTATGTAGGCAGGGCAACCCTGTCGCTGCTGAAAGACCTGCACAAGATAGCTGTCCTGATAAACGAAGTCTTCTACTGGACGATAATATCCCCACTGAAGGGCAAGCCGCCAAAGTTTCGCTCCACTGTCTCGGAGATGGTAAAAACAGGCTATGAGTCCGTACTGGTAGTAGTAGTAATAGCGTTTTTCGTCGGGGCGATATTGGCGCTTCAATCGGCCTACCAGTTGAAGAAATTCGGAGCGATGATCTATGTGGCAGACCTGGTAGGGGTTGCGATAACCAGGGAACTTGGCCCGATTATTACGGCGATAATCATAGCCGGGCGCAGCGGGTCGGCCTTTGCCGCCGAAATCGGCTCAATGAGGGCACAAGAGGAGGTCGACGCCCTTGTCAGCATGGGCATACATCCCGTGAGGTTTCTCGTAGTGCCAAAGCTCATAGCGCTGATGGTGATGCAGCCCGCGCTTACGACGTTTTTTGACATAGTGGGCATGTTTGGCGGATATACCCTGGCCATAACGCTGCTTGATGTCAACTCGGCAAGCTATATAAATGAAACCATCAAGGCCCTTCAGGTAAAAGACCTCTTTACCGGGCTTGTCAAGGCATGGGCCTTTGGTGTGGTAATAACTATAACGGGCGCTTATCAGGGGTTTCAGGTAAACGCGGGGGCCGAAGAAGTTGGAAGGCGTACTACCGCCTCGGTTGTCACGTCCATTTTTCTGGTAATAGTCTTTGACTTATTCTTTACCGCCTTATTTTATTATTTTACATAAAATGGAAAACGCGATAGAAGTTAAAGATTTGGTAACATTCTATGGGGAGCGTCAAATCCTCAAAGGGATTTCCTTTGCAATCCCATCGGGCACGACGACGGTGATTGTCGGTGGCAGCGGCTGCGGCAAGACCACCTTGTTAAAACACCTGATAGGGCTTCTAAGGCCCGCTAGCGGCAGTATCCATATCCATGGCAATGACATAGCCGCGATGAACGACGTGAGCCTTGACGAATACAGAAAGAAGATGGGCGTGTTGTTTCAGGGCGCGGCGCTGTTGAATTCCATGACCCTGGCTGAAAACGTGGCCTTGCCGCTGAAAGAGCATACTAAACTTAAGGAATCGGTTATTGATATAATTGTCAGAATGAAGCTTGACCTGGTGGGGCTTTCCGGGTTTGGCGAGTTCTATCCCGCGCAGCTCTCAGGGGGAATGAAAAAACGGGCGGGTATAGCCCGCGCTATGGCAATGGACCCCGGCGTCCTGTATTTCGATGAACCATCGGCCGGGCTTGACCCCGTAACTGCCGCCGGCCTTGATGAACTCATTCTGAGGCTTCATCGGGTCTTTAAGATGACCGTAGTTGTTGTAACACACGAGCTGCCAAGTATTTTCACCATAGCCGACTATGTGGTAATGCTCGACAAGGGCGATGTTGCCTTTGTGGGAAAACTTGAGGACTTCAAACTCTCGGAAAAACCCATAGTGCGGACATTTCTCGAGAGAAGGCCCGAGGAGGAGGTATACTCCCCGGACAATTATTTCAAGATAATAACCGGCGCATAGCGTCCGGGCAGATTGCAGAAGGCCCCGGCTATCATTTATAATAGGCATTCAGAAGGGCGGTGGGATGAAAAGTTTAAAAAAGATATTTTTTGACGGCACTTTCTCTACGGACAAAGAAGACCTGCTGTGTTATGGCTATGACGCCTCTGGTATAGACGTACTCCCCTCGGCCGTAGTTTGGCCAAAAAGCGCTGCCGATATATGTAAATTGATGCAGTTTGCGTATGAAAACGATATAAAGGTAATCCCACGGGGGGCAGGGACGGGGCTTACCGGAGGGTCAGTCCCTGTGAAGGACTCCATTGTGGTGAGTTTCGAGCAGATGAACAAGATACTTGACATAGACACGGGTAACTTAAACGTAATCGTAGAGCCTGGTGTGATAAACGGCCACCTGCAGCGTGCCCTTGAGGAGGAGGGGTTTTTCTATCCCCCCGACCCGGCAAGTCTCAACACCTGTACAATCGGCGGCAACGTAGCCGAAAACGCGGGAGGCCCAAGGGCCTTAAAATACGGTGTTACCAGGGACTACGTCATGCAGATGGAGGCCGTCCTCCCTGATGGCAGGCTTATCAGCACGGGTGTGCAGACAAAGAAAAGTGTCGTAGGCTACGACCTTACACGCCTGCTTGTCGGCTCAGAAGGCACGCTTGCAGTCATAACGAAGATTCGGCTGAAAATGCTCCCGTTGCCAGAGAATGTGATAACGCTCCTTACGGCCTTTGACTCCCTTGAGCAGGCCGGCAAGGCCGTCTCCCGCATCATCGCCGCCGGCATTATCCCGCGAACTATGGAGCTGATGGACAGAATGACCCTCATCGCCGTTAACAAGTATAAAAGCGTGGGGTTCCCCGAAGACATTGAGGCCATGCTCCTGATAGAAGTCGACGGCGGCAGTAAGGCAATCACTGTCGACGCCGACAAGATCGCAAACATTTGCAACGGCTGCCAGGGAAGGATTAAAATTGCCGAAGACATTGCATCAAGAGAACTCCTCTGGGACGCAAGGAGGGCCGTGTCCCCGGCGCTCTATAAAATAAGCCCGACAAAGATAAACGAAGATGTGGTCGTCCCCGTCACAAGGGTATCGGAGTTGTTAACCGGCCTGCGGGGCCTTTCTGTGGCAACAGGAGTTCCCATCGCGTGTTTCGGACACGCCGGTGATGGTAACATCCACGTAAACATTATGACGGACAAAAACGATAAGAAAAAATTTGACGAGGCCGAAAGGCTCGTCCGCGAGACCTTTAAACTCACACTCGACCTTGGCGGGTCAATCTCCGGTGAGCATGGAATCGGCCTGACTAAATCGAAATACATAGACATGGAGCTGGATTGCGCAAACCTCGACATAATGCGCGGGATAAAGAAACTCTTCGATACGAAAAACATACTGAATCCGGGTAAGATATTTCCACCAAAGGGCACTGACATTCGTTAGAGTAAAAACTTACGAAGGAGATGAAAGACGATGGGATATGATGTATGCGTTGTTGGCGGGTTAGGCCATGTGGGGCTGCCACTGGGGATTATGCTTGCAAAGGCCGGCAAAAGAGTTGTCCTTTATGATATAAACACAAAGGCAATTGATACGGTATCAAAAGGTAAGATGCCTTTTTTAGAGGCCGGGGCAGAGGAGATTCTCAATGAAGTCCTCAATAAAAACCTCTTCGTATCGAATGACAGGGCAGTTATAACCGAAAGCCACTACGTTGTTATAGTCATAGGCACGCCGGTGGACGAACACCTTAACCCGCAGTTTACCATATTCAAACAGTTCTTTGATGGCCTCACAGGCTGCCTCAAAGACGGACAACACATCATCCTGAGGAGCACAGTATTTCCAGGTACTACCGAAAAGATAAAGGAATATCTTGATACTACGGGGAAACGCATCAGGGTCTCCTTCTGTCCGGAGCGCATAGCCGAGGGCAAGGCAATCGTTGAACTTCGCACTCTGCCGCAGATTGTGGCCTCTTTCGACAGTGCCTCAGAGGAGGAGGCCGCGCGCCTCTTTGGGCTTCTTACGGATGATATAATATATCTGACGCCAATAGAGGCAGAACTGGCCAAGCTATATACAAACGTGTGGCGTTATATTCAATTTTCCATATCTAACCAGTTTTATCAAATTACAACACAGCACAACCTGGACTTTTATAAAATCTACAACGCCATTACGTATAAATATCCGCGCACGGAGTCATTCCCGTCTGCCGGATTTGCCGCCGGGCCGTGTCTGTTTAAGGACACAATGCAGCTTGCCGCCTTCAGCAACAACAGCTTTTTCCTTGGCCATGCCGCGATGCTGATAAACGAGGGGCTTCCGAACTTCATCGTCTCGATGCTTAAAGACCACCATACACTCAAGGACAAAACGGTCGGCATTCTGGGAATGGCCTTTAAGGCAAATAACGACGATAAGAGGGAGTCGCTTTCGTATAAGTTGAAAAAGATACTGGCAATCGAGTCAAAGCAGGTACTCTGTTCGGATGTTTACATAAATGAACCCGGCTTTGTTACCGCTGAAGAATTAATAAACGCCTCTGATATAATTGTCCTGGGTACGCCGCATAAGGAATACGCCGCCATGGGCATACCAAAAAACAAGGTTATGGTTGACGTGTGGAACTTCTTTGGAAACGGCGGGTTGTTTTAGTTTATTCGTCACACGCGATTTATGGCGACATTATAGGTAGGCTTGTAATAGTGTTTCCTGTCTTTCGTTAAAACTACAATTGACAGGTTATGTATCCCCTTGTCTATCAACGAGACAGGAATTTCGGCCTCATAACCGGAATTCACATACGCGTGTGACTTTAGATGGTTGCCTACGTCAGGGCGGTACAAACCATAGAGGGCAGGAAATAACATATCATCTATTTTAATGTAGACGCCGCCGGCAATGTCTTTTTCCATATTGTCGACTGCCCATCCTTCTACCCTCATAATATTATGTTTGTCTTCTATCACGACCTGGCTGGTAATATTGTTCATTAATTGGCTGTTAAGGATGCCGCTGCAATAGGTTTCTATAGGCAAGGCTTTAAGTTCACTAATGGGCGGCAGGTAGGGCTGCTTAAAGACGCTGAATTTTCTTTTTTGTAAATCGGCCGCCCACTCTCTGACCTGTGCTGGAACAAGATGCATCAGTTCAAGTGATTTATCTGGCTGTGACATATAAGTATACAGATAGTAGGCCACTCGCTCTCGTTGCATTTTGGTCGTCTTTCCGGCTCCGTATCCTTCATCAAAGGAGTTAACTATGCTTGAGAGCATGAATGCAGATAAGGCGATAAATATTGTTATGGAAAGGTTATATAATTTATTGCTGATATTTTCAGATGTGATTCCCAGGTAAATCACATAGAGGCATATGGGTATTGCAATCCCAAACGTTATATACCTGACAGGTATGACGTAATGAAAGGTTAAGCTGGCACGGCCAATTGCGATGAGGACTAAGGTGGCTGAAAAATAACAAAGAGAGGCTATCCAGAATGAATATTTTCTTAAAAAACCCCTGTTTGCAAAAATCAACAATAACCCAGTGGCAGCGACAATAAACACACCGGTGATAAAGCTGGCAAATGAGCCTGTGAAGAGCGTGTTGCCCACTAAATAAATAAAGTAAATGATACCCTCCGCGGGATATTTGAAAAAACTGTCAAGGCCGGGGTGGTGGGGCGGTTTATGGTAATCATGAAAGTATAATAATACAACTATCGTGCCCATGACGGACCATAGAAAAAGCATTACTGCCTTTATTCCCTTTTTGCAGTCTGAAATGAGGATCTGAAAAAAACCTGCCGGCCATGCAAGCAATCCCGAAAGCAGGGAAAATGAAGCAGCAGCCGCGCTGACGGCGCCGAAGCAATACTGTAACAGCGCGTTATATTTTGCTCCGGCAGAATTGATTTTCGACATAAAATGACAAGTAAGCAATCCAAAGATCACGGAGTAGTACACACAGCTCTGATGTGCCCACAATATGTTTTCATTCTGCCTCAGACTAAAAATAATGTAGGGAACAGGAATAAATAATATCAGATAGGCCTTTGAGTCAAATATTTTTTTAAATTCGACATAAAGCACAAGCAGGGCCAGAACCATAGCCCACTGGGTAAACATCATTTCAACTTTCGTGTTGTAGGAGGTGAGCGCGCCCAGTAAAATCAAGGCAACTCTTTGGGTAGCTGGCCTGTGTTCGTTGTGTTGGTCAAACAGGCCTATAAGGGTGTGCTTGCCCTGAAGAAACAGGCTAACCCGGTAATGCTCGTTCCATTCGTCCATATATGGTACGTTGACCCCAAAGGCCCATATATATATAAACATAAAAGCTACCGGCAAAAGGCATATCGCCACAATGGCCTTATTATAAGTTGCCACACCTTTGAGATACTCTATAAGCTGCCTGTTCAGGGCCAACCTCCCAGCTATAGTAGCCGAATGTTATGGAACATAATATATTTTGATAGAAGATGTCAAACAGAGTTGCAGACCTGAATCCACTTTCTGTCGCGCTTCTGTTAATAATGGCCATGATGGATGCCTGCCGGATATACGAACCATAATTTTGTGGGACCTCTCTATTACCCGTCCGGCTATGAATATCAGACCGATGCCTTCATTCGGTGCGGGGATTTATTCGGTGTATCCTCACACGAATGCTTACAATTATTTGCCTGATTTAGATTATAATAGTGATAGCCTGTGGGGACTGTTAACATGGCAGCAGGTTTGTGGGGACGTTAACTCTACAATCTAAATTTTGTGTTTATATCAAGGAAGGTAACAATGGTATCTGATTTTCACGATGGGGCACTGGCCCAAACTAAGCCATATGCTATTACGCGGGGGAAGGTCATCTTCGATTTTTCGCTTATGTACTGCGACACGCCTTCCAAACTCCTGCAAAGCGAACTCTTCACGAAGATTCTTAAAGGATTCATAAAACGCATCGAGAACAAACAAAGCAGGGTCTTTACGTTCTTAACCGAGAACGTCCCGCTGCGAAGGCGTGAGTTGCTTACCAAATTCATGACAGATCTCTTTCGCCTCCTTGCAAGCCACACGGCAGCAGAGATTATCGTTATGAACAGCCAATACTACGACGTACTCTCAGACAAGGAATACCTCCTTGAGTTCATCGAAGAGCTGTATAACTACTGGCGCCGCCACGAAAGATACATGTACATCGAGGCCCCCAAACGCTCGCATTACACCCAACAGAGCATCCACCACGCCCAGTTCATCAAGCTACATGTCGAGCTAAAGACTATTGTCCTTGAGACTTACAGGCACGTCAGGGAAAATCTCTTAGGGATTAATCCCCGCGTCTACAGGCAGCTTCCCGCCGGTGCCAACATGGGAATCCTGCTTGAGAAAATCGACTGGAGATGCCCCGACAGCCTCCGGTTTATCAAAGACGTCCCCTTCATTCGCCTTACCATTATGGAGTCCCCGTTGATCTTATACCCAAAGATGAACAAACGCAAGGGATCTTTCAAAGAGATATTTGACCTCAGGGAGGACATGCTCCTGCTTATCCCCGAGCAGTGGATTTGCTATCCGGCAAAGATTGGAACCCTCACCGCCTTTATATACTTTCACAGGGATTTCATATCCCAGGGGCTGTCGCTTTGCAATCTCTTTGAGATAGCCGAATACGAGGACATAGAAGATAAGTCGCCGGATATTATGCTCTTTGTGGGCCTTAAGAATATTGAATTTTCTGATCAGACCGTGTTTTGCGAAGATAAAAAGACGGGCATCCTTATAGGGATGATACGCTACGGCGAGGACATTGACTACTTTGGATATTTCAAGAAGATGCCGCTCACGCTTCACAACATAGCGATGTTACAGCGCGGACGCCTGCCCCTGCACGGGGCCATGACCTCGTTGACAGTTAAGTCCGGTGCGACCGCCGGGGTGGTAATCGTGGGGGATAGCGGGGCTGGAAAGTCCGAGACGCTTGAGGCCCTGAGAACGCTGGCCGATGAGCACATCCGCGACCTTAAGTTTATATTTGACGACATGGGCTCCCTGAACTTCGACGATGAAAAGGGAATCGCCGGCTACGGCACTGAGATTGGCGCATTCGTCAGGCTTGACGATTTACAGCCCGGCTATGCCTACGAGGAGATTGACCGAAGCATCTTCATGAACCCCGACAAAACGAACGCCCGCCTTATAATACCTATCACTACGTACTACCATATCACGCGCGGCTATAAGGTCAATATCGTTCTTTATGCCAATAACTATGAGCCTGTGGACGAGACGCATCCGGTTGTAGAGTTCTTTACATCTGCCGAAGACGCCATAACGGTCTTCAGAAGCGGGGCAAGATACGCCAAGGGCACAACCGACGAAAAGGGCATCGTTAACACATACTTTGCCAACCCCTTCGGCGCCCCTCAGAGGAGGGCGATGCACGAGGAAATTGCAATCGCGTATTTTAACAAGATGTTTGAGTTGGGCATAAAGGTCGGGCAAATCAGGACAAGGCTTGGCATAGAGGGGTTTGAACA
This sequence comes from Nitrospirae bacterium MYbin6, assembly GCA_002753305.1. Classification (GTDB taxonomy): domain Bacteria; phylum Nitrospirota; class Thermodesulfovibrionia; order Thermodesulfovibrionales; family Magnetobacteriaceae; genus Magnetominusculus. The sequence goes on from PEAC01000002.1 coordinate 40,267, forward strand.
AGAAGGGCCGCGCATGGCTGCCATAGAACTGTTCGAGGTTATCAGGGGGCTGAAAAACACGGCTTGATTTTCGGTTAATGTCCCATCCCCTTTGACGCGGCACTTTAATTTTGTCCACTTGTTTTTTAATGCCGGGATTATCTAAAATCTATATATATGTTTCCAACGGCAAGGCCAAGAAGGCTTAGGTATAGTCCCGTTCTCAGGGAGATGGTGAGGGAGACCTCCATCTCTTCCTCTGATTTTGTTTATCCCCTTTTTGTTACCTTTGGTAAGAATGTCAAAAGGCCTATTGAATCCATGCCGGGGTGTTTTGCCGAATCTATAGATGTTACTGTCAGCTCGGCCAGGGAGGTACACTCATTAGGAATCCCGGCCATTATCCTCTTCGGTATTCCCGAGCACAAGGACGAACAAGGCTCCGGGGCATATGCCCACGACGGGATTATCCAGCGGGCGGTTGAAGAAATTAAACACGCCGTGCCGGAATTGTTTGTCATTACAGATGTGTGTCTGTGTGAGTACACAAGCCACGGGCACTGCGGACTTTTAGAAAACGGCCAGGTACTCAACGACCCGACCCTTGAGCTGCTGGCAAAGGCTGCCGTCTCACACGTCCGCGCCGGGGCAGATATGCCCGCCCCTTCGGATATGATGGACGGGCGCGTTGCGGCAATCAGGGCAGCGCTCGATGCAGGGGGGTTTTCCTCCGTGCCGGTTATGAGCTACGCCGTTAAGTATTCTTCAGCGTTTTACGGGCCTTTCAGAGAGGCAGCCGAATCCACACCCTCATTCGGTGACAGGAAATCCCATCAGATGGACCCCGCAAACCGCCGTGAGGCCATGAAGGAGGCCGCCGCCGATATCGAAGAAGGCGCCGACATCATTATGGTTAAACCTGCCCTTTCTTATCTTGATATAATCTCCGACGTAAAGTGCGCGTTTAACGTCCCCGTTGCCGCCTATAATGTCTCAGGAGAGTACGCAATGGTCCACGCCGCGGCAAGGCTTGGCTGGATTGACTACGATAAGGTTATGATGGAGATGCTTATCTCGATAAAACGCGCCGGGGCGGATTTAATCCTTACCTACTTCGCCAAAGACGCCGCTAAGATTCTCAACCAAGCTTAACTATGGCATCACATCGGCCATCAGGTCGTTTTTGTAATATGCCCTGATGGCGTCGGCCTCTTTGATAAGGGTAGAGATTCCGCACTTGTAGGCCCTCTTAAAGAACTCAAGCACTTCCGGATATTCCTTCACAATTTCGGTAACAAGGGGTCTTTTTAACTCATAAAGCGATGTCTCGGCCTCAGCGGCAATAACGGTGGCGGTGCGGGGTTTTTTATTAAAAAAATCCAACTCGCCGTATATCTCTCCCTTGCCGATTGTGCTAATCTTTCCCTCTTGCTCCTCATCACCTGGAGATATTCCATGTGGATAGACCTTAATGGAGCCGGCCCTTACTATAAATATGGAGTCAGACTTATCCCCAAGTTTTACAACGGTCTGCCCCTGCTTAAGGTGAAGCTCTTTTGCCTTGTCGAGTTTTCTCTTGAGTAAATCATTGAATAATGCCATGAAATTCCGGTGGTAATCAGGTTCGTCGACATCCGGCAGCTCAGGGGTTTTCACCGGTATCAGGTGTTGAAGTTTGTCGAGTGCATTATAAAGTATTGTTATATTTTTAACTTTGGGGTTATTCATTACTATATGGGTAAACTTATCGACAGCAACAGCGGCAATGTCTTTAAAAAACAGGCGTGAGAGGCTCAGATATAAAATCGCCGCGTCGGCCTTCCTGTTTTTCGCGCATAAAGTCATCACTTTCATAAGGCCGGTTTCTATTGTGGACTTTGGGTTAAGCGAAAAATTTCTTTCAAACTGTAAGGCGTCCCCACTCTCAGCCTCCTCAGCCCTGAACATCATCGAGGTATCCGAATAGTGGTTGTTCCCATCGGGCATCATTTTCCCTATCAGGGCCCCAAACGCGCATGCCTGAACCAGGCCCTGCTCTTTATGCAGAAACTCCACCATTGAATCAAGCCTTGTGACATAATATTCCCTGAGTAGTGAGCGTAGGTTCGGCTTGACGGTCATGGCCTTTTGGAGCGATTTGCCGGTTATCACCATGGCCTCCACATCGGTCTCGGCAGTTGCGGTGACTGCCATAGGCTTTGATGAAAACAAGGCCGACTCTCCAAAGAAATCGCCAACCGAAAGATGGGATATTGTCTTAGCGCCCCCGGTAAGGAGACTGGTTATCAGGTGGTTGAGTAATACAGGCGGCAGTGGAACTATCGGCCCCTTTGATTTTGCATTCTTTTTGGATATGCGTACCGTTCCGCTTACTATTATAAACATCGAATAGTCATGGTCACCCTCTTTGCATATTGTCTCGTTACTTTTAAATTTGGCCAGAGATATGTCATCAAACATCCTCAACGTGTCTTTGTCCAGCAATTCCTGAAAAAATCTGGGGACATTAGCCTTATCTATAAACACCAGGTCCAGGATAAGCATAAACGTCTCATATGCCTCATCCACATCGGCAGAGCTTATTTCCTCGTACAATTGTCTCATCAAATAGCTGAATGAATTTTTGTCCACTTCTAAACCTACCTCCCGTGACCTATTCTAAGCGCGAAGCCGTAATTGTAATTGCTACAAATATATGCTATGATAACAAATCAGCTTAGTATAATAATACCGGGGGTTTGAGATGGAAGTAATAATTGATAAAAAAGATGGGCTGGATGTGGTTTCCATAAGTGGCCGCCTGGATGCCTCTAATGCCGCTGTGTTCGATGAAAAGATGAAGGGTATTTTAAGCCAGAACCCGGGCAAGGTTATCGTTTCCCTGAAGGGCCTTGATTATGTAAGCAGTGCCGGGTTGAGGGTTTTTCTTGCCGCTGTAAAGGAGATTAAAAAGACCGGAGGCAAACTTGTCTTTGCACAACCGACAGAACCGGTGTTTAAGGTGCTGAAAATGTCCAGCCTTGATACCATTTTACAGATTTACAACTCTATGGAAGAAGCCGTAAGCGGGTTGTAACCGTCGCGCTAACTCAAAATGGAAGAAGTCCCGTTAAATAATGTTAAGGACGACCTTGACGACCTGTTTGCCGATGAAACGGAGGCTGAGGCCGGCGCGCCCAGAGACACAGACAAGTGGAAGGTCTTAATAGTCGACGACGAGCCAGGTGTGCATGACGCAACTATCCTGAGCCTTATGGATGTCGTATTCGATGACAAAGAGCTAACCTTTTTACAGGCCTGCTCCGGTTTGGAGGCAAAGGCCCTCATTGAAGCAAATCCCGATTGCTGCATAATACTGCTTGATGTCGTCATGGAAACAGACGACGCCGGGCTTCAGGTCGTAAGACACATTCGCGACGTGCTGAAAAATGGCCTCGTTCGTATAATCCTGAGAACCGGCCAGCCGGGGCAAGCCCCCGAGGACAAGGTTATCATGCAGTACGAAATCAACGACTATAAGTCTAAGAATGACCTTACAAAGCAGAAATTATTTACGGCAATTATATCTGCCTTGCGCGACTATAGAAATCTCCTCACCATTGACGGCACCAAAAGGGGGCTTGAGCAGATAATAGAGGCCTTTCCGTCTCTTTTTGAAGTCCAGTCAATGGATGACTTTATCTCAGGTATCCTGACCCAGTTGTCATCACTGCTAAGGCTTGATGAGAGTTCGATATATCATCTGGATTCATCCTTTCTCGCTGGAAGCAGCTCAAGAAACATCATTATTGCCAAGGGGACGGGGGCCTATGGGCAGCACAGTGGAAGGCTCGCCTCGGAGGTGCTGGAGCCAGGGGAGTTTGAGATGCTCCTTCGTGCCGAGGCAGAAAAAAAGAGCATCTTTGCCGGAAACTCATGCGCCGTTTATTTTAAGAATAAAACCAGCAGCTACAACATGATCTATATAAACAGCCACAGGCAACTCAGTGAGATAGACCGGAACATGGTGGAAATATTTTGCAACAACGTCTCCATGGCATTTGAAAACATAGAGAAACATAAAATCCAGGAATCCATGAAACAGGCTAAAGACATTCAGATAAGTATGCTGCCTGTAAATTTCTCTGACATTACGCCGCATGGGATTGACCTCTATACCTTCATGCAGCCGGCAAGAGAGGTAGGCGGCGACCTCTATGATTTCTTCTTCATCGACGGCACACACTTATGCTTCACCATTGGCGACGTTACCGACAAAGGCGTACCGGCAGCGCTCTTTATGGCCGTCACAAAGACACTCCTCCGGGCCGTTGCCAAGCTAAATACCAATCCTGGCGAAATCCTTCGCATAGCCAACGGCGACTTGTGCAAGGACAACGAAAAATCCATGTTCGTAACGGTCTTTATTGGGATAATAGATACTGTAACCGGCAGATGCTCATACGGTAACGCCGGACACAACCCGCCATACATTATTAACGGCTCAGGGGAGGTAAAAGCGTTTGAGCCGGCAGACTCCCCGCCCCTTGGCATTATGGAAGACATTGAATATCAATCAGGTGAGTTAACCTTTTCCCGCGGCGACACCATCTTCCTCTTTACCGACGGAGTTACTGAGGCCATGGACATAGCCGATCAACTCTTTGATGAGGGCAGGCTCGAAGCGGTACTCAGTGAAAACCGCGGCAAGGCGTCTAAGGCAATCGTAGAAAATGTCGTAAGCAGGCTTCTTGAGTTCACAACCAGCGCCGTGCAATCTGACGATATAACCATTTTGTGTCTTAACTGGAAGGGGTAATGCCTCGCGCGGCAGACTTTAGCCAATATGGAACATAATATCCTCCTGGCAGACAGTAGTAAAAAGGTTTCATGGACAAAGATGCTGGGATGGGCGCTCTCAAGCATTGTGCCGGTAATCAGCTGCTTCTGCGCGCAAAAGGCAGGCCTGAGCAGGGAAAGCTCCATCTTTGCCGCTATCGTATCCGTAACTTTGGTGATGTGGATAACGGAGATATTGCCCGATTTCGTCCCCGGCCTGTTTTCCACGTTAATGTTCACTCTTTTTAACCTTGCCCCAAACGAGGTCGTCTTGTCGGGATTTGCCTCTGAAGGGTTTTTCCTGGCCGTCAGCGTATTAGGGCTTGGGGCGGTAATCGTCACGTCGGGTTTAAGCCACAGATATTCGTTGATAATGTTAAAGGCAATGCCTCCAAACACGTTTTGGTATACAATAAGCCTGTTCTTTACCGGGCTTATCTTTACACCCCTCGTACCGGTAATATCCGGCAGGGCGGCAATCGTGGCCCCCGTGCTCAATGTAATTGTCCAACACTCGTATGATGGGCTGGACATGGACGAAAAGACGATAACACGCTCAAAGACCGCACTGTTTGCCAGCAGTCTTATTGGCATCACGCTGCTTTCGGCGTCATTTCTGAGCAGCACGCCTCTGAATCTGATAGTCTATGGGATGCTTCCCCTGCAAGAGCAGCAGTCCTTTCAGTTTATCAAGTGGTCATATGCCTCGCTTGTTGTCTCAGGTGTTGTGCTTGCCGCTTTTTTTGTGATAATAAATTTATATTTTCGTTCATTTCACAGGCTTAACGTAAAGAAGGATTTCATAGTTGGGGAACTGAAGAAACTTGGGCGGCTTAAAGCAGCCGAATGGATAGCCGTTTTAGGGATAGCCGTCCTTGCCGTTGGCATGTTTGCCGCAAGCACTACAAAGATAAGCGTCACATGGGTCGCATTTGCCATCATGTTTTGCCTTTTATTTATCGGGGCGCTCAACCCCATTGATCATGGGACTAAAATCGACTGGGCATTTTTGTTTCTCCTTGGGAGTATGATAGGGCTTGTCAACACGATGAACTATTTGAAGATCGACCTGATTGTGGTTAAGAATCTTGGCTGGCTGGCAAGTTACATGCAATCCGATTTTCGTCTTTTCATAGTTCTGTTGGCTCTGGCCATATTTGCCTCACGGATATTAATACCGATGAATGCCGCAGTCCTGATATTTGCCGCAACACTCCTGCCTTTGGCAAAGGCCAGTGGGGTGAGCACATGGCTGACGGGGTTTCTCATCCTGTTCTTTGCCGAAACGGCGGTCTTTCCGTTTCAGGCCCCGTATTTGTCTAATTTCAGAAACGCCACCAGGGAAGTAGTCAATCAGCAGGAAAAAAGCGTCAGTGCCGTGAACTTACTACTGTTCTTTGCCAAGATAGCCGCCATATACTTATCGATTCCCTTTTGGACCAAAATCGGGGTCTTATGATGAGAAGACAGATTGCCGCCGCCTTTATAATCATATTTTTGGTCTTGTCGGCGGCAGTGGTGCTCTATAGCAGTATTATGAAGCCCATAATACTGGTAATCCACAGCTACGACCCGGATTATGCCTGGAGCAGGGACATTACTGTGGGGTTGCAGCGCGTTCTGAAGAAACATCCGAACTACTCCGTTAAATGGTACTATATGGACCTGAAAAACCACAACGCCCCAGCCTTTAAGCGAAAGGCCGGGATACAGGCACGCGAGGCAGTGCAAAGATGGCAGCCAAATGTGTTGATACTCGTCGATGATGACGCATCCGAGCTTGTTGGACGGCGCTACGTCAACACCCCGGGAATCAACATCGTCTTTGCCGGGTTAAACGGCGAGTACTCCCCTTATGGATACGATAAGGCCGTAAACGTTACGGGTATCCTGGAGCATAAGCAGTTTCACGCCATGAAGGAAACCATCGAAACGATTGAAAAGTCCTCAAAAAAACATGTGCCTGCTGGACAAGTTAAGATAATGTATATAGCGGATAACTCTACATCCCTTGCGATAGACAAAAAATACATTGATGCCTTCGACTGGAGGCCGTTTGAATACCTCGGCTCCTACGTCGCCAGAGATTTTGAACAGTGGAGAAAATTCGTACTTGAAGGCGGCAAAAAGGCTGATTACATACTGGTAGCCAACTACAGGACCCTTAAGCGTACAAGCCAGCCGGCACATAACGAGCTTGTCCGTCCAAACGAGGTCGTAGAGTGGACAAATAACAACTCCAAAGTCCCCGTGTTTGGCCTTAATCTCTTTAATGTCGAAGACGGATGCATGTTATCCATAGGGGTCTCGCCGTTTGAACAGGGAGAGGTTGCCGCGAATATGGCTGTGGATATTATTGACAAGAACATATCTCCCAGAGATATTCCAATACGCCTTAACAGGCAGTTTGTCGTTGCAATGCGTAAAGGCATGCTTACCGAAAAAGGGATCACGCTGCCGGAGGTATACGAGGTATTTGCGCGATCTACGGATAATTATAAAAACTAAGGAGGTTTTGTATGTTTCTGACATTACCCGAAAGGCAGCAAAAACCAAGAAGGCATGGCATTACTGCCATAATGGACTTAGGCCTTCCACTTGGGTATTTGGAGCAATATCTCAAAGACTACCATCAGTATATTGATATTGCAAAGTTTGGGATTGGCTCTGCCTACATCGTACCATTTCTCAGGGAGAAGGTGAAGCTGTATAAAGACTTCGGTATACACGTCTGTTTTGGAGGCACCCTTTTTGAGAAGTTTTTCTACCAGAGCTCTGTCGATAGTTATTGCGATTACCTTAGTTCCCAAGGGGTGGACTGGATTGAAGTCTCAGAAGGTACGGTTCCTATAGACATAAACCACCGGATAGAGATAATAGCATCGATACGTGAGAAATACAAAAACTTTACGGTGTTAGGGGAAGTTGGCTCAAAGTCTCCGGAGACGGCCAATTTAATGGCCGCCACTCAGTGGATAAACGAGATAAACGGCCTTAAAGACGCAGGTTGCTCTTATGTTATAATAGAGGCAAGGGCTACAGGCACAGGTGGAATATTTCGGGAGGATGGTACGTTGAGAGTCGATATTTTTAACGCTATAATAGAATCTTGCGGCCACAAGGACCTGATTGTTGAGGCACCTACACATAAAACCCAGGCTTATTTTATTAACAGGCTCGGAGCCAACGTAAACCTGGGCAATATTGCCCCAAACGACATCATGGTTGTGGAATCACTGAGACATGGGCTGAGATCAGAGACCTTTTTCAACACACTGGTATGATGGAAATCAAAATAAGGCATATTATTGTTTCGATAACACTGTTATTATTCTTTATTAACCCGGCAGATGCCGGGGCCTCCGGCAAGCAGGAAAGGCATGTCCTGATTATAAACTCCTATAACTACGGCTACGCATGGACTAATAACGAGGTAAAAGGGATTGAATCCGTACTTGGAAATAAGAATGGCATAGTCCTTCATACCGAATACATGGATACCAAAATAGCACACGACGATAAATATATGGGTATGTTAAAGGAGATGTATAAGCACAAGTATGAGCGAATCAGGTTTGATGCCATAATAGCTACGGATGACGACGCGCTGGAATTTGTAAAGAAAAACCATGAGGGGCTTTTCCCCGGCGTACCGGTAGTTTTTTGCGGGATTAATAATTATAACGATTCTAAAATCGCGGGACACGATTATTTTACCGGAGTAAACGAAGAGGCCGACTTTAAGCCGACAATAGATGCCGCACTGAAAATAAATCCGAAACTACGGGACTTCATCGTGGTAAACGACAAGATGACAACAGGCATCTCACTAAAAAAAGAGTTCGCAGAGAAGGTCTCCGGCTACGGCAGCTCAATTAAGTTTACCTTTTTAGACGATGCCACGCTTGAGGAGGTCAAAAACACCGTCAGGAATCTTAACCCCAAAGATAGTGCCGTGTTTTATTTATCGTTTTTTAAGGACAGAAGCGGCGAACACTTCACACCATCGGAGGCGATTCCTCAAATAGCAAACGCGGCAAATGTCCCCATGTACGGGGCCGTGGATTATATGCTGGGGCATGGGGTAGTTGGCGGGATGTTGAAAAGCAGTTTCTACCAGGGTGAGACGGCCGGGAAGCTGGCGCTGCGTATATTAAACGGCGAAAAGCCCGGCGATATTCCCATTGTGATGAAAAGCCCCAATTCATTTATGTTTGATTATAACGCGCTTCAGAGATTTGGCATAGACATCTCCGCCCTGCCGCCCGGGGCTGCCGTCATAAACAAGCCGGAGACATTTTACTATAAATATAAGCACATTATCTGGGGAGTTGCCGCACTGATAACCGGCCTGGTCGTATTCATCGTTATCCTGCTATTCAACATCCGGCAGCGGATAAAGGCCCAAAAGGAATTATTAACATATCAGAATCACTTAGAGGAACTCGTCAGCGCACGTACAAACGAACTGAATATTACCAACCGGCAGCTTGAGGAGGACATAGAAAAGCGTATACGCGTGGAGGAATCCCTGCGCCAGAGCCAGGACAAGCTGGTGGAGGCCGAGAAGATGGCAGCCCTTGGCGGGTTAGTGGCAGGCGTGGCCCATGAGATAAATACCCCTATAGGGATTGCCGTTACTACGGCATCACACCTGCAGGACGTTACCAGCAAGCTCTCTGCCGCCATAAATAATAAGACCGCTAAGAAGGACGAGCTTTTTAACTACTTCATCCATGCCACAAAGTCCAGCGAGTTAATTTTAACCAATCTGGAGCGAACCAGTGAGCTTGTCAGGAGCTTTAAGATGGTCTCGGCTGACCAGACATCCCATGAGAGGCGCGTATTTAAGGTCAGAGATTATATTGAGAAGGTGATAACGAGCCTCAGTCCAAGATTAAAGCAGACCTCGTGCGAGATAAAGCTTGAGTGCCCGCCGGATTTGGAAATAAACAGTTACCCAGGGGCATTGGCCCAGATAATAACGAATTTTGTCATAAACTCCCTCGTTCATGGCTTTAGCGATAACGGCGGCGATAACGGCGGCGACAGCGGCAGGGGGGGGATAATCACTATAAATCTATCGAAAAATGACGGTTCACTATTGTTAAAATACAGCGACAACGGAAAGGGAATCCCGGCAGAGAACATGGGCAAGATATTTAACCCATTTTTTACGACGAACAGGGCCGGAGGAGGGACTGGCCTGGGGCTGCACATACTCTATAATCTCATAACCCAGACCCTCAAGGGCACTATCGACTGCGAAAGCATACAGGGCGAGGGAACCACCTTTAGTGTCACAATCCCGGCGGCGTAACACTGAAGCGAGCAATGATCCGAATAAGTAAATCTGTCCCCATTAGGTCTTTTTATTGTTGAATGTGCGGGGGCGCTTAATTTTATGTATTACAACTTTGCAAGGATTCACCAGACTTTACGGGTAACTCCTGCAATGGAAACCGGAATAGCAAATCATGTGTGGAAAATTGAAGAAATCGTTGGGTTGTTACCATAAGAAGACAATTTTGGATTAGATTCTCCTTGACTTAATCTAATAGTTCCGCCATAATACCACAGAGGATACATTGAATGGAAATTAAGTATATAGACTTGTTTTGCGGCATAGGCGGCTTTAGGATTGCCATGAGCCAGATTTCAAAGAAATGGGATATATTGTCAAAATGTGTCTTTTCCTCTGATATTGACCCGAATGCCCGCAAGTCTTACAATGCTAACTTCAATGACGAGCCTGAAGGCGATATAACCAAAATAAACGCTTATTCTATCCCTGACCATGATATTTTATTTGCAGGATTCCCTTGTCAACCATTCAGTATTATTGGCAATGGTAACGGCTTCCAAGACGCAAGAGGGACACTTTTTTTTGATATAGCAAGGATATTAGAGGCTAAGCGTCCTCTATGCTTTGTTCTTGAGAATGTCAAAAGATTAGTTAGCCATAATGAAGGTCGCACTCTAAAAAGAATATTGGAATCACTTAGACATTTAGGGTATCGTGTTGATTATAAAGTGTTGAATGCTTTAGATTATGGCTTGCCACAGAAAAGAGAGCGGGTTTTTATTGTTGGTTATCGTTTGCCAGTCCCTTTTATATGGCCGGTCAAGCTGAATACCCGCAAAATGCTTAAAGAAATATTAGAGCTAGCTGTTGATTCTAAATATTACGCCTCAATAAATATTCAGACTAAGCGCAAAACACGACATGTAGCAACAGAAACGCCGTCAATATGGCACGAAAACAAAGCAGGCAATATCTGCTCCTATCCTTATTCGTGCGCATTGCGAGCGGGTGCGTCATATAATTATCTACTTGTCAACGGGGAAAGAAGATTAACTCCAAGAGAAATGTTGCGATTACAAGGATTCCCAGATTCATTCAAGATAGTAGTAACCGATTCACAAATTAGACAACAAGCAGGGAATGCTGTGCCAGTAACGCTTGTTAGTGTTGTATTGGATTCTTTATTGCCAATTTTAATCGAACAAAAACAAAAAGAACAGGATATGGATAATGGAAAACTCGCCTCGACTGCGCACAGTAGATAAAATCCAGCCTCCTTATCCATTAAATAAATTTCCCGATGATTTTGGGTTTAAGGTTGGACGTGAGATTGTATATCTTCTTGCAACCAAAGGCAAAGCAGCGCTTGAAGGGCCTGAATGGGAAGAAATTTTTGCAAATTGCATAGGCGCAATATGGAAGCCGTCAAATGTAGGACTGGACGATGTTGTCTTAGATGTCTGTGCTTGGGGTACAAAGACCGTTAAGGCAGGCAATCCGTCAATCGCAAAAACGGTTAGGCTTATATCAGGAAGGAACTCAATCGTTTACTCTTTTGGAGAATCCGACATAGGGACAACTGACCCAAATCGTATCGGTGGGCAAGTCCTTTCAATTTGGAATGAAAGAGTATCATCAATTAGAAAGAAGCATAAACATTTAAGAACTGTCGTCCTTATGAAGTCTAATACTTTATCAGAAGTTGCTGTATTTGAATTTGATACAATCAGATATGATACTGACCTATATGATTGGAGGTGGAATAGGAATAAGAACCTCGAAGGATTTGAAAAAAACAATAATAAACATCGATTTACATGGCAACCTCACGGGTCGCAATTTACCATAAAAGAAGATGTGCCGGATGAGTGTCTGATTATAAATATCAAGCAACCATCAAATCTAAACAAAGATATTGTGCTTAAAGGACTTGGATTTAACAACGAATGGATAACAGTTACTCATAAAAAAAAATCATAAGTGACCTTCAAAAAAACAATCGCTCCTCAATAATGAAAGCAGTAAAGTCTTTCGGAAACAAATCAACTGAATTACGGCTTATTCAGATTTTCAAACGATTCCATATTACTGGCTGGCGAAGAAAATATAAATTAATAGGAAAGCCGGACTTTGTGTTCCCCGACAAACATATTGCAATTTTCGCTGACGGCTGCTTCTGGCATGGTCATATGTGCCGCAATGTTACACCTAAAGACAATGCCGCATATTGGTCAAAAAAGATAATTAAAAATCGCACAAGAGACGCCTATATTACGCGATGCTTAGAAGAGAAAGGGTGGTGTGTCATCAGAGTTTGGGAATGTGAAATCAAAAAAGATTCTTTACCTGACAAACTTAGGGCGCTTTGTTCATAAAAATTCAAACTGACCCACTACCGGCGTGAACCCGCTATGGATATTGCTAAACGCAATAAGTTAAAATAGAGGGGGAGCATGGACCATACCCGTTTAATGGAAATTATTGGGCGGCTATTGTTTTATGTCCCGATTTTTTGTTATGTTTTATAGGATTCAGAACAAGAGCGCGGCATGGCCTCTGGCGTGCAAAGTATTTTTCAGGATTATTGAAGGAGGATTTCAGGTATGGGTTTTGTTGAGGGTTTGAAGTGCCGTGAGTGTGGACGAGAGTATTCGGTAGACCCGATTTATGTGTGTGAGTTTTGCTTTGGCCCGCTTGAGGCCGTTTATGATTATAAAAAAATAAAAAAATCCCTTACCCGAAAGAAAATCCTTCAGCGCGACAAAAACCTATGGCGCTACAAAGAGCTTCTGCCCATAGACGGCGAACCGCAGGTGGGGCTGAACTCAGGGTATACACCGTTGGTCGAGACAAAAAACCTTGCGCGGGAGTTAGGCGTTAAGACGCTCTATGTAAAGGATGACACAGTAGTGCATCCCACGCTGTCTTTCAAAGACAGGGTGGTGGCCGTGGCGCTGACAAAGGCAAAGGAGTTCGGGTTTGACACGGTAGCCTGTGCCTCGACGGGCAACCTTGCCCATAGCGTATCTGCCCACGGGGCAAAGGCCGGCCTGAAGAGATTTATTTTTATCCCTGCAACCCTTGAGGCCAGCAAGATAACCGCGGCCCTCATCTACGAACCAAACCTTATAGCAGTCGATGGCAACTATGACGACGTCAATCGCCTGTGCAGTGAGATAGCCAATAAGTACAAGTGGGCATTCGTAAACATAAACATCCGGCCGTTTTATGCAGAAGGCTCAAAGACCCTTGGCTTTGAGGTAGTTGAGCAACTGGGCTGGGTGGCCCCGGATAATGTCGTAGTCCCGTGCGCCAGCGGGTCCTTGTTGACGAAGGTATGGAAGAGCTTTAAGGAATTTCACGAGATAGGCATAATAAAGAAACTAGAGACGAAGGTCTTTGCCGCCCAGGCGCAAGGATGTAATCCAATAGCGGCGGCGCTAAAAAGCCACACCGACGTCATAAAGCCGATGAAGCCCAATACGATAGCGAAATCCCTGGCGATAGGCAATCCCGCGGACGGTTATTATGCCGTCAAGGTAGTACAGGAAACAGGTGGATGCGGCGAGGAGGTTACAGACCAGGAGATAATAGACGGTATAAAGCTGCTTGCCAGGACGGAGGGGATATTTGCCGAGACTGCCGGTGGCGTTACGGTTGCGGTAACAAAGAAACTTATTGAAAATGGCTGCATAGGGAAAAACGACACCACAGTAATCTGCGTTACGGGCAATGGGCTGAAAACACAGGAGGCCCTGACCGGCCATACGCATAAAGCACACCATATTGCACCGAACATGGATGCGTTTGAAGAGGTTTTATCAAAAATAAAGTAAATATAATATTATCGAAGGAGGATGTATGGCTGTAAAAGTCAGGATACCGACCCCGTTACAGAAACTTACGGAAGGCAAAGAGGAGGTTGAGGCAACCTCAGGGACAATCATAGAGATAGTGAATGGCCTCGACAGCAAATACACCGGCATTGCCGAGAGGATATCCGATGCGGGGAAGATCAGGCGTTTTGTAAATATCTATGTCAACGAAGAGGATATAAGGTTCTTAAAAGGAGAGCAGACACCGGTACAAGACGGAGATATAGTGTCGATAGTGCCGGCAATAGCAGGCGGATGCCTGTAACAGGGGAGGGGAAAGATGAAAAAAAGAATAAGACTGACCTTCCCGCAGGATTTGATAAAAGAGCCGGTGATATACACGGTTGCAAAAAAATACGATATTATACCGAACATACGCCGCGCGCGGGTAACGGAGAGCGTTGGGGAGATGATTCTGCCTTTTGACGGACAAGAGGACAATCTGAACCTGAGCATAGAGGCCCTGAAAGAGACGGGTGTCGACGTGGAGCTGATAGAAGGAGACATAATTCAATAAAATATGGATATAGAGGCGTGATGATACCGCTGGAGGATAAATGGCAAGGGACATAGACCGATGTAACGGCAGTGCCTGGGAGGGGATAATTGCCCGTTACCGGGAATTCTTACCGGTTACTGAGGCAACGCCGGTAATAACTCTAAACGAAGGGAATACGCCGTTAATAGCGGCGCGGAATCTGTGTAAGAAGATAGGGTTTGAGGGCCGCATATATTTTAAATTCGACGGCCTGAATCCGACGGGTTCATTTAAAGACAGAGGGATGGCGGTGGCCATATCCAAGGCAGTAGAGGCGGGGGCGCGCGCGGTGATATGTGCGTCAACCGGAAACACATCTGCCTCGGCGGCGGCCTATGCGGCAAGGGCGGGAATCAGCTCGGTTGTCATCATTCCCGAGGGGAAAATTGCGCTTGGCAAACTAGCCCAGGCCATCATTCACGGTGCGTCAGTACTTCAGATAGAGGGTAATTTTGACGAGGCCCTCACGATAGTGAAAAAAATAGTCCAACGCTATCCAATAACCCTTGTAAACTCTATAAATCCCTTCAGATTAGAGGGCCAGAAGACGGCCGCGTTTGAGGTCTGCGACCAGTTAGGCGCGGCTCCGGACTATCATTCCCTGCCGGTAGGAAACGCGGGGAACATCACGGCATACTGGAAGGGCTACAAGGAATATCAGACAGTGGGAAAGATTTCGGCTCTCCCCAAAATGATAGGGTTTCAGGCAGCCGGGGCCGCCCCGATAGTTATTGGAAAACCGGTAGAAAAACCAGAGACGATAGCCTCGGCCATAAGGATAGGCAATCCGGCCAGTTGGACTCTTGCCGTAGAGGCACAGACCCAATCGGGCGGCGTAATTGATGCCGTAACGGACGAAGAAATCCTCTCGGCGTATGCCATGATGGCCAGGACGGAGGGCATATTTTGTGAGCCGGCCTCGGCGGCCTCCGTAGCCGGGGTTATTAAGCTAAACGCCACAGGCTATTTCGCCAAAGGCGCCACTATAGTATGCACACTTACAGGCACCGGCCTCAAAGACCCTGACACGGTGTTTAAAGTCACAAAAGAACCCCTTAAGGTATGGTCGGACTTAAACGCCGTCGAGGAGTATATAAAGAATCTGCTATAGGGAATAGCCACTGAAGGGATTCGCCCCCCCTCTGTGCCCCTGTATGCCTGTGGACTTTGGCGGAATCGAAAAACGGCAGGAAAAGTAAAAATGGCTCTGCGTGTGTTATAATAGCCATGAAATGTTAGTTAAATGTTCACAATGCAGGAATGAGTTTAATATCTCAGACGATGAGTTAAGGCCATGTACCTCAAATATAACAGTTGCCTGTCCAGCGTGCGGCAAGGATATTGTCGTAACATATTACCTTATTAAAAAGGCTTTGGGGCAGATTGAACCTCCGTATCTTTATGGAGATGAGTTGAAAGTTGCGATTGCTCAGGATGTTGAAGGCATCCCGCCAATGCCTCAGGTTGCGATAAAGGCCAAGAAAATAGTATTGGACCCTTATTCAAATGCATCAACCCTGGCCGGCATCATAGAGCAGGACCAGGCAATTGCCGCAACAGTGTTAAAAATTGCAAACTCACCATTTTATGGCAACCCCGGGCAGGTGTCATCACTACAGCGTGCAGCCATGATTTTGGGGACTAAGGCCCTGTATGAAGTGCTGACGATTGCCCTTGCCGCCAGCGTGTTGGGAAAGAATCTGCAAGGATATGAACTCAATACGGATGATATTTGGTTACACTCAATGGCAGTAGCCTCCGGTTGCCGTGCCATAGCAAGGAGATACAACCCATCCCTTGAGGACGATGCCTTTGCAGCCGGACTACTTCATGACTGTGGGAAGATTGTCCTCGATTCGTACATTTATGAAAGGAAAATCGCTTTTACTAAGTATCTGGAGAAAAAAAACACAGACTTCATTGGCGCCGAGGAACATATACTTGGTTTCAACCATGCCGAGATCGCATATTCATTATGCACGAAATGGAAATTCCCGGACAACCTGTCAACCGCTATCAGATACCATCACAAGCCAATGCAGTCACCCGAGAAAGATCTGTCGGCTATAGTCCACATTTCAGACGCCATAGCCATAATGAGCGGCCTTGGTATTGGATATGATGGTATGATGTATCATGTAGATGGGGCGGCCTTTGATATGCTCAACATTCAGGACTCCGACATAAACGACATAAAGTTGTATGTGGGTGAGTACGTAAAGAAGATGTCCGGGTAGAATTAAATGGCGGGGCGGACGGGGCTCGAACCCGCGACCTCCGGCGTGACAGGCCGGCGTTCTAACCAACTGAACTACCGCCCCCGGCTCTTATACCACGACTATAACATAGTTATTGCCACTGTGGCAACAATTTTTTTTATTTGGTGCTAGTTGAAAAAATGTCGTTCATTTATATTGTTTTTTTTGTATAATATACTGCTTACATTATGTAAGGAGGATTGGTAATGATTATAAAATGCTGGGGAGCCAGAGGCTCTATCCCCGTTTCAGGCAAGGATTACCTGAAATATGGCGGAGATACTACCTGTATTGAGATCAGGCCCAAAAACGGCGACATTATCATTATTGACACAGGCTCCGGCATTCGTGAGCTTGGCAAAAAAATGCTTGATGAAAAACGTGATAAATTCAATATCATCTTTACCCATTTCCACTGGGACCATATCATGGGGTTTCCGTTTTTCAGGCCTATTTATAACGAAGGCACCAGGATTGATTTCTACGGGTGCGCCTTCGTGCAAGGCTCTATTGAGGAGATGATCTCAAAAACTATGGTCTCTCCACACTTCCCCGTTAATTTCAATGAAGTCAAGGCCACTTTTTCTTACGTTACCGTCTGCTCCAGGAGTTTTAATATAAATTCCATTACGGTTACGCCTATTATGCTTAGCCATCCAAACCAGGGGCTTGGTTATAAATTTGAAGAAGACGGCAAGACCTTTGTCTTTATCACCGACAACGAGCTTACGTATAAACATCCGGGCGGCCTTGATTACGAGGACTACAGAGACTTTGCCGCTAATGCCGACCTTCTCTTCCACGATTCTGAGTACATGGAAGAGGAATATGAGGCAAAAAAAACATGGGGACACTCCATCTACAAAGATTCCCTTCGTCTGGCCATCGAAAGCGGTGTTAAATCCTTCGGCCTCTACCACCACAATCAAAACAGAACCGACGACGAGCAGGACGCAATCGTCGAAGACTGCCAGAGAATCATAGCTCGGAAGAACTCACCTCTTAAGTGCTTTGCCGTATATCAGGGGATGGAAATCGTCCTGTGACCTTCCAGCGACCTGCCAGACTGAATTAATACTGGCTGGGTCAATACTTCTGATTAATACTGTCTATTAGCTCGATTATTTTGTTTGTGATGATATGAAGGGCCTGTCGGCCTTTTTCCTCCGATGCCTTCTCAGGATTGCCCCATACGCCGCCGGGCCAGTATTTCACCTTGTCCCTGACGATTAAAGGCCTTGGCAACTGAGGGTATTCCTCCTTTGACCTGCCCTTGACGAGATGGGGGGCCAGGGCAAGCACGACCGATGTCTCAAGCTCCCCCGCGTGGGAATCGTTTTTGGTCTCACACAGACCTGACAGCTCACCATAGAGTACTTCATAGGGCGAGATGGCCGCTATGTTTATGCCGTCCAATTCGTCGATTAAGATTTCTGCCGCCTCCTTCAGGGCCGACATGTGAAGGCTGCCACCATGGCCGGATATCAGCAGATAGTTTCTCAATCCCTTTTGGTAGGCGTCTCTGACGAGGTCCAGGGCCAGATATCTTAGTGTCTTAGCGGTTATCCCTATAGTGCCGGGGTGTTTTCCCGTTGTCGTGCATACGCCATAATATATTGGAGGGGCAAGGTAGAAGTCCCGTTTTTTTTCGGCCATAAGCATGGCCTCTTTCACTATCAGCGTGTCCGTATTTAGTGGCAGGTGCCTGCCATGTTCTTCTATGGTGCCAAAGGGAAACACTATTGTCTTTGTTTTTTTAAGATATTGCGTGAATTCCTCCATTGTACATTCCTCAAGAATCATGGGCTGCTCCTGTGTGTGCAGAGTTTTCTTCGTACTGAACGGGTTCGTTTGGTGTGATTTCGGGTGTTGTGTGTTTTCTCGATTGATTGGTTATCTTTTCTATGAGCTGGCGCCTTGCCAGGAAACGATTTATAGATTGGCTCCTGTTTATCATACACTTAACTTCAATACCCGTAGGTATGTGTTTGAGGTATACGCACGTTGAGGTCTTGTTGACCTTTTGGCCGCCTTTCCCCGATGAGCGAATGAATTTCTCGACGATGTCCTTTTCATATATTTCATGTGCCTCCATCGCCTCTTTCAACCATTTGTTCTTTCCCGGGCTTACGGCGAAATCTACCATAGCAAAAATACCATCAACTACTTAGGTTCCACGGGGTATTTTAGTTTTTCCCATTCGCTCCAGCCGCCCTTAAGGGCGTATACCTTAGCGTAACCTGATTGTAATAGTGTTTGTGCCAAACTGACACTTGTTCTATCGTCGTGTCAGGTGCAGAAGAAGATTATCTCCTTGTCTTTGGGGTATTTTTGCGACCACTTCCCAATCTGCATGGGGTTTTCACGAACACTTCCTTTAATCTTCATCTTGTCGGCATTGTATGCCGCCGGTGAGCGCACATCAATGATAATCACATCAGGTGTGCCGAGTTTAGCTTTGAGCTCATCCGCGGACATCCTCGGCACTTCAAAACCACTGGCCGCGACATGAATCATTACAACATACAAAAAAAACAACGAGACAACCAACCCCTTTCTCATACGCCCTCCCGAGGGAATTCAGGTATGCAAATCACCCTTACCGGCAACTCCGCCAGTGGTAAAAGCATACTGTTTACAATGAGCTTATGTCAATATGTGCCGGTAGGGGCACCCGATAAAAAAAGTCTGAAATTTTCATTCCATAATATAGAATCATTAGTGTATAATAGGCGCATGTTTGAATTTAACAGGATAAAGAGGCTGCCGCCCTATGTATTTGCCATCGTGAATAACCTCAAGATGGATGCCAGGCGCCGCGGCGAGGACATCATAGACCTTGGCATGGGAAACCCGGACATGCCCACCCCGCCACACATCGTCGATAAGCTGCGCGAGGCGGCGAAAAACCCTAAAAACCATATGTACTCTGCCTCTCGCGGAATCACTCAGCTCAGAATGGCAATATGTGAGTGGTATGACAGGCGCTACGGAGTCACCCTCAACCCGGATGAAAACGCCGTCGTTACTATCGGCTCCAAAGAGGGTCTCAGCCATTTGATCCTGGCCATGATAGAGCCTCAGGACGTTGCCCTTACGCCAACACCGGCATATCCGATTCATCCTTACAGCGTAATAATCGCGGGTGGACAGGTGAGGAATATCCCCATCGGCCCGGGAATCAATTTTTTTGACGAAATGGAAAAGGCATATAAAAACACCTGGCCAAGGCCGAAAGTTCTTATAATTAACTTCCCCCACAATCCTACAACAGAGGTGGTGGATTTGGACTTTTTCCAGAAGGTGGTGGATTTCGCGAAGGAAAACGACCTCATGGTAATTCACGACCTCGCATATGCCGACCTCGTCTTTGACGACTACAAGGCGCCAAGTTTCCTGCAGGCCAAGGGCGCCCTGGACGTAGGCGTTGAGTTTTTCTCCATGACAAAGAGTTACTCGATGGCCGGATGGCGCGTAGGGTTTTGCTGTGGCAACCGTGAAATCGTCGGCGCGCTGACGAAGATTAAGAGTTATCTTGATTACGGCATGTTTCAACCAATTCAAATAGCGGCCATAGTGGCCCTCAGAGGCAAACAGGACCCGGTTGAAAAGATTCGCAAGGACTACGAAAAACGCAGGGATGTTCTCATAGACGGCCTGAACCGCGCCGGATGGCCCATCCCTGCCCCGAAGGCAACTATGTTCGTGTGGGCAGAGATCCCTGACCAATATAAAGCGCTGGGCTCGCTGGAGTTTTGTAAACTCCTGATAAAAGAGGCCAAGGTGGCCGTCTCCCCCGGCATAGGGTTTGGTGACAGCGGCGACGGTTACGTGAGATTTGCCATAGTGGAAAATGAACACCGGATAAAGCAGGCCCTAAAGGGCATTAAAAGGCTGCTGGCAAAATGACAGAGGCCGTCAATGTCGGCATCATTGGGTTCGGCACGGTTGGCAGTGGTACGGCAAGGATATTGCTTCAGAACGCTGAACTGATCGAAAAGCGTACGGGCAAGAGAATCGTACTGAAGAAAATTGCCGACCTCGACATAGAAAGAGACCGGGGAGTTGACATACCTCCGGGTGTCCTGACAACCGATGCATATGAAATTATAAATGATCCCGCCATCAATGTCGTAGTTGAACTCATCGGAGGTATTCAACCGGCCAAGAGATTCATGCTCGACGCCCTGAGAAGTGGAAAAAATATTGTAACGGCCAACAAGGCCCTGCTGGCAACCGAGGGCAATGAGATATTCGCCGTGGCGGAAAATCTACAGAAAATCATAGGTTTTGAGGCAGCCGTAGCCGGAGGTATCCCAATTATCAAGGTCATAAAAGAGGGTCTCGCGGCAAACAACATCCTCTCTATCTATGGAATAATAAACGGTACGTCTAATTATATTCTGACGAGAATGACAAAGGAGGGCGTGTCGTTTGATTTGGTATTAGAGGACGCCCAGCGCCTGGGCTACGCGGAGGCAGACCCCACATTCGACATCGAGGGTATAGACACGGCCCATAAGCTTACCCTGCTTGCTTCGCTTTCTTATGGCATCGGACTCTCTTTCGATAAGGTTTACAAAGAGGGGATAACGGCGATAACCCCTGAGGATATAAGCTATGCCTCAGAGCTTGGCTATAAGATAAAGCTCCTTGCAATAGCGAAGGTGTTGGACTCTGAGATAGAGTTGCGCGTGCATCCAACGATGATACCGGAGGACTACCTTATATCTAAGGTTGACGATGTCTTCAATGCTATCTATGTAGTTGGGGATGCCGTAGGTGAGACGATGTACTATGGCCGCGGCGCGGGGGACCTGCCCACAGGGAGCGCGGTTGTCAGCGATATAATAGACATTGCGATAAGAAAATGCCCCGGATGTTGTTCGTTTCTCGACGCAAACATAGCTGAATATAAAATAAAGGACATATCGGAAATAGAGTCGATGTATTATTTCAGATTTACGGCACTGGACAGGCCAGGGGTGCTGTCAAAGATTTCCGGCGTATTAGGTCTCCACAATATAAGCATATCCGCTGTCATACAAAAAGAAAGAAGAGAGGGCGAGGCCGTCCCGCTGGTGGTCCTGACCCACAGGGCAAAAGAGCAAAACGTAGTAAACGCCATAAGAGAAATAGACCAGATGCCCGTAGTTGCCGCTAATACAAGGTTCATACGCGTAGAAGGCAAGGAATGTTATTAGCAGGAGGATGCGCCAAGACATGGAAGAAGAGATAATACCCGATAAGAGAATAGATATAAGGGGGCTTAAGTGTCCGTATACGTTTGTAAGGTCTAAGCTGACGCTTGAGGCGATGAACACGGGAGAAGTCCTTGAGATCCTGCTGGATTACCCGGAGGCATCAATCAGCATACCCAAGTCGATGCAAGACCACGGCCAGAGGGTCCTGACCGTAGAGAAAGTAAATGACAAAGATTGGATTATTATAATAAGGAAAGAAAAGGATTAAGCGATGGAATTTACCGATGACCAGGTAATCCGCTACAGCCGCCACATAATATTGCCGGAGGTTGGGGGCAAGGGGCAGGCAAAGATTTCCGCGGCCAAGGTGTTCTTAATCGGGGCCGGCGGGCTTGGCAGCCCTATCAGTTATTATCTGGCCGCCGCCGGGGTGGGCAGGATTGCAATTGTTGATGATGACGTAGTGGACCTGAGCAACCTTCAGCGCCAGATACTCCATAGCACAAAGACCGTGGGGGTAGCGAAGGTGGAATCCGCAAAGGCCACCTTAGAGGCCCTAAACCCTGACGTGGAAATCATCGCGATAAAAGACCGTCTGACGCCTGAAAACATACTTGGCTATATAAAGGACTATGACATTGTGATAGACGGAAGCGACAACTTCCCGACAAGATACCTCGTAAATGATGCCTGTGTGATTTCGGGAAAACCGCTGTCAAGCGGGGCTGTGCTGAAATTTGAGGGGCAGGTGACGACTATAATTCCGAAAGAGGGGCACTGTTACCGCTGTCTCTTCGAGGAGATGCCTCCGGATGGGCTTGTGCCTTCATGCCAGGAGGGAGGAGTGCTTGGCGTGCTGCCCGGCATTATAGGCGGCCTTCAGGCGATGGAAGTCCTCAAGATAATTCTCGGCAAGGGCGATGTCTTAATAAATACGCTCCTGATATATGACGCACTCAGGACGAACTTCAGAAAAGTAAAAGTACCCAAAAACCCTGAATGCCCCGTCTGCGGCAAAACCCCGTCAATTACGAAACTGGGCAACTACGAGGCAAACTACTGCCGCGCGTAAAACGGTCGTAAAACGGCGCTAACGCTGCATTAGTTAAATAGTATTCCTATTAATTGTTTGCCGCCTTTATCATCGTCAATAAACGTAATACTTGCCTGCAGCCCTGTTACCGTGCCGTCTGCCTGCTTCACCTCCAACTGTTGATAGAGCGTCCCCATCTCATACAACTCCTGAAACTTCTTCTTGTTTGTGTCATTCAGCAGAAAGACGGTCTCTACGTTTTTATCTTTAACATCGTTGATGTCGGCGTATTTAAGGAGTTTCAGGCCTGTTTTATTGACCGACAAGATATTGCCCGATGGCTCGACGACACAGATTCCCATCTTACAGCTATCCATAAACTGCTCCAGCACATCGGACAGATACTTCCATTTGTCTATTTTTGTCTTAATCTTCTTGCTGTCTTCTATCATCCTGTTCATGAAGTCGTCGGCATTATACATTTTAACCAGATGGTCAACCGTTTCGACGAGTTCCTGTTCATCCCATGGCTTGTGAATGTACTTATTGACGGCCCCTTTGTTTATGGCGTCAACGGCCGCGTCTATATCGGAATACCCTGTCAGGAGTATTTTTTTACACTGAGGTTTAATCTTATTAACCTCCGAAAGAAGCGCCGCCCCTGTCATTATTGGCATTCTTTGGTCTGATATGACAACTGCCACTTCTACTTCTGAGATAATATTCAGGGCTTCAATTCCATTAATGGCAGTTTTCACATCATAGGTATCCATAAACGTGTCATATAGTGAATCCAGTATGTCCTGTTCATCATCCACACAGAGTATCACTCTCTTTCCTTTGTCTAGCATTGCATCACCCTCCTTAATTTATATTATCGCTATATCTTATTGACTTTAGTTTCTGATGACTATAGTACGGTTATGTATCAAACCCCAATGCTGCACCCCGACAGTACGGTACCTGGTGCGTTGGCCGGAAGCAATCCCTGGCGTTGTCGCTATGATAATATAATTGGATATTAATAATCAATAAAGGTGTGAAAAAAAACGGTGCAAATGGCGCTAAATCTTAAACTGCCCCGGATAATATATTAATAGCGGCAGAGAATTCATCAAGCATGTCTTTTCTTAGCCGGATTATCTCCTGAAAAAGCCTGTTAAACCCCCTGTAAGCCTTCATACTGCCGTTTTCCATGTGTTGCACGAGGGGTGCGCAAAAAAACCAGTTGCAGCGAAACGGCCTCAACTGCCGTGAGATAGTGCAGCCTGTTTGTGTGAGGTACCTGCACGGCAAGTCCTCTGGAGCGTTATTGGCGAAAGATATAAATTCATCTTTGTGGCAGCCTAGGGCGCCCATATAAATAAGGTCATCAAAATCGTAACAACCAAACTTGTTCAGGCAGCAGACGCTGTTGCACTGTGGACATATTTCGGCGTTGAAGGGGGTTATAAACTCTCCGGCAAGTGCAATTTTTGCGTTTAGCTGCCTTGCCATTTCCTTGAGCCTTGAGAATTGCGGCACATTAGCGGCAGCGTTTAAGGTATCAATTAAAAATATACCCAAGCTCTCGCCGCATTCGCGGTTCAGGGTCAGACCCCGCCCACAAGCACCTGAGAGCCTGGATAATTTTTCGGATAATTTGTCTATAGCAGC
This sequence comes from Nitrospirae bacterium MYbin6, assembly GCA_002753305.1. Lineage (GTDB taxonomy): Bacteria > Nitrospirota > Thermodesulfovibrionia > Thermodesulfovibrionales > Magnetobacteriaceae > Magnetominusculus. Next base: position 64,933 of record PEAC01000002.1, read on the forward strand.
CAATAAAAACGATTCGTAAAAGTATTTTGAACTTAACACTGGCATAATATCTTATTTCTGTGCTATATTACAATACCTTTAAGAAGAAGGACTGATTAAACACAAAGAAGGAGGACTAAAGAATGAAGCATGTAGTATACTTGGCACTTATTGTAGTGCTCGTAATGTCATTTGCGGCATGTAAACCAGCGCCTGCCCCGGCACCGGTACCAACACCGGTACCAACACCAGCGCCAACACCAGCGCCTGCGCCTGAGGCATCACCGGCAGCGGCGGCCCCGGCAGCCCCTGAGGCATCACCGGCAGCGGCGGCCCCGGCTCCAGCAGCCCCGGCAGCGCCGGCTCCAGCAGCACCAGCGGCGGCGGCTCCAGCAGCACCAGCGGCCCCGGCAGTGGCGGTCCCAGCCCCAGCAGCACCAGCGCCTGCTAATAAATAACATTGCATTTAAAGGGGTGTGGTTTACAACCACACCCCACTTATGCTGCATAGCGCTATGACTATACTCGATAAAATAATCGCTAAAAAGGCAGAGCGTCTTGTTGAGCTGAAAAAGACATTATCACTTAGCGATGTCAAAAAGGCTGCCGCCAACACCTCTTCATATCCGAGAGATTTTGCCTTGTCTGTCAGGCGTACCGGCGGGCAACCGATAAAATTAATTGCCGAAATTAAACATGCCTCCCCGTCCGAAGGGGTTATTCGCCGCAATTTTAACCTGCCTGACATTGCCCAAACATACGAACAATGCCGCGTTAGCGCTGTTTCCATTCTCACGGAGGAAGACTTTTTTAATGGCCGCCTGCCATATATTGAAGCGGCTAAGGGGATTCTCACATGTCCGATTTTAAGGAAGGATTTTATCTTCGATGAATATCAAATATATGAGGCCAGGGCCTTTCAGGCCGATGCTGTCTTATTGATTGCCGCCGCCTTAAATTACGGCCAGGCCCGCGGGCTGATGAGCATTGCGGCCGACCTCTCATTGCATGTGCTTTTTGAGGTGCATAATCTTAAAGAATTAGAGATGGCACTAAGGCTCGACTGTAGCATTATCGGCATCAACAACCGTGACTTAACCAACATGCGCATAGATATTAATACGACTTTAACACTGATAAAGGAGATCCCCAGGGGGAAAACCGTGGTAAGTGAAAGCGGGATTAAGTCGCGCGATGAGGTTATGATGCTTCAGGATGCCGGGGTAGATGCGATTCTGGTTGGGACTGCGTTTATGAAATCGGATGACATTGCCGGTATGATAAATATGCTGTTACCGTCTTAGGCCCGTTTCTCGTCCATGTGGATTTTCATAATTGTCGTAGTGCCCTTGCTTATGGTTACCATCCTGGATACCGGGGCATGGCCTTCTTTAACCAGGGACAGCTCATATTTTCCATCGTGTGCGTTGAGCTTAACGGGTGTGACCCCCATAAATTTTCCATCCAGATAGAGTTTGGCAGGGGTGGGGTCGCTTTTAATTATCAGGGAACCTTTGTTGTAGAGCAGTTCCTCGGGCCTTGCCAGTTTTGTCTCCGCGATTTTGATGCCGCTTTCGGCATCAATAAGGGGTGTTTGTTCTATTGCGGTTTCGGAGACGAAGACGATTTCAGGGTCTTTTACCTTTGCCCTCTGCTCCTTATATGGCATTTGTTTGCCATCGTAGTTTTTCAGGCAGTGAAAGGTTGCGGCAAATATTATTGTAATAATTATAATAAAGACTATCCTATGTCTCATGCGGCCTCCTGTGTCGTGTTTTTATTTTATTACTTCGCCAATCATTTTTTTTGAATTTTGCCATATGAGAAAAAAGAGGAGGGCTGCCAAAAAGGTTGTCGGCTTTTTGGCAGCCATGGGGGGGGATCTTATGGCAGTAGTCTATGTGTAGTAGGGCAGAGTAATTTCACTTGTCATCTGTCTGATAGCCTTTATTTTTTCCTCAAATTTTTCATTCATCGGCAAATCAATCTTGCCATGCTGTCTAAGTGCCTGCATTACGGCCAATATTTGTTCGTCCTCATCCATCAGGTCTAATGGCCGCGAGCCTTTGTGTAGTACTATTTCTTTTGTATTCATCTTATGCCTCCTTTATCTGTCTTCGGCTATTATCCTTAGTATTAAGCCTTCAGTTAAACTCAACTATTGATATATATAGCAATAAGCGTGCCAGCTTCTCCAGTGATTGTTTAATTGCCACAACACCACGAAATTGCGTTGTTCTGGCATACCTGTCTTTGGCGCCGATACGGCCAGAGAAGCAAAAATATCCCTTTCACGGGGAAAATCTTTCCCGATACGGAAAAAATGTTGTAACTGCCGGATGTTTTTTGATAAACTTCCACACTATGCAAACCGGCCGCAGCGTTATCCGGCATGAAACACTATACCAGTTGATCATCAACAGGCTTGATGGCCACAGTATAAGCTGCGCGTCGTATCGCAATGGCATAGTGGATTTGGTAAAAAAGGGCATAGGCGGGTTTATAGTATTTGGCGGCATAAAAGAAGAGATTAAGCCCTTCATAGGGGAATTACAGGCGCTATCCGTAGGGCCGCTATTTATTGCCTCAGACATAGAGCGTGGTGTGGGGCAGCAAATCGATGGGGCAACGCACTTTCCATGCCAAATGGCCATGGCTGCGGCGATACATATGGAGCGCCACGAGGATGTTGCTCTCTATAAATCGGCAATAACCGCAATCGCGAAGGAGTCCCTGGACATTGGAATCAACATGCCGCTGACCCCGGTACTTGATGTAAACCAAAACCCGTCTAATCCGATTATCTGTACGCGCGCGTTCTCCGAAAACCCTGATGTGGTGGCGTGGTTTGGAAGAATATATGTAGAAACAATGGAGGCAGCCGGCCTCATAAGTTGTGCCAAACACTTTCCCGGCCATGGGGACACGGAGACAGACTCGCACATAGCCCTTCCGGTTATCGGCAAAACTGAAAGAGAGCTTAGAGAGATAGACCTTGTGCCATTTGTTGAGGCCATTAAGGCCGGCGTCTCAAGCATCATGGCCGCGCATCTTGCGATTCCCGCGATAGACGCCACACCTGCGAGCCTGTCGAAAAAAATCCTCACAGGGCTGTTAAGAGACGAACTCTCTTTCAACGGCCTTATCCTCACAGATGCCCTTAACATGGACGCCCTTAAGGACATCGGGGACGTTTCGGCAAGATGTCTCAACGCCGGGGCCGATATACTCCTTCACCCCGCGGACGCCGTTGAGACAGTCCAGTCCCTTTATGAGTGCATTGGCCGCGCAAAGCTCAACAAAGACGCTATCCATGCGTCCACTAAAAGAATTCTAAGGGCAAAACAAAAAATTCGCACCCAACTGAATACCTCCACGGACTACGACGGCCATGTAAAGCTATCTACTAAAATAACGGAGAAGTCAATTACCCTTGTCCCCGGCAGTAAACAGCCGTTTATCCCGCTCCCGTCAGAAACGCTCTTAATAGAGGCCGGCGAAGATAAATTTCATGGCACATCAATGTTGGCACAATATTTTCGCAACCATGTAAGTTTATCCGGCGAGGTGTCAAAAAATGTCAAAGAAATGACACTTTTAGTCGCTATCTATACAAGCATATCGGCCTGGAAGGGAAGCTCCGGGATACCGCAATCGGAAATAGACACAATCAGGGAGTTTATATCAAAGGCCTCGCGTTCGGTGGTGGTATCGTTTGGCAGTCCTTACCTGTTAGGCCAGTTTAAAGAGGCCGATGTATTAATAGCGGCCTACGAGGCCTCCAAGCAGGCCGGTATTGCCGTGTTGAAGTGTTTAAAGGGACAGCTCGGATATGAGGGCCGGCTACCGGTTGATGTCTCGGCCTTATGATGTGCCTATAATTTTTCTTGACAATTTCCACGGATATAATATAGTGTCAATGATGACGGACGATGGCAAAATAGAAGTGTTGCTACTGGATGACGAACCAATTGTGGGGAAGCGGCTGCGGCCTGCACTCCTGAAGTTAGGCTGTGAGGTGGAGGTCTTTGAGAGTCCGAAAAAGGCGATAAAGCGGATAAACGAAAAGGAATTCGACATCGTAGTCACCGACATTCGTATGGACGAAATAGACGGCATTGAGGTGCTGGAGCATGTAATGAATAAATCTAAACGCACGAAGGTAATCATGATTACCGGTTATGCAATGATGGAGCTTGCCAGGCAGGCTATGGAAAAAGGCGCATTTGATTTCATTGCAAAACCCTTTAAGCCGGAAGACTTAAGAATAATCATCGTAAAGGCGGCAGAGGCGCTCGGCGTAAAATTGTCCCACGCACAACAACCATAGAAACATATCGCAATGGCAGGTTTCAGATGGCAGGCGTTGGAGACAGAATCTCATGGCAGCTCCCAAGTGAATACTGAACTACGGGAAGGATTGTCTGGTGTTTAATAACTGCATGGACAAATGGTACAAATGTGCTTTAAAACACCTTAAACGCATACTTGATGATGCGTTGGCAAGGCAAATGGCCCGTGACGGAATCTCCGATATTGAAGCCGCTGAAGAGGCTGCGAAGAAACCCGCCAAGCTGTTCAGGTTTACAATAAAGGCGCACGTATACCTGGGGTTCGTATTTGCCTTCGTATTAGCCATCTCTATAGGCGTAGCCCTGATTGCCACAATGATTTTAATGGACAGAAATTTAGAGATAGTCGTGTTTTCAAACAAGTATGTCTACCATACATTCGAGGCGCGCAACTACGAAAAGGGGTTCTTTATCAAGGGTACAGGCCTGAAGGAAAGCATTCAACACATAAGGGCATTGAAGGAACTGTTCTTAGAGCACTATGGAGAGATAAAAAAGATGGTGGGAAGCAATGGCCTGCTATCAAAAATTGATAAATACGCCATGCTCCTTGAGAGCCTTGACGGCCTTCATGCGGATACCGCCGCGGCCCAGGATCTCACGGCAAGGAGTGAAAAAATAAAGGCAGAGCTTCAGGTGACAGGAGATGAACTGGTAACCGTGGCAAAGGATCTGATGAAAAAGGAGCAGAACTCACTGGATAAAACGATGCTTTTATTCAGGGTGGTGCATATATACGCGCTGGTGTTTTTAGTCCTGTTTATCGCCTTTATTTTACACCTGATGGGTGTCAGGGTACTAAGGACACTAAACCGCTTTATGACATACATGAGCCAAATCTCCTCGGGCAGGCAGACGCATTTTCAGTCATCACGATTATACAGGGACGAATTCTCGGATTTATCCGGTGTGCTTGACCAACTTGTCAAGGAATATGACAGGCAGCAGACTATAATTTCTCAGTCCCACAAACTCCGCGCAGTGGGCACGTTAACCGCGGGAGTTGCCCATGAGCTTAACAACCCCATTAATAACATGACCCTGACGGCACACATGCTGCTTGAGGACTACAATGAGCTGTCCGACGATGAGCGCCTTGAGATGGTAAAAGATTTGATTGACGAGGCCGGAAGGGCGCGTTTGATTGTGCGCAGCCTCCTTGACTTCGCTCGGGAGAGCGAGAGCATAATGGAGCCGATAGGTATTGGTGAGGTACTTGAGGAAACACTGAAAATAGCCGGAAGCCAGGTGAAACTAGCCGGTGTGCACATAGAGCTGAAAATATCACCAAATCTCCCGCGCATACACGGCGACAGACACCAACTCCAACAGGTGTTCCTGAATCTGCTCTTAAACGCACTCGACGTAACGCTCAAGGGTGGGCACTTAAAAATAGAGGTCTGCATGGCGGACGAAGACAGCTTTGTTGCCGTAAAGGTTACAGACTTTGGACTGGGGATCCCCGACCATATACTTCATCATATATTTGACCCGTTTTTCACAACGAAGGCCAAGGGCAAGGGCACGGGGCTTGGGCTTTCCGTATCTCAGGGAATCATAGCAAAACACGGCGGACACATCACCGTAAGCACCAAACAAAAGCGCGGCACGACATTCACTGTAAAACTGCCCATTACCACTATTCCAGCCGATTTAAGCCGCTATGCCGAGGACCAGGCCCTGCTCAACAGCAAATAGAGCTTTGGGACATTAATGGGATTGACTAGTTAACCCGTGCAGTCAGGTTATCATTGTCCATTCTTCTTCCTCAACCTTCACATTAAGCGGCCATGAAAAATGTACCAGAGAGAGGGTCAAACCATGAAAGAAAGTAGTACCATCGAAAGAAGAGAACTGCAAATAAGCAGGAGGGTTCGATGGTCTATAAGGAGACGTGCATGGATATATGGTCATTAAAGAGGCAGGGGTTTTCTGACAGAGCGATAGGCAAGAGATTAGGGATTGATCGGCGAACAGTCAAGAAGTACATTGAGACAGTGGAATTACCAAGGTACAAGAAAGTAAACCGCAAGTCCGGGCTTGAGGCGTACCACGAGCTGATAAAAGGCTGGCTGGCAGATGACGACTATCAGGCTACGAATTTGTACGAGAAGGTTATTTTGCAAGGGTACCGTCTTCCTCAACAAAATTAAGGAATCAGGTGAATAGCAGACGTAAGGTGCTGGAACTTGATAACACAAAAACCGCAATGATATTATTCTTTGCATGTGCTTGATTTATAATGAATATGCCGAAGGGGGGACTCGAACCCCCATAGGTTACCCCACACGCCCCTCAAACGTGCGTGTCTACCAGTTCCACCACTTCGGCTGCCAGAAGGCTCTATACTACTACAGTACCAACGATGTTTTCAATCTTTTTTTTCACTCGTTTCTACAGTCTCTTGGCAGGTGAGGTCTTTTTCGTCGTCTCGGCAGGTTTCTTTGCAGGGACTTGATTGCTGCTGCCCAGCGATTGAAGCTGCTTCTTTGCCTGTTCCGCCTCGTGTGACTGCGGATAGTCGTCTATGATTTGCTGGAGTATTGCCTTTGCCGGCTTCGGGTCTTTTATTTCAATAAAAGCCAGCGCCTGCTTTAGCTTGGCTCCCGGGACTTTGTCGCTGTTTGGATATTTTTTCACCACCACCGTATAGCTCAGTATGGCGTCCTCATAACTTCCCTCTTTATAGTATGACTCGCCTATCCAAAAATACCCGTTTGAGGCCAGCGAGCTGGTTGGAAACTCCTTTACTATACGATTGAATTTCTCCCTGCTCTCCTTGTACTTGCCGGCGTGGAATTCTCTCATGGCCTCGTCGTATATTGCCTTGGGGTTGGTTGCCTCTGCCGGCTGTGGAGTTGGCTGAGGGGTTGCCGGTTCTTTAGCTGCCGATGTTGATGGCTTTTGTGCCGGTGGTTTGGCGTCTGCGCGCGGGGTTGCTATGCCTTTTTGTTGCAGGGCCGATTCGATTCTATCTATCCTTCCCCTGAGGTCGCCTATCTCGCCTTCTACCGTCTCTATTTGCGCCTTTAAGAGGTCCCGGTCAGTCTTTGACTCGGCAATTGCCTTGTCAACATAAAACTTTCTCTCCTCTACGCGTCCTACCAGTTGTTGCAGCTCTCGATTCAGATGGGTTACCTTGGAGTTCAGATTCTCCTGGCTCTCCCTCAGGGCATTTAACATGTCGGCCTTGCCCTTTTGAGTATCCGAGATCGACAAACGCTTCTGTATGTCCGTTACGTCTTCTTTTTGCTGCTGCTGCATCTTTCTTAAATCGTTGACCTCGGCCTTAAGACGCGCGTAGTCGTCCGTAACGCACGAACTTACTATCAGTATCAGGACTGCCGGTAATACCTTAATTATCCGCAACACGGCCCACATACCTCCTATTTACTCGAAACAAAATGTGCCCTTCTGTTTTTCGACCAACATTCCTCGGAATGCTCCATACATAAGGGTTTTTCCTTTCCAAAACTTATTGTCTCAAGTCTGTTTGCCGGTATCCCTAAAGATACCAAATAGTTCTTCGTTGACTGCGCGCGCTGGTCGCCGAGGGCGAGGTTGTACTCGTTTGTGCCTCTTTCGTCACAGTGTCCTTCTATCAGGACGCTGACATTTGAATTTTTCAGGAGCCAGTCCGCAATCTTTCTTAGATTTGCCTTTTCCTCTTCCGGCACGTCGTACCTGTTGTACCCGAAACGTATGTCCTTAAAAAGACTTGCCATTTGTGCCCTGATCTGGTCTTCCGACAATGCGCCTTCTCTTATTTTGTCCCTGTCCACCTTTATTACGTCGTCTCTGCCGTCGGACTTCTTCACTGTATCCTTTCCTTTCTTGCCGTCATCGGGAACTGCTACATCCGTTGTCGCGCAGCCCGATACAACCAGGGCAAGAAGCATTACCAGAAGCATTAAGTATTTCATTCCTTTACCTCCTATAGGTGTTAATGTGACCATGAAGGGCCGAAGGCCCTTATATTCCTTGGGGAGATCCTCTTCTGTCCGTCCCCGTTTACCGTCATTATGTAAACCCCCTTTGCCCCGTCTCTGTCAGACGTGAAGGTTATGAACCTGCCATCAGGCGAAAAGGACGGTTCCTCATTTGTGCCTGTGTCCGTTAACTGCCTAAGCTCAGAGCCGTTTGGCTTTATCGTATAGACCTGAAATCTCCCTCCAACTATGCCGGTAAACACAATCAGGTCCCCGGCACGCGACCACTCCGGTGTGGTGTTATAACTGCCCTCAAAGGTCAGCCTCCTTGAGTCCGCTCCTTCCATGTTCATTATGTATAGCTGGGGCACCGTGCTCTTGTCTGATACGTATACCATTAGCTTTCCATCCGGCGATGCCGACGGTGATACCTCTATGTTGTCCGAATGGGTAATGCGCGTAAGGATTTTTGTGCCCAGGTGGAGGCGGTAGATGTCGGGACTCCCCTTGCCTGACGACGAAAACAGCATGTAGGTACCGTCCTGTGTTATATCTCCAACGAGGTCGGTTGCCCCTGACGAGTATTGCTTGCTCTCTGTAGCGGCATCTAAGTCCAGCTCATAGATGCCCCATCTGGTGCCTCGCAGCGAGGAATAGTAGAGTTTCCTGCTGTCGGGCGACCAACGCGGCTTCATCGTTATGTCACCTCTGGAGACTATTTTCTTTGCCCTCTGGCCATCGTAATCCATTAAATATATGGACTTTCTGTCTCCATCCTGCCCGATAAATGCTATCCTGGAGCTGAAGTAGGGTTTTTGGCCCGTAAGGGCCTCATATATATCGTCGGCTATTCTGTGGGCAAGCGGCCGGATTAAGTCCTTCCTCGACGAATATTTCTTTTTCAATATATTGCTTGACTCTACAACGTCATACACGGATACAACTATGCTCAACGTGCCATCTGCCGCGGCCTCCGCTGTACCCTTTACGACGGCGTCTATGCCCAGGGGCCTCCAGTTCTCCGGGCTGAACGGCGCTCCGGCGCTCTCTATATAAGCGCTCTTATTTATGAACGCGAATAATCCCGTAAAATCTAAATCGCTTCTTACAATGTCGGCCAGCTCGGTACCCTCCGCTATGCCGGCAAAATCCACTACGGCTATCGGCAGCCTCTTAAGCCCGGGCGAGTTGATATCTATGTATACCCTTGCCGAGGCGCTATCTGCACCGGCTGCCAATATCATTACGGCGGCCACGGCAACAACGGCAAACATCGGCACAACTGCCTGCAATCTTTTCGTTATCCTTAAAAAAATTCTCTTTTTCATATCCTCAATCACTTCCTTCATTTTAATCCCCTGTTTATTGGGTAAACCTTATCCCCACCTCGAATGAATCCAACGGAGGTTGGGGCATTGGCACGGATTTGTTTACCGCGCTCAACGCAGAGCGGTCAAAAAAGCTGTTTCCTGAGGATTTATCCAGCTTTATGCCTTCAATTCTGCCATCCTGCCTTATTGAAAATACCACTATGGCCTCTAGTCCCTTTTTGGCGCTCTCAGGGTATGCCCAGCGCTTCCTTATATGATTGCCAACGATGTCGCTGTAGTCGTTGTTTACCGCGTCGCCAAAGCTTGGAGAGGTGCTTTGGTGGCTTGTACCAGCTGGGCTTTGCCCCATTTTCGTGTCCTTTTTGCTTAGGTCTATGACCGAACGGAGCATTGCGTGCTGCTCAAGTTTTTTCTTTGACTTCATTATCGCAATCCTGTCCTCTACGGTGGTGGTGTCTTTCGGGGGCGGCTTTTTGGTTTCGGGCTTCACAGCCACTGGTTCGGGGGCCTTTTTCGCTTCCGGCCTTGGGGTCGCCACCGGCTTTGGGGGTTCTTTCACCTCATACTTTGCGGCCTTCACAGGGTCTTCCTTCGCAGGCGGATGCTCCTTTTCAGGAGGCTTCTGCGCGGCCTGAGGGGTTCCCATCGATGGTTGAACCGAAGCAGCTTTTGCCGGCGTTACCAACTTTACCGTATATGCCTTTGGCAGGACATAGCGCGGCTGATGCTTTACCGTGTACATGAATACTCCAAATATGGCCGTATGCAGCAATAACGAAGCTATCGTACTGAACTGAACGCTTGGCTGCCTAATCAAAATAGTTTATATCCCCTTATATGGCAAATCTACTGGTTCGCCACCTTTGGTTCGGTTATCATGCCAAGTTTCTCTATTCCTGCCGCCTTAATCTCTGCCATTATCTCTATGACTTTCCCATAGGGTACGTTTTTATCGGCCTCGAGATACACATCGGGGTTTACGTGGCTGATTGCCTTGAGTTTGCTTACCAGGGCATCCATGGAGAGTTTTTCCTTGTTCAGATAAATGTCGCCGTCCTTTTTTATCGTTATCGTAAAGCGCTCTTCTTTACTGAGGGCCGCCCCTTTGGTCTTAGGCAGGTCTATATCCAGCCCTTGTTTCATTAGCGGGGCCGTTACCATAAATATTATCAACAGCACCAACATAACATCCACAAGTGGGGTTACGTTGATTTCAGACATTACGCTTCTGTTTTTTTCTGCCTTCACTTCCTTCTGGGTTCATTCATTAGGTTGTCAAAAAAGACCAGAAGGTCTTCCGAGAAATCATCCATCTCAATTATCAGCCGCTTGGCCATACTTAAAAAATAGTTGTAACCGATTACGGCCGGGATAGCCGCGGCAAGCCCTGCCGCCGTCGTTATCAGCGCCTCTGCAATACCTGGGGCTACGACGGCCAATGATGCCGACCCGGCCGCGCCTATCCCTCTAAAGGCATTCATTATGCCCCACACGGTCCCGAAAAGCCCTATAAAAGGCGTTGTTGAGCCGGTTGTTGCCAGAAAATTCAGATACTTCTCCAGGCGCGCAATCTCCAGCGCTCCATACCTGTTAAGCGCCCTTCTTACGTCGTCATGGCTGCTTATGGTGGCGTCCTCGTAGACCGCCGCGTAGATGCTTGCAAGGTGGCTTATCTCACACGCCTTTGCCAGCTTATTTAGCCCGCCAGGTTCCCTTCCCGCACGAAAATACTTTAAAAAGTCCCCCGACTCCCTTTTTGCCTTTGAGAAATATCTCCACTTATAGATTATTATGCCCCATGATACTACTGAAAATATCAAGAGCATTATCATTACACCCTTTACTACATACCCTGCCTGGAGTATTAAATTAATTGCCGTATGTTCCATAAATTCCCATTCGCTCTTATATTATATTAAGGACTTGCCGTAAAAGTCAATCTGCCTTTGCAATATTTACACGGTAACGCAAAAGTTATTTTTTTGCCGGCAGCATTAGGTTAATAATCGGGCATTAATACGCGGCCGTAACTCTTTCAACCTCCTCTAACGTGGTCAACCCTCTGAGGACTTTCTTTATACCGTCGTAGTGCATTGTCTTGTAGCCGATTTTCTTTGCGGCCTCTTCGATTTCCAGGATGGAGGCGTCCTTTGAGATAAGCCTTCTTACCTCGTCATCTATGAGTAACAGCTCGTGGATGGCAACCCTGCCGAAGTATCCCGTGTATTTACAGTGCTCGCAGCCCTTGCCGCGGTAAAAAAATACCTCCTTTGTGCCGTCCGTTATGAACAGGCGCTCAACATCTTCCTTAAGCGCGGTGTATTTTTCCTTACAGTGCGGGCAGACCCTTCTGAGGAGCCTCTGGGCCATGACGCCGATAATCGACGGGGCTACGAGAAATGGTTCAACACCTATTTCTATCAGGCGCGTGACGGCCTGGATGGCATTGTTTGTGTGCATCGTGGTGAGGACAAGGTGTCCGGTGAGGGCTGCCTGTGAGGCGATTTTCGCGGTCTCGACGTCTCTTATCTCACCGACAAGTATTATATCCGGGTCCTGGCGCAGAAATGACCTCAGCGCCGAGGCAAAGTCAAGGTCTATGGCGTGGTTTACCTGCACCTGGCATATGCCGTCAAGGCGGTATTCGACAGGATTTTCAATGGTCATTATGTTGACGCCGATGTTGTTTAGGTGTTTTAAGACGCCAAAGAGGGTCGTGCTCTTACCGGAGCCTGTCGGGCCGGTAACGAAAAACACCCCGTTGGGGTTAGCAACAATCGATTTCAGCTCCCTGAGATTCGCGGCGGTGAAGTCAAGTTTATCGAGGTCGGGGACATCCTTTGTGTGCATCTGCCCAAGGACGCGAAGGACGGCCTTCTCGCCATAAATGGCCGCGACGGTCGAGAGCCTCAGGTCAATCGAGCGATTTGACAGGGGAATGGTTATGCGGCCATCCTGGGGCCTGCGCCGTTCGGTTATGTCAAGATTGGCAAGGATTTTCAGGCGCGACATAACCGGTGAGACGAGCCTTAGCTCAAGTTTCATTCTCTCAATCAGGACACCATCCACCCTGAAGCGCACGCGGACGAGTTTCTCCATCGGCTCAATGTGTATGTCGCTTGCCCTCTCCTGTACGGCAAGCAGGATTATGCCCTTTGTCAACTCAACTACCGCCTGGTCGCCTGAGAGTTGTTTCAGTTGTTCTTCGGTTATGCTGGTAGTGCCTCTGAGCAGGGTGTTTAGCGCGATTTTCTGGATGAATTCATCAAGGGCGCTGCTGGTCTGGTAATGGATGTCGATGGCATCCTCTATGTCCCCCGGGAAGGAGAATACGGCGCTTACCGGGCTTCCAAGATGTCTTGCAGCCTCCTTCAGCACCAATGCCTTCTGAGGCTCGGACGCGGCAACAGTAACCGTATCGCCAAACTTATACAGGGGAATCATACAATTATCCCGCGCAAACTTTACCGGCAGCTTTTGAATAATGCTGTGCTGAAACAGTGTCTTTTCCAGGTCGACATATGCTGTCCTTATGGAATCGCCCCAGAGCTTGCAAAATTCCTGCTTTTGCGCCGCCGCACCCTTTACCAGATACATAAATACGGCGAATGCATCGTTTTTGTATTTTCTCAGAAGGCTCTCACTGTCTTGTCCGGTCAGGAAACCGTTTGAAACCAGCAGACTCATGAACTCAGGGTTGTTCATCGCTGCTTTGCCTCATTCTTTGCCTCCAAAACAAGCCTCTTGATCTCCTCCTGGGTGAGCATCTTGGAGGCAGGGTCCTGCCCCTCGTCTTCTTCTATTTCTTTCAGCATTGCCGTTAAGTCATATTTTTGCTGCACGGGATTCCTCTTTATTTCTTATATGTATTCCACGTATCCAATATAATTGCCTTAAGCTCGGCAAGCGGTGTGTCTTTACGCACATAACCCGATGCCCCAAGGCCGATACATTTTTCGACACTTTCCTTCTCGGCAACCGAGGTGAGCATTATGACAATAGCTCCCGGAGACCCGGCAATTATCTCGGAGAGCGCCGCTTCTCCGCTTTTAAACGGCATATTCACATCCATAAGTACCAGGTCAGGCCCCAGCTCCTTGAATAACTGCACTGCCTCTTCGCCGTTTGCCGCCTCGGCGGCTATAGTAAAGTTCATCGACGCCATTACGGTCTTTAGCAGCAATCTGATGTGTTTTTCGTCGTCGGCTATTAGTACTGCCGGTTTTTTCTCATCAGCCAATAGTGCCTCCAATCGGTATTGAAAATATGAACTCTGCCCCGCTGCCGGGATGGCTCTCTACGGTAATATCCCCGCCATGGGCCTGAATTATCTTTTTCACTATGGCAAGGCCAAGTCCTGTGCTTTTTTCGCCCCCCGTGGGGCGCGCGCTGAGTTTTTGAAACTCCCCGAAGAGTTTCACCTTGTCCTCTGCCGAGATCCCCGGGCCTTCATCCCGTACGCCCATGTAAAGATTTCCGCCTTCTTCCCTTAGCGTAACGGTTACTGTCGAGCCTGCCGGAGAGAACTTTGCCGCGTTACTCAGCAGGTTATCCACCACCTGGGTGATTCGCTCAGGGTCAAATTCGGCCTCCGGCACGTCTGAGAGATTTTCAACTATAGAAATGCCTTTCCCCTCGGCTGCCATCTTATTGAGCCGGACGGACTTCGATACAAGCTCCTTTAACGAGGCCTTCTGAAGGCGCAGCTCAAACCTCCCGCTCTCAATTACGGATACGTCAAGCAGGTTGTTCAGCAGGGATAACATCCTGCTGGCGGTGTCGTGTATGATTGATAGAAACTCCTTCTGTTCTTCGTTTACCTGGCCCGTGGCCCCCTCTATCATCAGCTCCGCAAAACCCCTGATTGAGGCTAGGGGGTTTCTCAGGTCATGGGCCGCTATGCCGAGAAATTTGTTCTTCAGGTCGTTAAGTTCAACCAGTTTGCGCTCCGATTCAGAATACTGCATGACGAGCTTCTTAAGCATTACGTTTTTAATCTCTTCGTCCTTTTGAGACGCCCTATAGTTAATCAGCTCCGCTACGAGCCTGACCACATCCTTGTTCTGATTTTCCCCGGTCCTCAGGTATTCGATAAAAGATGCTTTCACTCAGGCCTTAACCTCCGTATCAGTGCCGAGACATTCCCCATATCAACAAACGGCCTGCCGACGAGATAGGAATCGACTCCCACCCCCTCAAGGGCGGCCAATCGCTGAAATACGTTTATAATATCCTCGGTGTAGTGGATTATACTGCCGTGCTGGGGGGCTATTATATTAAAAGGTATGTTTACGATCTTCTCAAGGGCATATTTCAAGGCCCTGTCGGAGGTCATTATTACCCTGTGAAACTTCATGATGTCTTCAATTGGACACGTTTTTTTCCCCTTTGGGCAGTCGTGCAGTATCGCACATGACCTGCAGCCGATGTCAAGTTTTAAGAACAACTCCCACTCTACTGAGTAGCTGCCAAAAAGATCGCTCGAAAACAGTACTCCGCTCCGTGTGTCGAACGTTATAAAAGATCCCTGTGAATGGGCATACGGCGTATTGATAAATTGCAGTTTTCTTCCAGATGAAAAAGTGTACTCGAAATTCACATCCTCAAGGGCATAGAACGTTGAATTGGATACGTAGTAGTGGCGGATGAACATATGATTTTCCCTGTCCGAGATGAGCATTATGTTGTCCTGGCCGATTATATCTTCAAAATTCGGAATGCTGCCGCAGAGGTCGGGGTCATAGTGCTGGTAAATCAGTGCCTTGATTGAGGAAGGCAGTACTCCAGCCTGTAAAATCTTCATCATAACAATCGGAAAGTCGGGGCGGCTGCCGCCGTCAATAACCACGGCCTCGTCACCGTCGACGATTAAATATGGGTTGCAGTGAAGCCCGGAGACCTTGTCATAAAAGCCTATCCAGTATGTGTCTTCGGCTATCTTGACAGGCCTGTCGTAGTTAAGATTCAGGTTTGATACGTTTCCCATTGATTTATGCTAACATTTCCCGCGGGTTATTTTCAATCACACACTAACTCCTGTTGATGGCGTTTTTCATTGCATAAAGGTACCACTTCAGATATTTGGGTGACCATTTAATGATCTTAAAGCGCGATTCGCCTTTTGCCCGGTCATGCCAAATGGTAGGGATTTCAGCTATCTTAAACCCGGCAGCGTGTGCCTTTACCACTAGCTCAAGGCCGATTTCAAAGCCGCCGTCGCTTTCGATTTCAAACGTATCGATAACTTTTTTTCTGTATAACTTATAACTGTTTGTCGCGTCGTGTGTGGGAAGTCCCGCTATCAGCTTTAACGATAGTCCTGCCGCCCTTGACATGTTTTTCTTTATAAACGGCCCACCGACTTGCCTTCCACCCCTTACATATCTGGAGCCGCATACGATGTCACAGCCATCCTCTACAATCAACTTATACATCTTGTCAACATCGTCGTAGTCGTCGGACATATCTGCCATTGTCACAAGGCGGCAGTCCTCTGTGGCGGTCTTAAGTCCCGTTTTGATTGCGCTTACAACACCTCTTTCCGGGTTTTTCAGGAGTATTACCGGATGTCCCAGTTTAATGAACTCCATTGCCGGGGGCAGCGTATCGTCCTCGTCAAAGTCATAGACCAGGTAGATTCTATGGGCTGTAGATACCTTTTCGTTTATCGCAGTAAGGACAGTACCAATGTTCTGCCCTTCGTTATATACGGGGATGATTATAGCAAGCGGGTGGGCGCTCACAACTATATGCCTCCTATCTCTATCTGTGTCTTTATCCACGGGATGACCTCATCAAGCGCCTCACTAAGCGAGGTGGTTGCCTCAAATCCCAAGACACGTCTGGCCTTCTCTACGTTTGGCACCCTCTTTTGCACGTCATACTTAAATGGCTCGTCACTTACGTATCTGAAGGGTTTGCCGGGGTTTATTTTTTTCCATATTACCTCTGCAAGCTCAAGTACCGTTGTTGATTGGGTGGTTGAGACATTAAAGTCCTCGCCAACCGCCTTTGGGCTTTCAATGCAGAGGCGGATGCCGCGTACAAGGTCTCCTGCATAGGTGTAGTGCCTTACCTGATTTCCCTTTCCCAGAATGTGAAGCGGGTCCTGCCCTTTGAGTACCTTTTGCACAAGGTCGGGGACGACATGGCTCATGGCAAGTTTTACGTTTCCGGAGAGGATTTCCCTTTCTACCTTAGCGCGTTTCTCCCCTATACCGACCGCGTTAAATGGCCTTATTATCGTGTATGGAAGCTCATACTGTTCATGGGCGCCCTTAGCGAAGTACTCACATGCCAGTTTTTGAAATCCATATGTGGACAACGGTGGTGGGCACTTTAACTGTTCTCCTTCGGGTGTTGGATATGTCGTCGTACTCTCAAACACCATGGAAGAGGATATGACGTTTATCTTTTTAAGTTTCCTGTTTTGATATGCCCATATGGCTGCGTCAAAAGCCGCCGCGGTAATTCTCTCGTTCTCTGCGATTAAGTCATAAGCCAGCTCGTGGAACATCGAAATGCCGCCTATGATTGCCGCAATCGCCACAATTTGGTCACAGTCCGAGAGCAGCTCTTTAAGCAGCTCTACGTCCTTTGCGTCTCCCTCGACGAAACGGTATCCCGGATGAGAATCATAGGATTTCTCCACCTTGCCGTATTTTGAGAAATTATCTATCCTCTCCACTTCGTGTCCATGCTCAAGCAGTTCTTCCATCAGATAGCCGCCAACAAACCCGGCTGAACCAGTTACGAGAATCTTCATAACACCTCCTTAGTGTTTAATTAAATCGCCGTGGCCCCACGGGGTGGAGGCGCGGTGAGCGAATTTTTTATTTGTTCAACGGTCGTGGTAGCCGTACCGACCTCTCCTACAACTATCCCTGCGGCGTGATTGGCAATCACGGCGGCCTCGGTGAGGGTTGCACCGGAGACGTGGGCAAGGGTGAATGCCGCTATTACCGTGTCCCCTGCGCCCGTAACGTCAAAGACTTTTTTTGCTGCCGTCGGGATGTGATGAATCTCCTTATCGCAGAACAGGGTCATACCCTCCTCGGCGCGTGTTATCAGGACGGCCTTGCATTTAAGGTCCCGCATGAGCTTTTGGCCTGCCTTCTCAAGGGATTTGGTGTCATTTATTGTAACAGAAGAGCCTTCGGCCGCTTCTTTTTTATTTGGAGTTATCAGGGATACCCCCTTATAACAATGAAAATGCCCTACCTTTGGGTCAACTGCCACGAACAGCCCTCCGGCGGCGTCCGCCTGTACCATCAGAAACCTGATAAGCTGCGGCGTTATCACGCCTTTTTTGTAGTCCGACACTATAACGCCGTCAAAGTTATTGATATTTGAGGCTATGTAGCCGGTAATGCTCCTCATGGATTTAGCACCAATCGTGTCTCTTAGTTCCTTGTCAAAGCGCACTATTTGCTGGTGGTTAGCAACCACGCGGGTCTTGACCGTTGTTGGGCGAGTGTCGTGGAATACGCCGGTGATGTCTATTTTCTTCTCATTAAAAAGAGAGCATATAATGTCCGCCTTGTGTCCGGTGCCGATTATCCCGCAGAGTGTTGCCTGCCCTCCCAGGGATGCAATATTGTTGGCCACGTTTCCTGCCCCGCCAAGGAGAAATGTCTCGTATTGGACATCTACTATCGGGACGGGGGCCTCAGGTGAAATCCTCTCCGCCTTACCCCACACGAAGTGGTCCAAGATGATATCTCCGATTATCAGGATACGCTTGCCGACAAAATTATCAGGTATTTTATTATAGTCCATTAGCTTTCCAGAGCGAGTTTCACGGTAAAAACTAACATTATGGGCAGTTTATTGTCAAGCGGCAAAATTGCAGCTTCCGCAGAGTCCCAGGGCAAACGCACTACGATAATGTTGCCCAACCCCCAGGAATGGAGGAAGTGGAGTTACCGTTATTAAGAGGCTCACAGGGAAATAAACCCTGAACCCCTCGGGAAAAATCCCCCAAAAGCCTGAAATGGATGCCACCTCTGATTTTGATTGTGGATTCAGGAAGCGCCACTTGACTTATCAGAGAAAATAGTAGTAAGCTGTCAAAGCGAAACAGATTATGCCTGTATATGATTTAAGCAAGCTGAATATAAGCAGAACAATCGGCATATATGTTGAATTAGGAGGACGCCATGAACGAGAATTTTCTGAAAGATTTGACATCCTTATACAGCAACCCTCTGGTAAAGAGTATGTTTATGGAATATTTTACAAAGATGCAGCAGGAGGGGGTTCAGGCGGCGGCAAAGTTCTTTGACCTGAGTCCGGCAAAGAAAGACATGTTCGGCATGGGGCCGGATGTTTTTGAGAAGATGTCTGAGTTTTATTCGGCCTTTGGCTTTGTGCCCCGGAAGCAGCTGGAAGAAGCCCAAAAAGAAAACGAGTCATTAAAGAAGGAGAATGCGTTTTTAAAAGAGGTAATACAGAAAATGAACCT
>PEAC01000056.1 GCA_002753305.1 Nitrospirae bacterium MYbin6
GAGGCAGGACTATCCAAACTTTGAGCACATCGTCACAGATGGAGGCTCTACCGATGGGACAGTTGACATACTGAAAAAATATCCACACCTGAGATGGGTCTCCGAGCGCGACAAAGGCCAGTCTGACGCCATGAACAAGGGATTTTCCATGTCAACCGGACAGATAATAGCATATCTGAATGCGGATGATTACTTCGAGCCTGGGGCCTTTAATGCCGTAATAAAATATTTTCAGGAAGGGGAAAAATTCGTCGTAGGCCGCGTAAAAGTCATAAACGACGACGGCACTTCGTGGATAAACGACCCCCGTGTCACCTTTTCGGAGATGATTCAATGGTGGAGGCCAGCCATTTTCTGCTTCAATCCGGCGGGATATTTCTATCTCAGAGAGGTGCAGGAGGCGGTGGGGCCTTTTGACATTGAAAACCACTACACAATGGACTACGACTTTCTGCTTAAGAGTTCATTGAAATACAGGCTGAAAAAAATTGACAATGTGCTTGGGGCATACCGCCACATTATAAACACAAAATCACGGGACTACCCTCAAAGTGAAAACTGGAGAAATCCCTTTACGTTTTCAAAGAAGTACTGGAGATACCTGCCCGCGCGTGAGATTCCATACGTTGCCGCCATGCACCATTATATTATATATGTGAAGGAGAACAGGAGATTAATTACAATAGGTAAGACATCCAAAGACAGGCTCTGTAAGAAACTCCAGGGTATAGCCATATACCTGAAGCTCCGGCGCACAAGGCAGATTGCCATATTCGGCGCCTCGGCAAGCGGCGAGCAATACTATACGACATGTACTAAGATGGGAATACAGATAGAGTTCTTTCTGGACAACAACCCCGCTCTGCATGGTAAGACATTCATGGGAATCCCCATATATCCTCCTTCGCATCTGCTTGAGAGTGGCCGCAAACTAAGCGTACTGTTAGCATCCCAGGGCAGGCGATGCGAGATGCGCCGCCTCCTTGAGTCGATGCACTTCGATGGAGAGATTATCTGAAAATGGAAGACAACAACATCCTATCAATCGACCCTGAGTTATGGAAAACAGATAGATACCTGTCCACCCTAAGAGACGATAGCGCATGGGTTGAACTCCTCTCCATTGACATATTCGATACGCTGGTACTCAGGACATGCCTGACCCCCGGGGATGTATTTCTTGAGACAGGGAAGCGGGCAATAGAAAGGGGCCTCCTTCGGGCAGGCATGAATCCGAGGGAATTTCAACACATAAGACAGCAGGTAGGCCATAGAGTATTTCAGGAAAAAAGGGCTGAGCTCCCGCCATCGGAAGAGACAATCAACTGTATATACGAGATGATGCCGGATACCATTGGCAACATGGATGAGATCCTTAATCTCGAAATAAAAGTAGAGGAAGACTTCGCCTACACCAATCCAATAATGATATCCCTGATTAAATATTTTAAAGACAAAGGAAAACCTGTAGCCCTGCTTACCGACATGTACCTGAAGAACGGGCACATTGAGGGGATTTTACGAAGCGCCGGGTTTCCGTTAGAGTGGGCCAATCTTATCCTTGTATCGAACGAAGCCGGTGCGAATAAAGGCTCCGGGGCCATGTTTGAGAAAATGATGTCCAATTTCCCTCATATAAACAGGAGAGCGGCGCTACACATCGGCGACAACCCGCGCTCCGACATCGCCGGGGCAGAGCGCGCCGGCATAAGGCACATCCTCTATGGTTACGACAAAGGCCTCGATACGGTCTTTAACTGGGAGGGCGTGCGCTACGAAGAGGTGCTGCCGGAAACCTCACAGCTCAGAAAACTCGCATCGCGCTTGAATGTCGGAGACATCGTCAAAGACACGCCATGGTTTAGCATAGGGGCGGTAGTCCTGGGCCAGTTTTTTAGCGCCTTTGCCGACTGGGCCGTCGATATCTGTATAAAGGAGGACAGGCACAGGGTATTTCCTATCATGCGCGGAGGCACGTTATTTGCTGAGATGATTGAGAAGGCCGCGCGCCACAGGGGGTTTGAGTTAACCGCCACGCCCCTCTATGTTTCAAGGCAGACGACCGCATTTGCCGCCATCGAAGATTTCAACGAATTTGAGGCCGAGTACCTTTTTATAAGGAGAAATCTGAAGGTCGGGAAACTCTTTCAGCTCCTTGAGCTACCCGAAGGGTTAAAAGAATTCTTAGGTTTCAGCGATACGTTTATTCAGGATACCGGAACTACTGCCACCTGCTGGTCGCTAAAACGAAAACTATTAGACTATCTGACGCGCCACGATATAAAAGAAAGGTTAAACGCATTGATCAAAAAACACCGGGATATCCTGATAGCCTATCTGAGACAAACCTGCGGTGAACTTGACGGAATTGTAACCATAGATTTTGGCTTTCAGGGCACAATACAAAACTATATCCACTATGCCCTGAAACTTGATGGCATTGATGCGGCAATGACGCATCTGGTCTGCCTTGGTGAGGAGAGTCTGAGGCTCTTAATACTTAACGGCATCGACATCAGGGGTTTTTCGGGAAGCGCTGGAGAAAACCTTGATATGATAAGAAAAATTAACAGGTCTCCAGCCGCCATAGAAGACCTCATATTAGAAGGAATCGGTACGACAATCGGTTATGAGCGCCAGGGTAGCGGACACATCGTCCCCGTACTTGAGAAAAACCTCATACCTGATGATGAAATAGCTAAAAAAAGCTCTTGCGTAAAAGGTATTTTAGCGTTCCAAGACATGTGGTTTCATTTTAAGTACTGTAAACCTGACCTGGCCAGCGCACTCGTAAAGAGGAAAAGGCAGTTAATCGCCCAAATCCATCGAATTGTCGATATGCCCATACCGGAGGAGGCACAACTCTTAAGCACACTCCACCATGAGGACAACTACGGCTCCGACAGCGCTGCTCCAATATGTAAAGGCGATGATAACAAACTACTTGATGAACTGGGGCCGGAGAAATTCATGGACTATACCCGCTATGGGTTTAAATATGGCAATGTATTGTGGCCACAGGGTGTAGTCTCACTTAAATATCCAACCTATATATTTCAGAGATACTCGGCTCTGAATAACTCGCTGAACTATTTTTCAATGATGAACGACATGGTAACCCTTATGCTTAACGAAGGCATAGGAGAGTGTCTGGTTTATGGCGCCGGTGAGATAGGGCTTACCTTACTTCACGCGGCTGAGATTAACGGCTTAAGTGTAATAAACATAGTCGATGCAAATAGGAATCTATGGGGGGAACGTATTAACGGCATTGAGGTCGTGTCTCTTTCTGAGGCAATTACAAAACAAGTGCATACCTACGCCGTAGCCTCCCACATATTTGCCATAGAGATAGTTAAAACTATAGAGGAGACTTACGGCACATTACAAATAAAACCGCGCATATACTGCGCCCCGTGGTATTTTTAAGGAAACTCCAATCACTGCCGATAGAATAATATTAAACCGGAGGTTTTTTTATGGCTGAAAACGAATTCGACATAGTATGCTCATCACATCTTACGTGGGACTTACACCTCTTCCAAAGGCCTCAGCAGATTATGTCGCGGCTCTCAAAAGACCACAAGGTGCTATACGTCATACCCATTTCATTACAAGGACTGTGGCGCTTTAAACATATGAGAAAAAAAGAGTTCCGATTTTTAAGGATAAATAATAATCTCACATACTATCGCCCCGTCGTACTGCCATTCGGTGAGAACTATCCGTTTATCAAGCGTATAAACGAGCGGCTGGCCATCAATCGTATCAGGAGTTTTATGAGAAGAAATGGATTCAGCAAAAATCTTCTCTTGTGGTTATATACACCGATGGCCTATTATTTGCCGGGGCAACTTGGCGAAAAGGCAGTGGTCTATGACTGCATGGATGATTTTTCATCATTTTTATACGCCCCTAAGGACATTGTCGAAAAGGAATTGAAAATCACCAGGGCGGCCAACGTGTTCTTTGCCGGTGGCGATACGTTACTTCAAAACAAGGGCACGGGCCATCCCAACGCGACGGCCTTCTCATGCGGCGTCGATGCCGAACACTTCGCAAAGGCAGCCCATCCGGTAAATCCACCGCCCGCTGATATTGCCCCGATAAAGGGAATAAAGGGTAAGATTCTTGGATACTTCGGGGCAGTCGACGAGCGTGTCGACTACGATTTGCTTGAGTACCTGGCCAATTACGACAAAACCTGGCAGATTGTCATCGTAGGGCCGATAGTGAAAATAAAAAGGCCGGAGATTTTCGACCGGATAGAAAATATCCACTACCTTGATCTCAAGCTGTATAATGAACTGCCGGTGTATGCCTCGTTCTTCGACATCAGTCTCATACCATTTAAAATGAATGACCCGGTAACACAGCACCTGAATCCTACAAAGACCCTGGAGTACCTCGCCATGGGAAAACCTGTCGTCACCACCGCCTTGCCTGATATAGTAAAGCATTTTACCGGCATGGTCTCAATCGCGCATTCATACGAAGATTTCGCTAAGTGCGTAAAGGATCGCCTTGATAATAAAAGCAACAAAAACAAAGAGATGATTGACAGGGGGCTTTCTCTTGTGAAGACAAAATCATGGGACGCGATGGTAGAGGGAATGCTTGAGATTATCAAAAAAGGAAATTTCTTTTCATAAGCTGCCGTGAAGCCGGGGCAACCCCGGCAAGCCGCCTGCTTTAGCGCACAATCGAGTAGGAGGCAGGTGATTAATTCACCTGCCGACCTCTCACACCACCGTACGTGCCGTTCGGCATACGGCGGTTCGTAAGTAATAAAGACTCGTAAGCATTAAGAAGTCCATTAAAGCATATTTGGCTAAAATAACTGTTAGTAAGGGTTGTTGATAAGATTGGGCTTCCTGCCGTATGCCAGTAACCTTTTCGGGTGTTGGCGAATTCCCATGCCTTTTGGTTGCTGAGACCGAGACGCACAAGATTATCATGTTTCGTCCCAATCTTCTTCCACTGTTTCCAATAGCACATGCGTAGCCGTCTTCTAATCCATTCGTCGAGCTTTCGACAATGTTCTCGCATGTCCGCTAACGCGAAATACCCAACCCAACCCTTTATAACCTGATTGAGCCTCTCTATTGTCATCTCCATGCTCGTCGCTTTACTCCTCGACGTTGTCGCCCGAACCTTGTCCTTAAATCGTTTCAAAGATATTGGGTGCACTCTCACCCTTATTCCCTCCTTGCTCCGGTAAAAGGACATTCCCAGAAATTTCCGCCTTTGAGGATAATCCACCGCACTTTTCTCAGTATTGATTCTCAGCTTCAGCCTTTTCTCAAGAAACTTGCTTACACTTGCCATTACACGCTCTCCAGCACGCATGCTCCTGACATATATATTACAGTCATCGGCGTAGCGGCAGAACCTATGACCGCGCATTTGCAGTTCCTTGTCAAGTTCATGAAGCATCACATTGGACAACATCGGACTCAGCGGCCCACCTTGCGGTGTGCCTTCGTCCGTAGGTGATACTAACCCGCTTTCCATAACCCCCGACTCAAGGTATGCCCTTATTAACTTAAGCAACCTCTTGTCTGCTATTTTCTTGCATAGCAAACCCATCAGCTTGTCATGGTTTACACGGTCAAAGAATTTCTCCAAATCTATATCGACTACAACTCCGTATCCCTCATTTATATACGTACGCGCCTGCCTTATTGCCTGATGTGCGCTGCGTCCGGGTCGAAATCCGTAGCTATGTTCGGAGAATTCCTTCTCGTATATCGGACTTAGTTCCTGTGCTATCGCCTGTTGAACCATTCGGTCAACCGCCGTCGGTATCCCCAATAGCCTTACACCGCCACCAGGCTTGGGTATCTCTACCCTTCTCACCGGCTGCGGTCTGTACTTCCCTTCCAGTATTGCCTGCCTGATGGCCTCGCCATGTTCTTTAAGGTAGGGCAGAAGTTCTGATACTCCCATACCATCAATCCCATGACTGCCGCCGTTTTTCTTCACACGTTTATAGGCTTTGTTTAGATTATCCCTGTGCAGAATTTTCTCAAGCAGTTCTACTGTGTTTACTCCTCTTGCGTCCCCTTCCTTTGCAGACGCCGGTGCGATACTCGACTCCCCGCAATTACCTCGAAGTTCCACTCCTGCTTCTTTGCGGTGGTCACGCCTTGCGTGATTTTCTGCCTTCTTCATATCGCTCACGAGTCTTTCATTTTCCGTGGACAACTTACGTTGCGCCCTTCCCTTCCGGTACTATGGCCTCTGCTGACTTCTGACTGTTCAGCCCTGCATCGCTGCAAGGGTTGTCAGCTTTTCATCTCGCTGACTATTCAGTCAGACCTCCCCGGGTAAGAACGCATACTTTCACTCCATATATCCGCCGCATATACTCCGTAAGTCTCGGATAGCTTTGGGCTTCGTTTTGTTTGGCAAACTCGCCCGACTTATCGTAAGCCTCGTATGCGGTTCGTGTTCCTCAGACCGGAGCTTTGCCGCCGACTTCCTTCAGATTCCGCCTCACGGCGGACACCCTTGTCTTTGGCTAACGGTTGGCGCTATCAACCCCCGTAGTGGACTTTCACCACCAAGTATGCGCCCGTGCCGGGCGCACCATAAGAATCATGGCGCCAGCTGCCACGATTCGTCTGTAAGACGGTCATTGATAGGGTGCTTAAATTCATAGCAGTTAAAACGCGCGCCGCGTAAGTTTTTGTCCCTGACGACGACAATCGGATATCCCGTACCCACCTCAAGCACTTGCCTGGTTGTAGGCTCAGTGTGAACATCAACGACGAGCGGCATGTCAGTTGTCGGGATAAGATGGCCTATTCTCATATCAAGACTATTAAGGTAATCGTAGTCATCTTTCCCAAGTCCAAGTTCCTCATGCTTAAGCGCTATAGACCCACATCTTTCATTATATCACTGAAACTTTTAATCTTTTCTTTCAACGAATCGGTTTTCACTGGAGGGGAGCCCGCCATAGGCGCTGCTTACGCGTAGAAGCAGGGTTAGGGATAACAGACACAGTAGTGTTTTAATGCTCATAACTTCCTCCCATTCACTACCTTACGGTTTCAATAATTATTTGTTGCGCGCCAAAGTCGGCCTGATTTGCAGTGCTGCTTCCACTGCCTTGCCCTGACGGGACAATAGATAGAGACCGTGAAAGAGTATCCTTAAGAGCGGCTGTTTCAGTTGCCTTCAAAGACCTGAAACCGTTAAGCATACTTCCTATATTATTTTCTGTGTATAAGTTCAACTGGTTTTTCGTGACGAGGGCATAGATCTTGCTCTCTCCTATTGGTTCACGCGCCTTAAGTTCAAAGCCACCAATGTCCTTAGGGACTGATATCTGTGTATTGGCTTTAATATCGTTCTTTGAGTTGTATTTATTGGGAAAAAGAACGTTTAAGTTGCCATCTGGCTCTAATTCGATGATATTAAGATATCCGTCTTCATTTGTACCTCCTTGTTATTTCTAACGGTGACCAGGCCGTATTTGATTATCTTGTTATTCGCCGGACATCTTTTTCCAGTCCATCTAAAACGTTTTCCACACCTACTTTATCACCGCCACGGGGAAATTAGCATATCCCTCCGGGGTGTATGTAATCGGATGTTGGGCGCCGTTCGTATGCTGGGGGACTTTCTTAGACACATAGGCGTCCAGTTCTTTCATCGTTACTGTTTTATCATCAATAAGAATGGCCTCTCCTTCCATCCCCTTGATGATTGTGTAGGTGAAGATGCCATGTTTCAAACTATGGGATTCCTGAGAGAGTTCCCTACCCCTGCTTGAGGTGAATATGACAGTGTTTGCGTCCTGGAGATCTTTGACAAATCTGTCGATGTCGGCGGCCCTGGTCTTTTTGCCGCCTATTCCTTCGGAATGGCATGTGTCGGCAAAGATGAGTTTTTTAGACGGAAGATCCAGCATTGATTTAATCTCCCGCCATGATATAGCCTTCGAGCGTTTAATCGTGCCGTCGTCGTTAATGGCGGCATCTGATGGGAGGAAGTAGTAGTTGCCAGTCTCGTCGTTAACGCCGTGGCCTGCAATAAAAAGGAGAATAACGTCGTACTGGCCGGCGTTAGTCAGGTATTTTAAGTTATCCACAATATTGTCGTATGTTGGTTTGATGGAACTTAGGTCGCTGATAATAAGGCTGTTGACTTCACGGAACAACTTGCCCTGTTGTTTTTTAAATGCCCCGACGATTGCCTCCGCATCTTTGGCGGCATAGTTAAGTGTGCGAATCTGATTGCTGTCGTAGCGGTTTACCCCGATAGAGAGTATCCAGAGGTTTGGCAGAATGGTTTCTATATGAGTGCTGGCGCCCACCTTTTCTTTAAATGTTACAGATACCTTCTTACGGCCTTCGGAGTAGCCGTTAAAGGCAAACACTTCTATGAGGTTTTTCCCTTGCTCCAGTTTAACGGGAACTTTCTGATCAATTGTCTTTTGCCCTTCGGGTATCTTAATTCCAGAAGAGGAGACATTTGTCTCAGACGAGCCTACCGGGACAAGCCGTTTCGTGTCATTTCCCGTTACCTGCCTGCCGTTAATCAGGATTTTCACCTGTTTGATTGTCTGGTTTCTGTCCTCGACGTGGATTGAGACGTTCTGAGAATCTAAGTTAAATTCTGTGCCATCGTCGGGGGATTTAATCACGACAAAAGGCGGCTCGATGTTTTGAATGTTGGCAATAGTCTGAGCTTCTTTCTTTGAACCTAGCACCTGAGCGATAGCCTCCCGCGTATTACCAAGCCTAATCGCCGCCTCCACAACCTGAGGTTTATAGAAGGTTGCCCTGTACTGGTCAATCCCATAGACGTTATTGCCAACGCGAACATTAAGATACTTATCCCCGTTTACCGAGGCATTGTAATATCCCTCCGGTGTAATAGCCAGCCATTCCCCATCATCGAATGAAACGCATTGAAGCAGCTCCTTGCCGGTTGCTATGTCCCATAGGCGTATTGTGCTATCCCAACTTCCAGATAAGGCATACTTGCCATCAGGGGATATCGCCACGGAGTCAACTCTATTTGAATGGCCGGTGAAAGTCCTGATCTCCTTGCCGGTGGATATGTCCCATAGTTTCAAGGTTTTATCCCAACTTCCAGATAAGGCATACTTTCCATCGGGGGATATCGCCACGGAGTTAACTCTATCTGAATGGCCGGTGAAAGTCCTGATCTTCTTGCCGGTGGCTATCTCCCACAGTTTCAATGTGTTATCCATACTTCCAGATAAGGCATACTTACCATCGGGGGATATCGCTACGGAATTAACATAACCCGAATGCCCCAACTGAGCGAACACCTCCGCCTTGTCTGCCCCATAGGCCCATCCTGCAACCATCAATGTCAACATGGCCATGGTTATTGCCTTTACCGCCACAATCGGGTTTCCTAACATATATCTAACCTTACTGAACATTCGCCTCATACATTATCCTCGTGATTATTGTGTCTGCCTCTGCTTTACTTTTACAATGGCAAAGTCCGTTGTGCCTATGTTTATGTATGGTACTTGTTGACGATTGAATTTTTCAATAGAGCGCGTTACCACTGCTGGTTCTACGTAACTTTTCAGCTCATTCAGCATGATAAACTTGTCCCAGTTTGCATCGGCTTGTCCTTGCAGGCCCTCTACAAGGGTGTATGTGAACAGGCCGTGGCCGTTGTAGCCTTCTATGGCCTCCTGGATGCTCTGGGATGCTGTAAAGACTGACGAACCGGACGCCATTTTTAGTAGCTGCATGGCCGTGGCGCTTGACATAGTCCTGGCATAAATGATCTGTTTTCCCGCCATTGCAATCTGTATTGCCTTGCCTGCTTCTTCCGACTGGCAGGTGTCAAGGATGGTTATCTTGTTTTGTGCCTGGACGCTGCCTATCAGTCCTATCAGCTCATCAAGTGAAATCGCGCTCTTTGCCAGATTGTCGGGATCTAAATACAGCACGTTGGCGGTTATAAGAAAGTACATCGGTTTTCCGTCGTTAAAGGTCGCGATGTACCCGTGTGAAGCGCCGTAGAATATGAAGTAATCCCCGCCCTTCGCCTTTGCGGCAACCCGTTTAAACGCATCCGTAATTGCCTGTTTTGTGGTCTCCCCGGGTTTCGTAAGCAGCGCTTCGATGTTAACATGTTTAAAAAGAGCAGTTGCCCCCTCCTTTATCGTATCGGCAAATAACTTCGCGTCGCTGACGGCATATTTGAGTTTAAGGCTCTCGTTTTCAAAGTTATCGATTCCAACAACGAGCACATGAAGGGTTGGCGCGTCTGCCTTATAGTCCGACGTGATGGTAACGACATCAGCGTTTGACGCCATTGAGTTATCCTTATTATAAGCCAACGCCCTCACTTCGTTTTTCCCCTCTTTGAGGGATATGGGAAAGGTGAGCGTTTTTATATTCACATTCGGGACAACCCTTCGTGTCTCTGAAGTCACTAATGAGCCATTTACAAAAAGATTAACATCGCCAACCCCGCCGCCCTCATCCGTGATGCCAAGTTTTATTTCAACGTTTTCTGACGAGGTAGTAAGATTATTAGCAGGAGAGACAATCTTAACCGTAGGCGCTCTCTTAGCAGATGCAATATCGCCAATTGTCTCCGCTATTGGCACTGCTTTACCGCTTAGGGCAAGTTGAACAATCTCAGGACGATAAAACTGCCTGGCAAAGTTATCTATCCCATAGACATTATTACCTACTCGGACATTTAGATGTTTAGCCCCGTTTTCAGAGGTGTTGTAGTAACCCTCAGGGGTAATAGCCACCCACTCGCCATCATTGAATGAAACGAACTGAACGAGCTCCTTGCCGGTTGCTATGTCCCTAAGGCGGGATGTACCATCAGCATTTCCAAATAATGCATATTTGCCGTCGGGAGTTATCGCAAAGGATGTAATATAGTTTGAATGTCCACTGAAAGTTCTAATCACACTGCCAGTGGTTACGTCCCACAGTTTTAGTGTGTCACCTTCACTGCCAGATATAACATACTTGCCGTCGGGGGTTATGGATACGGAGCAAATTCGGCTTGAATGGCCGGTAAAGGTTCTAATCTTCGTGCTAGTGGCTATATCCCACAGTTTCAGGGTGTTATCAGTATTTCCAGATAATGCATATTTACCATCGGGGGTTATGGATACGGCAATATGCCAACCTTCATGACTGTCGAAAGTTTGAATATCACTGCCGGTGTCGATGTCCCAAAGAGTCAGATCACTCTTACCTCCAGATAAAGCATATTTGCCGTTGGGGGATATCGCTACGGAAAGAACAGTATCGGAAGACTCTGGATCGAAAGTCCTAATCACACTGCCAGTGGCTATGTCCAACAGTTTCAGGGTACCATCCACCACAGATAAGGCATACTTGTCGTTGGGGGTTATAGCGATGGAAGTAATCCGATTTGTATCTCCTATAGTTCTAATCACACTGCCGGTGGTTATGTCCCACAGTTTCAGGGATTTATCATTATCGTCAAGTATGGTATCATTTCCAGTTAAGACATACTTGCCATCCGGGGTTATCGCTACGGAGTTAACCTGATCAGAGTCTACTTCGAAAGTTAGATTAACCCTACCAGTGGCTATGTCCAACAGTATCAGTGTACCGGGGCTAGCTACAGCGGCATACTTGCCATCATTGGTTATCGCTACAGAGGCAATAGCAATAAATGAAAGCCCTTTAAAAGTTCTAATCACCCTGCCAGTGGCTATGTCCCACAGTTTTAATATGTTATCATTACATCCAGATAAGACATATTTTCTGTCTGGGGTTATCGCTACGGAGTTAATCCACCCTGTATGGCCGGTGTAAGTTCTAATCTTCCTTCCTGTGGCTATGTCCCAGAGTTTCAATGTTTTATCCCTACTTCCAGATAAGGCATACTTACCATCGGGGGATATCGCCACGGAGTTAACCCAATCTGAATGGCCAGTGAAAGTCCTAATCTTCTTGCCGGTGGCTATGTCCCACAGTTTCAATGTTTTATCCCTACTTCCAGATAAGGCATACTTACCATCGGGAGATATCGCCACGGAGTTAACATATTTTGAATGGCCAGTGAAAGTCCTAATCTCCATGCCGGTGGATATGTCCCATAGTTTCAGTGTTTTATCATCACTTCCGGATAAGGCATACTTACCATCGGGAGATATCGCCACGGAGCTAACACGATTTGAATGGCCGGAGAAAGTCCTGATCTCCTTGCCGGTGGCTATATCCCATAGTATCAATGTGTTATCCGAACTTCCAGATAAGGCATACTTACCGTCGGGGGTTATCGCTACGGAGTTAACCAAACTTGAATGCCCCAACTGAGCAAACACCTCCGCCTTGTCTCCTCCGTAGGCCGCTGATTTCAATAACACCATTGCCAACAGACAACACACTATCATCGTTATCACAGTAGAGCC
Source organism: Nitrospirae bacterium MYbin6 (assembly GCA_002753305.1). GTDB lineage: Bacteria > Nitrospirota > Thermodesulfovibrionia > Thermodesulfovibrionales > Magnetobacteriaceae > Magnetominusculus. Next base: position 12,419 of record PEAC01000056.1, read on the forward strand.
ATATCTTCCGCGGTTATCCCTACCGTTTATATTTTTTTCTCTTAATCCAGGCATCCCGTCCCTCCTTTTTCTCTATCTCTTAGTAATCTATTGTATCGTAACTATCTGGCTTTTTGTCTCTGTCCAGTCCGTTCTCCCCTTAATCAGGTTAAACAGCGCTATAAAATCCTCCGATGAGGGATCCATTGTCTTATCTGCGAATCTATCGAAGCCGTCCGCTTTCCCTTTGAACGCAAATACCTTTATGAATTCAGAACCAAACGGCTCTTTAATCCTGCCAAGTTCTTTGAATGCGCGGGGAATACCTTTTAATAAGTGATTATGGGATGATTCAGCGTTTGCCTTTGGTAATAGAACCGTCACGAAGCCATCTGCGTCCACGTTCAGTAAGACAACACTAACGTCCTCTTCACTCTTTATTGTGAAATCAAGGGTTTCACCATCCTTTAACACACTCCTGTCTGTGGCTCCAACTTTAAGAAAGACATTGAACCTATGTTCTGTGCTTAAAAGGGCTAGCAATTCGCATACCCTGGCGTAGCGCTCGACACGCTTCACCACATCCTCAACATTAGCGGCCACATAGAGCTTGTCGCCGTTTGGAAGATATAGAATGTATGGCCCTTTGTCGTCAGCTATCAGAAGATCATAGTCTTTCTCTTGTTTTACCAACTTCACGCCCTTGACGGACACAACACTTTCAGCAAGATTTGAAGAACGGGATTTCCCATCCCTAAGCTCTAGTTTGACCTTTAAATCCCCCCCTGATAAAACAACCCCTGGCCATTGAGGACGGTTAGCGGTTACACGCCTTTCAAATACAGGGGTGTTGATATCCATGGCCTTTGGGTTAAGCAGCTTCGGCGTATGCCCATGTCTTGTTGTATCCTCTTTGACGTATCTGTATAGCTCTTCATAGGTTGCCATATTGTCTTTAAACCCCTTGATGATGGCATTGGTCAGGGCGCCGTGGGCTATGCCGTCGGTTGTTTTGCGTCCTGGTAGGTCCTTCGCCTTGGTGGTCTCGTCCGCGGCTGATATGAAAATTGTATTGCGATATGGGTAGGGGGGATCTTTGCTGCCGCTCCACTGTGGGCTTTTCGCGTCCGTAACTCCCGCTATGTTAATAAATTTATCTATTCCCACCATTCCCTCTGTCTGCCTGAACTCTCTGACGGCATTGCCGGAAAAACAACTGTCAAATACGACAAATAGCCTCCTGTCCTTGTCGAGTTCACCGATGATTGGGCGCAAATCATATTTCCCTACAATCAGCGACGAGATGACCTTCTCTGGATTGTTCGCATCGATTACGACGTCATATGGCACAATGGCGCCGGTGCCATTGCCGATGGGAAGGTAGTTCTTCTTTGCGTCAGAGTGGCTTGTGCCGTGGCCGCTGAAATATATGAAGATAAAGTCGCCCTTTTGGGTTGTCTTCGTTAAATTTCTGAGGCATTGCATAATATTGCCCTTTGTGGCCTCGGAATTGATTAACGTCCTGATGTTCTTTGCTGCAAAGCCATACTCTTTCACCAGAATATTCTTAAAGTATTGTACATCGTTAACCGGCCCATACAATGGTTGCACCGTTAAATAATCATTGATGCCTATAAGGACGGCATGTTTTTCGGCAAATGCTGAACTGCTGCATAACAATACGGTGAAAAACATGGCAACAACAATTCTTAACATATCATCCTCCTATTTGGACACTACTATGACTTCAACCCTTCTGTTGAGCGCGTGGGCGTCTTCCGTGTTTTGCCGATACCAGGGCTGACGCCTCCCTTTTCCCTCTACCTCTATTCGTCCTGAGGCAATGTTAAACCGCCGTATAAGATAGTCTTTTACCGATTCTGCCCTTTGCAGCGAGAGCATATCGTTATATTCGTCCGTGCCGCGGACATCCGTGTGGCCGATGAGTTTAAAACCCATGGAGTTGAAATCCCTGGCCTGCAGCGCCTTGCCTAATTCATCCAACTGTGCCTCCGCCCGTTTTACGATTTTGGACGAGTCGTAATCAAATATACCCTCAGGTCAATTGAGGGAACCACGGCAAATGCCTTGTCCTTTAGTGAAATTATTAAGGTTGACGCTATCGTTTCTGAGGGGATTAGGGCGTTGGCGCCTTGTTTTTCGAGTTCCATGAGTTCCTGCTCAACCTGAACATTGTGAAAAAGTCTCAGGGAAGTCTTGTAATAGCGAATGGCGTCATCTGATTTGTTATAATACTCCTTATAAATCAGGGCAATCCGATGATATGCCGATGCCTGTTCTTTTTTGTCCACGGTGAAGGCAATGGATACCTTCAATCTCTCAATACCATTTTCGAGGTCTTCCTTTTTTGGGTCTCCCCTTTGAACAAGGGCCTTGCCAAGTTCAAAAAATGCGGCAAACCCCTTACAATCGTCCAGGGATTGGTTGAGGATGGCAATTTTTTCGTCGAGTTTGACACCGGGTGCTATAGCCTTCTCGTAGAGCTGTTTGGCATGTTCGCACTCAGCCCGGGCCGTTGACAGAGTATTGAGCAGGATTACAATAATGACAGACAGATTAATAAGCACGCCCCTTAAGGCAATATTATAAACAGAATCTGCAAGCTCGTAAGACTGATATTTGTATCTCTGCGTTATTATTGTATTTTCCTTCAGGGCTGCCAGGTCTTCAGGAATATTTATAGTCTCTGTTATCATCGCTTAAATTATAACTTAACTATTTGTATTTATGCTATTTCAGCAATCAGATATCTTAATAACGTTACTATCAATGGCTTCAGTGTGTCTTGTTCTGATGTATTTCAAGGCTGTCTGGCAACTCTATATGTTCTCTGTCCCCTGTTGTCAAAACCCTTTTTTGTAATGTCTGGCCATTTGAGCCGATTCTTCTCAGGTCACTTCTGACATAATGAGAAAACATTAATGTCCTGACATGTTATTTTCACTATGTTTTTCTTTGAGAGACAGGCTGGAAATGAATCAGGCCTCAGTCACAAGCATGGACGGCCCGTAGTTTCCCGGCAGCCAAAGGTAGTGTTAACAGATTCCTCTTAACGCGCTTGCCGAGGCCGGCCCCAGTACTGTTATTACCTTCTGCGATGGGTTTAAGAAACCGTCTATTATGTCGTGGATATGGGATAACTTCACCTTGTCGATACCACGGATGATTGCCTGCGGCGCGTAGTATCTGCCGTAGTATATCTCCTGCCTGGCTATGTTTTGCATCCTTCCCGATGAGGATTCCATGTTTAACAGTATGTTGCCCTTTAACTGGCTCTTCGCCCGCTGGAGTTCCTTTTCTGTCAACGTGTCTTTTAATGTCTTTATCTCGTTTAATATCGTCTCTATGACCTCTACGTACTTCTTTTTTCCCGTTGCCGCAAATACGCCAAACACCCCGGTGTCGTGATATGACGACAAGAACGAGTATATTGTGTAGGCAAGCCCCCGGTTTTCCCTGATCTCCTGAAATAGCCGCGAGCTTACGCCAGAGCCGAATATCGTGTTCAACAATAAAAACGGATAACGCAGCATGCTGTCCTGCTTTACACCCTTTATGCCTATACACAGATGTACCTCAGAGAGGTCTTTCTTGTGGACCTTAACGATGTTCTTAAATGGCGCGGTTTGCTCCTCTTTGGTTATTACCGTCTCTTTGGACAGTTTTTTCAGAAAACCCAGCCTCTCGTTAAATAACTTCAATATCGATTCATAGCCAATATTGCCGGCAGCGGAGATAACTATATCGTTTGTCCCGTAGTGGTTGTTCATATGCCTTACGAGGTCATCGCGGCTTAGGGCGTTAATGGTATCCTGAGTCCCCAGTATGTTCATTCCAAGGTCATTCTTTCCCCAGATGTCTTCATAAAACAGGTCATGGATGTACTCGTCGGGGGTGTCTTCAACCATTTTTATCTCTTCGTCTATTATCTCCTGCTCCTTTTTTATATCCTCATCCATTAGCAGCGAATTAAGATATATGTCTGAGAGAATATCAATTCCCTGCTCGGTGAAGTCCTTCAGGAGCTTAACGTAGAATGTGGTGTTTTCCCTGGATGTAAAGGCGTTGATGTCGCCGCCAATTGAGTCGATTTCTATGGCAATGTCCTTTTGAGTGCGATTCTTCGTCCCCTTAAACAGCATATGCTCAACGAAATGGGATATCCCGTTTTTCTCCAGTGTCTCGTACCTTGCGCCAACCTTGACCCATATGCCTATTGATACGGAGCGCACGCCTGGCATCCGCTCCATTACTACCGGAATGCCGTTGTCTAAAAAGGCCTTTTTCAATGTTCGTCCCTCTGCTTATCTATCGTTTAATAAAAAAAAGGGATAATGAAGCTTATCCCTTGTATTTTACTTAAGCGCCGACGGTGTTTAGCGCGCCGGCACTGTTTCTATGTCTCGGATTGTTTAGCGGTGTCTTTCATTGCCTCTTTTCTGCTTAACTTGATTTTGCCGGCCCTGTCTACCTCTATGACCTTTACCATTACCTCATCGTCTTCTTTCAGTTCGTCTGTAACCTTATTGACGCGCTTGTCGGAAATCTGCGATATGTGTAAAAGCCCGTCCGTCCCTGGGAGAATCTCTACGAAGGCGCCGAAGTCCATTATCTTTTTGACCTTGCCCTTGTAGATGCGCCCGATTTGTGCCTCTTCGACGATGCCCTCGACGATTGCCCTTGCCTTTGAGAGCGATGCCTCGTCGTTTGAGGCTATTGTCACAATGCCCTCGTCGTTTATGTCGATTTTTACGCCCGTTTGCTCGATTATTCCCTTGATTATCTTGCCGCCCGACCCGATTACGTCTTTGATCTTCTCGGCCCTTATCTTCATCTGGAATATTCTGGGGGCGTTTTTCGACAGGTCTGCGCGCGGCTCCGCTATTGCCTCGCTTATCTTACCCAGTATGTGGAGCCTGCCAAGTCTTGCCTTCTCAAGGGCGCCTATCATTATCTCTCTGCTGACGCCTTTTATCTTCACATCCATTTGAAAGGCGGTTATGCCTGTCTTGGTACCGGATACCTTGAAATCCATATCGCCAAAGTGGTCCTCAACTCCTAAGATATCCGTCAGCACCACTACCTTGTCGCCTTCTTTGACCAGCCCCATTGCAATACCGGCAACCGGTGCCTTTATCGGCACTCCGGCATCCATCAGCGCAAGTGTTGACCCGCACACCGAGGCCATTGATGACGACCCGTTGGACTCCAGTATGTCCGACACTATTCTTATCGTATATGGAAATACATCGGCATTGGGCAGGACTGACTTTATGGAGCGCTCTGCCAGTGCCCCGTGTCCAATCTCTCTTCTGCCAGGTGACCGCAGGGGCTTCACTTCACCTACGCTAAATGGCGGGAAGTTATAGTGAAGCATAAATGACCTGTATGTATCACCATCCAGGGAATCTACCCTTTGCTCGTCCTGGGAGGTCCCCAGGGTTACGGCCACAAGGGCCTGTGTCTCGCCCCTTACGAAGAGCGCCGAGCCGTGTGCCTTTGGCAGGAGGTTCAGGTGGCAGGTGATCTTTCTGATGTCATCCGGGCCTCTGCCGTCTGCCCTTTTGCCCTCGTTTAAGATGGAGTTTCTGACAAGATCATTTTCTAGTTGCTCAAAATATTTCGCTATTTCTCTGACGTTGACCTCAGGGTCGGCAGCGCTTAACTGCTTGATTGCCTCGTCCAGAATGCCGTCAAGGGTCTTTTGCCTGTCAAGTTTGTCGGGAATTCGTATGGATGCCTGCATCTTTGAAACGCAGATATCCTTTACGGATGCGGCCAGTGCCTCGTTTTCTTTGACCTCGGGTACGGCGCGTTTGGGTTTGCCGACTTTCTCTCTCAGACGGTTTTGCGCGTCAACGATTTTTTTAACCTCTTCGTGGGCGTAGTCGATTGCCGCAATGAGCACCTCTTCTGTGATTTCCAACCCACCGCCTTCTACCATCGTAACGGCATCCGCCGTACCGGCAACAACAAGGCTCAGAGAAAGCGATGCCATATCTTCAAAGCTGGGGTTAATTACCAGCTTTCCATCAAGGCTGCCCACCCTTACGGCTGCAACCGGATCTTCAAACGGTATGTCCGAAATCAACAACGCCGCCGAGATGGCCGTTATGCCAAGTATGTCGGCAATGTTCTCGCCGCCGTATGAAAGCACTGAGACTATGCCCTGTGTCTCGGAATTAAACCCCTTCTTGAACATCGGCCTTATTGGTCTGTCGATAAGACGCGATGTGAGGACTTCTTTTTCTGAGAGCCTGCCCTCGCGCTTTAAAAATCCACCCGGTATCTTGCCGGCTGAATATGCCTTTTCAATATAATCTATCGTCAAAGGGAAGAAGTCTTTTCCCTCGACCGTTGCCTTAGAGGCTACGGCGGTCCCCAGCACCATTGTATCGCCGTATCGGGCCACGACGGAGCCGTCCGCTTGTTTGGCTAAAAGCCCCGTTTCTAATGTAAGTTTCTTTTCGCTTATTATGGCGTCGATAGATGTCAATATTCTCTCCCCTATTTTCTAATTCCTAATCGTTCGATTAGTGATTTATAGCGCTTGATGTCTGTTGTTTTTAAATAGTCAAGGAGTTTCTTTCTCCTGGCGACTATTCTCAAGAGTCCACGCCTTGAATGATGGTCTTTCGTATGCAGCTTAAAGTGCTCAGACAGGTACTTCATTCTGTCGCTTAATAGGGCTATCTGGACTTCCGGAGAGCCAGTGTCCTTGTCGTGGATCTTGTAATCCTCAATCATAGTATGCTTAGTCTCTTTCGTTTGAGACACGTTATCACCCCTTTTCTAAACTTTTAATATACGGCTTACTCTGATGATATAGCCTTCATCTGATTAACGATAGCATATTTTATATAGATGTGTAAAGAAAGCCCTGCAAATTAATTTATTTAATTGAAGCATCAGTAGTACCCTGCACCAGACTTGCCTTTTTTAACAGATATCCATCGTGCCACATGCTGTCTAATGTATAATTTTCCTTTACCCACTGTGGAATTCCAACGGGATTGAGATAATTCAACTCGTTCTCTCGTTTCAAAAAGATGAACACAGGCTGATTTCTCTGTAAATCTGCCTTGAGAGAGCGCATCCTTTCCATGGATGTCTCTTTCATTGACGGAAGAAAGAAGAAATGTTCGAAGAGATACACGTATTTTGAAGGTGAAAGCCTCCCTGACTGCAAATATATATATTTATCGTACGAAGGTACCCATATGGTATCGTTATCTTTGGTGTTTTCTCTTATATAGAGTGAAATCGGTTCCGTTGCCACATTTAACGGCTGATATCTGGTAAGCATATTAAAACCGGCCCTGGCCATCGTGTTGTCAAAAACAAGGAGAGATAAAATCAAAAATGTAAAGATAGAAGATGAAACAATCGTACTATGGCAGATTCGCTTCAAATTAAACGCCAGGAATGCCGCCCCACTGGCCGCCGTCATTATAAAGCCCGGCATTACCTGGATGTAGTAGTGGTTGGAGTGCATATGTTGAATGTTTGCCGCAAAAAGGCCCATAATAACCAGGCGGGAAACACAGCCGGCACATATCGGTATTTCTTTAGAAATGACTTTTGAAATATACTTATAACGCCCAGTAAAAAAAATACGTCCACTGTCCTGGTATACCAGACGAATGTTGAAAAGACATGAGCACTCCTGTTTAATTTGTATAGGAGAGGGTCACGGGAAATCGACGCCTCGGTTGCCATTCCGAAGGTAAAATAAACCATGTCCAGCCAGTTTGCCAAAGTCCCCGTAAGGATTAAATAAACAAAAAACAAAAGAAATGGAAATGTCGCACCAACGATTAAAAACCGGAACCGCTTAACCCTGCCTTCCTTGCCAGAAAGTAGATAAACCACCCATGGCAGTATCGAAAGTAAAAATGGTTCTTTAGTCAACAGAGACATAGAAAAAAAAGTCCCTGACAAAAGAGTTAAAAGCGCATTTTCCCGCAGTACCGCCTCTATGGCACAAAACACCCCTAAAATAATGAGCACAGTGCCATATTCTTCTGTGAAATTCCCAAAGCTGAATGTCGTTGGACAATAAAAATACACTAAAAATATTATCGTAAACGTGGCTGCAATCCACGAAGAGACAAAAGTCCTCACTGTTATTAAAAAAAAAGCGATTGCCGCGCCAACGGCAAAGTACCGCTCAGCGGCCCGTATAGAGTTAAAAGTGCCATCGCCGAATTTCAGTGCAAGGGCATTGATGACAAAAACAACTGGCTGTTTATGTTCCCTCACGTCGCGGTACAGGAGTTTTCCATTTACCAGGTGATGGGAAATATTCGCAAATATAGCTGCATCGGATGGCAGAAGCATGTCAGACGCATAATTTATACAACGCCAACCGACATAGGCTACAAAGGTACATAGCAAGGTGTCTGTTAACCAGGGGACTGCTTTTTTGTATTCTATAGCAATCATAATATTGTATTAGATTGTTATATATCAGCGGCTTATGGCATTATTGCGAAAATGGCTGCCTTTATTTAATTGGCGTTTATCCGGCATATATCCTGTTTATTTGCAGGTATCGCAGCCGCGGTCTTTTTCAGGAGCCGTGGGGGGCGCTTTTTTCAGAAACATTGTCGGCTCTCTGAACAGGGCGTATCTTAGCCATCTATGGGCAAATTTCATCAGCTCCTCTTCGCTTTCACTTATTATCTGCAGCATTTCCTCCTCTACGTCAAACACCTTTAAAAACGCGCTCTCCTGCACAAATACCCTGAAGGCGTCTATGTCGTATGCGCCAAGTATAAACATGTTTATAGTCTTTTCATCCGGCACCAGCCCCTTGCCGAGCAGTTTCTTATTCAGTATCACCTCTATCCAGTCTGTGTTCATCTCCTCATATTTTACTATCCCCTCGTTTTGCCGCCACTCTTTTACTACCCATTCCTTGTCCTCTTTAAAACCCTTACAAAAACTTTCCTCTATTAAAAAATAAAAATCCTCTCCCTCTGTCATAGTTCGCTTGCCTATAGCAAACCCCAGCGGATAGTACCGGCACGCCAGTGGTCTGTCCTCATATATAGAACAGCCCTCCTTTGTTACGAACTTACACTGCTTGCCCTCAGCCATCCGTAACTTTATAAACGGCAGCTTGTTCTTGTCCGTCACAACCATATCCGTATACTCTACAAGAAACTCTCCGCTGGTCTTGCCAAAGCGCCTCTTCAGCCTTATTATGTCATAGGGCGACAGGAATATCTCCAGCTCACCACAACACTTGTTAAAGCACGATATCCCCTTGTGGCAATTGAACTTAAACCGGCTCTCAGGCCCAAGCTCTCCCCTTCTTTCAGGGTCTTTATTTAGTTTCTCATAGATTTCTTTCACTTAATTCCGCTCTCCGAATAGGTTGGTTAATATATAAACACCTTAACAGCCGCCCGTACGGGCGGCTGTTGAGGTGTCATGTGTGCAGCCTTACATTACGTCTCTTTTGGCCATCTTGGCATACAGTATTGCCGTCGTTCTGTAAACCATGTGCGCCAGTTTCGAGTACGGCAGATACGCTATTATGTAAAACACACATACCAGATGGACAAAATACATCGGATAGGCCAGCTGCGCATTGTTTGCAAACCTCAGAAACTCGGCCAAAATCCCCGTTATACAGACCAAAAACACCATCGTCGCAAACACCCAGTCAAACGATGACGACACGCTGTTTACACCCTTGTCCTTCATCCGGTTAGCAAACACCAGCAGCGACCCTATAAGTAACAAAAGCGCGCTGGCATTGCCAAACAGCTTAAACGTCGCATAGTAGAGCCACACCAGGCCGTGCGAACCCAACAACAGCAGGATGTTTGGATCTTCCTTCAGATACGGCGAGTCCCACTTCAGGACATATATATTGAACACCGCCCAGTTCGTCTGTATGAACAGGCCAATAAACCCGAACATCACCAGCCTGTGCGCCCATGCCCTGTCCTTGTTGGCATCGCACTTCTCAAATTTCTTGTGTATGAATATTTCCTTCAGCGTCTCAAATAAACTTGGCAGTAACATACTATATGCCATCAGTTTATAAGGATTTACGTTTAGCTTACCCCAAAACCTCTTCACGCTCACTGCAAACAGCAAAACCACCAGGCCTGCCAGCGGCACAAAGATCGAATCAACATACGAAATCGGAAAAAACTTGCTGAAGACCACATCGCCTTCCGGTATATTTAAATGTCCGGTGTTTTTTAACACACACAGAAATAAAACTATTGGAATCAACAACGCAACTATGAGCAGCTTCGTATTTCCTACAATCGTACCCATGAACCTTGGGACGGCATTTTCAGCTATTACGGCCTTTCTCAAAACCGATAGCACATCGCCGGGCCTCGCGCCGCGCGGACAGTACTTCGAGCAGTCGTTACAGTTGTGGCAAAGCCATATATCGGGGTCTGCCGCTAGCTCGTCTTTCAGCCCCCACTGGGCCATTATCATCTCTTTTCTCGGAAACGGGTTGTCACTCGGGGTCAAATCACAAACCGTAGAGCAGGTCGCGCACTGATAACACTGCTTCATAGTATCCGCGCCGGCCTCTTTTAAGCCCCGAACAAACCCAATGTCAGGTGTGAACACTGTTCCATCACCCATTTGCTTACCTCCTGTTCTTATTAGAATCCTTTGTACGGATTCGGTCCGAAACCTTTCAGCAGCTCTGAAAAGTCTTCCATTATCTTAGGAAGCGTATCCCATTCGTTTATTGCCAGCTGTATCTGCTTGACTCGCTCAGATTCGAGCATCAATCTGCCCAGCGTCTCTTGAACCTTGCTGAGGCGCTCACTTGCCACCTGGCTTCCCTTTACGAAGTGGCACTGGTAGTCATCACCATACTTGCAACCCATCAGCAGCACTCCATCGACACCCTTTGAAAGCGCGTCGCTTATCCATACAAGGTTCGTCCCGCCAAGACACCTCAGAGATATAAACCTGTAGTTCGGATTCAAATGTACACGGTTCAATCCTGCCATGTCTATCGCCGGATATGCGTCATTTTCACATATCAGGGCAACTATAAACGGTTCGTCGCCTTCTGACGGCACTTCCATCGATTTCAACATCGACGATACCATGTCCACGCTGTAGTTGCTGAAAGATATTATCCTTTGTGGACACGCGCCCATACACGTCCCGCAGCGGCGGCAGCGATAGGGATGCTCCACTGGCGTACCCTTTGCGTCCTCATCCAGCACCCCGAAAGGACACTCAACC
>PEAC01000057.1 GCA_002753305.1 Nitrospirae bacterium MYbin6
TTTTATAAAAGACGTGAACATGAGGCTGATGTCTGATTTGTCGAGGCTTGCTCCCTATGGCTATGGGAATCCCGACCCGATATTCGGCTCACGCGGCCTGATGGTGATAAACCCGCGCGTGGTAGGGAAAAACCACCTGAAGCTAAAGCTAGGCCACAATGGCTTCATCATAGACGCAATCGGATACGACATGGGTGGGCTGATAAACGACATAGACCACTCAGAAACCATAGACATTGCCTTCACGCCAACCATAAACGAATGGAACGGCTCCCGGAGCGTGCAGTTAAACATCAAGGCGCTGCGGTTTGGGCAGTGAAGACCGGCCTTATTCGAGGCGTTGTTATAAATGTAAATTATTAAAAGAGAGGTTTTATAAGCGTGGCACGGGACGGTAAGGAAGCCAAGGCAAACGGCGGGGCAACTCTCGGTTTCGAGGCAACATTATGGGCGCTTGCAGACAAACTCCGCAACAACATGGATTCCGCCGAATATAAGCATGTAGTCCTGGGCCTTATCTTCCTGAAATATATCTCAGATGCATTCGGAGAAAAGTACGCCGAACTAAAATCCAGGCAATCAGAGGGTGCCGACCCCGAAGACCGTGACGAATACACGGCAGAAAACATCTTCTGGGTTCCAAAAGAGGCCCGCTGGCCGTATATTTCTGCAAACGCAAAGCAGCCGTCAATCGGCAAGCTGATTGACGACGCCATGTCTGCCGTCGAGCGGGACAACAAGTCCCTCAAGGCCGTACTCCCGAAGGATTACGCCCGCCCCACTCTCGACAAGCAAAGCCTTGGCGGACTCATTGATCTTGTCGGCACAATAGGACTTGGGGACAAGGACAATCGCTCAAAGGACATCCTGGGCAGGGTGTATGAGTACTTCCTCTCACAGTTCGCAAGTGCCGAAGGCAAGAAGGGCGGACAGTTCTACACACCTCGCTGCATTGTGCAGCTGCTGGTTGAGATGCTTTCCCCGTACAAAGGGCGTGTCTATGACCCATGCTGCGGTTCGGGCGGGATGTTCGTACAGTCCGGGAGATTCATTGAGGAACACGGCGGCAGGATTGGGGATATAAGCATATACGGCCAGGAGTCAAACCCTACCACATGGCGGCTTGCGAAGATGAACCTTGCCATCCGTGGCATAGACGGCAATCTCGGCTATGAAAACGCCAACACCTTTCATCGTGACCTGCACAAGGATTTAAAGGCTGACTTTTGCATAGCCAACCCGCCCTTCAATGACTCGGACTGGGGCGCAGACCTGCTTGCCAATGACCCGCGCTGGAAGTACGGCGTACCACCCAGGGGCAACGCAAACTTCGCATGGGTGCAGCACTTCATCCATCACCTGGCCCCGTCGGGGCTTGCCGGATTCGTGCTTGCCAACGGGAGTATGTCAAGCAACACCTCTGGGGAAGGTGAGATACGAAGAAACATCATAGAGGCAGACATTGTGGACTGCATGGTTGCGATGCCCGGGCAGTTGTTCTACTCAACACAGATACCCGTTTGCCTGTGGTTCATTGCCCGAAACAAGCGAAATGGGCGATTCCGGGACCGCAGGGGCGAGGCACTCTTCATCGATGCCCGAAAGATGGGCCGTATGGTTGACCGCGTACACAGAGAGCTTACCGCAGAGGACATAACCCGCATTGCCTCGACGTATCACTCATGGCGCGGGGACAAGGACGCGGGGCAGTACGAAGACGTAAAAGGCTTCTGCAAGGCCGCCACGCTTGACGGGATTAAGGAGCACGGGTTTATCCTCACTCCGGGACGGTATGTGGGCGTTGAGGATGTTGTGGACGAAGACGAGGCGTTTGAGGAGAAAATGCCCCGCCTTGCTGCCCAGCTTGAGGAGCAGTTTAAGGAAGGGGCAAGGCTTGAGGCCGTGATACGAAAAAACCTGAAGGCATTGGGATACGCCGTGAAAGGAGATAGGCAGTGACTCTTGATTTAAGCAGCCTTCGCATGGCAATAACTTCGATGGCGAGTGCCCTTGAGGTGTCAAAACCTGACAATCTGGCCAGCTTCGACAAGGCAACGCAGAATGTTATCATATCCGGAGTAATCCAGAACTTTGAGTTCACATATGAGCTGTCCCACAAAATGCTTAAGCGCTATCTGGAGGCAACCGCGGCAAATCCTTCAGGCATTGAAGAAATGACATTTCAGGACATAATTCGCACCGGAAGTGAGCAGGGGCTTTTACTGAACGGTTGGGATGTTTGGAAAGACTATCGAACGGCCCGTGGAACTACCATCCATACTTACGATGTGGACAAGGCCGCTGAGGTACTTGAAATAACACCGGATTTCTTGCGGGAGGCGCAGTACTTGCTGTCCGAATTGGAGAAGCGCAATTATTGAAACCGATTGACATCAGGCCAGACGCACTCAAAGGCGTACAGGCGATACTATCTCACCATGTGCCGGGCCGGGAGGTTCGCGCCTTCGGTTCTCGCGTTACTTGGACTGCGAAGGAATTTTCAGACCTCGACCTTGTAGTTATGGGAGAGACACCTCTTTCCATCTCGCAATTATCAGAGTTGCAGGAGGCATTCAGCGAATTAGACCTGCCCTTCAAGGTGGACATAGTGGACTGGGCAACAACCAGGGATACTTTTAGACGGATCATCGGGAGAGATTTTATTGTTGTACAGAGTGGCAAGAATAATGTGGATATGGCAGGTGAGTGGCAATCATTAAAACTTGAAGATCTTGGACAAGTAGTTACTGGCAAGACACCACCCACTGTAGAGCCAGATAACTATGGTGGTTCAATTCCATTTATAACTCCTTCAGACATGAGGGGGGATAAGTATATAGATAAAACTAAGCGATCTATTAGTGAAGAAGGTTTAAAGTATGTAAGAAATTTAGTAATTCCAGCAAATTCAGTTTTAGTCTCCTGTATCGGATCTGATATGGGTAAAGTAGGCAAGACAAAAACAAAATCAATAACAAACCAACAAATAAATGCAATAATTTTAAGAGAAGGCGTCGACTCTGATTTTATTTATTACAACTTTACTACACGAAAAGATGAGTTTCAACTAGCTACAATCGGCTCGGCTCAGCCTATTCTAAACAAAGGGCATTTCTCCAAACTCAAAATACTTTTACCGCCCCTTCCCGAACAACACGCCATCGCCCACATCCTTGGCTCGTTAGATGACAAGATAGAGAACAACAGGAAGATGAACGAGACGCTGGAGGGGATGACACGGGCGATATTCAAGAGCTGGTTTGTGGATTTTGACCCTGTGCGTGCGAAGAAGGAAGGACGAAGGCCCTACGGGATGGACGCCGCAACCGCCGCGCTGTTCCCCGATTCATTCGTCGATTCATCGATTGGGAAGATACCGAAGGGGTGGATATGGGATAAACTTGGCAATATAATTGAAATAAATATGCGCTCTATTACTAAAACATTTAATCATGAGATTATCGACTACATTGACATATCATCGATTAATGAGGGGCATTGTATAGGAGCAACCCCCTACCATTTAAATAATGCGCCGAGTAGGGCGAAAAGACTTACTTCGGACGGAGACACAATTTGGTCATGTGTCCGCCCTAACAGGAAGTCATATTTTTATCTTCATAAACCTGGAGATAATATAGTGGTTTCAACTGGTTTTGTTGTTCTTACTCCAAGAGAATTAACCACATCATATCTGTATGCTTGGACAACAACCGATGACTTTGTTAGTTACCTTGAAGCCAATGCTGATGGGAGCGCATACCCTGCTGTACGCCCAGAACATTTTAGCATGGCTGATGTATTAGTCCCACCCAAAAATATCTTAGAGATTTACGAAGCAATCTGTAAACCTTTTAGGGCTAAAATAGCGTCGAATGAATCTGAAAATAGAACCCTTGCCTCAATACGCGACACTCTGCTGCCGAAACTCATCTCAGGCCAAATCCGCATAGTGGACGCAGAAAGATTTATATAGTATAATTAGTTATGGATATTAACCTTTCACAGGCAGAGGCAGAGGCGTTGATTGCTATGCATAAACACCGTATCAATGACGATAGGCATGACTACCCATACGTCGGCGGTGCGCTGAGAATACCGCTTGCCTCAGAGGATAGGCGTGAAGATTTCATGCTCGACATCACAAGAGGGCGCATAGAACTAACAAAATGCACATTCCAGAATAGGGCAAGACATATAATTGGCCTCATCAGAGTGGACGTAGGGGGCTCGATTCACAGAAACCCTGACAACGCATGGATACCATGCCCTCATATTCATATATACAGGGAGGGGTTTGGCGTTAAGTGGGCTTTTCCCCTGCCCCCTGACAGATTCACAAATCCGGACAACCAGTGGCTGACGCTACAGGAGTTCATGAGATACTGCAACATCGTCAATCCTCCAAACATAACAGGGAGACTAATTATATGATAGACGAAATTCAAACCCTGATTAATCAATACATGGAATGGCTGCGAGATAAGACCACGCTTAAGGATGTCGAACAGGACTGGGTACAGATTACAACCCCACACCTTGACCGCCATAATGACTGTTTGCAGATTTATGTCAAAAAGCAAAACGGCGGATACATCATGACTGACGATGGTTACATAATCAATGACCTTTTGAATTCAGGCTGTAAACTTGACACTCCAAAGCGGCAAGATCTGCTGCGGATGTCTTTAGCGGGATTCGGGGTCCAGAAAAAAGAAGATGCACTTGAGATACACGCCACAGCTGAGAACTTCGCATTTAAAAAGCATAATCTGATACAGGCGATGCTTGCTGTCAACGATATGTTTTCTCTTGCATCGCCCACGATCAAGAGCCTGTTTTTCGAGGAAGTCGACTCATGGCTAAATCTTGTTGACGTTCGATATATCCCGAAGGTCAAGTTTACTGGTAAGAGCGGCTATGACCATATGTTCGATTTTGTCATACCGAAATCAAGGACAGCCCAGGAACGTGTCATCCAAACTATAAACAGGCCAAATAGGGACACGGCAGAGGCCTTTGCCTTTAAGTGGATCGATACAAAGGAGGTTCGTTTAGCAGAATCACATGCATATGCCGTACTGAATGACCAGAGTAACACCATCCCAGGCGCAGTAGAGGACGCCTTGAAGAATTACGGTGTAAAACCGGTACGCTGGAGTCAGCGCGAGGACATTCGAAAGGACCTTGCGGCTTAATGTCGAATATTCACATAAAAGAAAGCGATCTGGAGAGACTTGCCCTCTCGTGGTTTGACTCAATGGACTATGCCATCCTCTATGGCCCGGACATCCTGCCCGGCGAACACAGTTTAGAGCGTGAGGACATCAAGGAGGCCATCCTGCCCCGGCGGCTCAGACAGGCCATAGAGGGACTAAACCCATCAATTCCAGCCGACGCAATCGAGAACGCCTACAGAAAGATAACCCGTGCAGAGTATCCATCCCTTATCGCCAATAACAGGGTATTTCATAAAATGCTGATAGACGGCATCCCTGTTGAGTACAGGCGGAAAGACGGCTCTATCGCCTGGGACAACGCCAGGCTCATAGACTTCGACAACCCCGGCAATAACGACTGGCTTGCCGTAAACCAGTACACCGTACAGGAAGGACAGATTACCCGGCGGGCCGATATTGTAATCTTTGTAAACGGCCTGCCTGTCGGGATAATCGAACTTAAAAATCCAGCCGATGAAAAGGCCACCATTGAGGCTGCATACAATCAGATTCAGACATACAAGGAGCAGGTCTCTGCCCTCTTCACCCATAACGAGCTTGTGGTTATCTCTGATGGACTAAGTGCGCGCGTGGGGAGCCTTACCTCAGGTAAAGAGCGTTTTATGCGCTGGCGTACTATTGACGGACTTGACACTGCCCCTGAAAAGCGCCTGCTGGAACTTGAAGTCCTGCTGAAAGGACTGTTCAATAAGCGGCAAATCCTTGAGATGCTCCGCCATTTCATTGTGTTTGAAGATGGTGCAGATGGAGTGGCCGAGAAAAAACTGGCCGGATACCATCAGGTACACGCAGTTAAACACGCCGTTGAGGCAACCGAACGGGCCGCAGGCCCCGCTGGGGATAAGCGCTGCGGAGTGGTCTGGCATACGCAAGGCTCCGGCAAGAGCCTTACTATGGTATTCTACGCGGGGAAATTAGCGCTTAATCCCCTGCTTTCAAACCCCACAATATTAATTATCACAGACAGAAATGACCTGGACGGCCAGCTCTTTGGGACATTCGCCCGATGCCATGAGCTGCTGAGACAAAAACCCGTACAGGCTGGCTCCAGGGCAAGCCTCAGAGAACTCCTGAAGGTTGCCTCAGGGGGGATTATCTTTACCACAGTGCAAAAATTCTTCCCAGTGGACACAGAAGACAGCCACCCTCTGCTATCGGAGCGCCGTAATATCGTAGTCATCGCCGACGAGGCCCACAGGAGCCAGTATGACTTCATAGACGGCTACGCCCGGCACATGCGCGACGCCCTGCCAGGTGCCTCCTTTATCGGTTTTACTGGTACGCCGATTGAGTTATCGGACAAGAACACCCGCGCGGTATTCGGAGAGCATGTCAGCATTTACGACATCCGCCAGTCCGTGGCAGATAAGGCCACCGTGCCAATCTACTACGAGAGCCGTCTGGCAAAACTCGAACTCAGGGAAGAGGAACGCCCAAAAATAGACCCGCAGATTGACGAGGTCACCGAGGGCGAGGAATTAATCCATATTGAGAAGCTCAAGACAAAATGGGCGGCGCTTGAGGCACTGGTTGGGACGGAAAAACGTATCGCACAGATAGCGGCCGATTTGGTGGAGCATTTTGAGAAAAGACTTCAGGCCATGGACGGCAAGGCAATGGTGGTCTGCATGAGCAGGCGCATATGTGTAGAACTCTATAATGCCATCACCATGCTCCGCCCAAAATGGCACGGCGAGGACGACTCCACGGGCGAGATCAAGATTGTAATGACCGGTAAGGGAGCAGACCCATTGCAGTGGCAGCGCCACATAAGAAATAAGTCCAGCCATGAGGAACTCGCCAACCGGTATAAGAACCCTGAAGACCCGTTTAAAATAGTCATCGTCATGAATATGTGGCTTACGGGTTTCGACGCCCCGTGCCTTCACACTATGTATGTCGACAAACCCTTGAAGGGGCACGCACTGATGCAGGCAATCGCCCGGGTCAACAGGATATTTAAGGACAAGCCGGGCGGTCTGGTAGTGGATTACCTCGGACTTGCAGACAACCTTAAACATGCCCTTATGACTTATACGGAAAACGGAGGCACGGGCAAGGCCGCCATCGACAAGGAAGAGGCCGTGGCAGTTATGCTTGAGAAGTACGAGATATGTTGCGACATGTTCCATAATTTTAACTGGCTGCTATGGCGCAGCGGTACAAAGGAGCAGAAGCTTGCGATATTGCCTTCGGCACAAGAGCATATACTTCAACAGCAGGAAGGTAAGGCACGCTTCATCGATACCGTTACAAAGTTATCGCGGGCATTTGCGCTTTCAGTTCCACATGAGAGGGCACTTGGGATAATTGACGATGTGGCGTTTTTTCAAACCGTCCGCTCTGCTTTGGCAAAGACTACTGAAAACGACAGGGAAAGCGACTCCGCAGGCAGGGATTTGGACCACGCCATCAGACGCATAGTTTCAACAGCGGTGGTGTCCGAAGGGATAGTGGATATATTCGCTGCCGCAGGACTCAACAACCGCGACATATCCATTCTGTCCGATGAGTTTCTTGCCGAGATACAGGGGCTGCCTCAGAAGAATCTTGCCGTGGAGCTGCTTCAACGGCTGTTGTCCGATAAGATCAGGGCTTTTGCCAAAAAGAACATCGTGTTGGGACGCTCGTTTGCCGAAATGCTTGAGAGGTCTATCAGGAAATATCACAACAGGGCCATCGAGACGGCAAAGATTATCGAAGAGTTGATAGCCCTTGCAAAGTATATGAATAAGGCAGCAAATCGTAGCGAGAAAATGAAACTCACTGAAGATGAATTTGCATTCTATGATGCGCTTGAAACAAACGACAGCGCAGTGAAGGTACTTGGGGATGAGGTACTTCGGACGATTGCACGGGAGCTGGTAGATACAATCAAAAATAATTGGGCTATTGATTGGACGTTGAGAGAAAATGTTCGGGCCAAGCTTCGGCTTCATGTGAAGAGGGTACTTAAGAAGTATGGTTATCCACCCGACAAACAGGAAAAGGCAGCTAACACGGTCATTGAACAGGCAGAGCTTTTATGTGCCGATATGGCAGACTGACCAGCTCCAATACATCAGGGAAAGATTGCGGGCTGCTTTTTTCATCTGAATCTTTATTCTCTACATCCTTTTCTCAGCAAATACCTCCATCTTCCAGCGCCTGAATGAGTCAAATCTTTTTTTCCAGTAGTATGTCCAACTCTCGGACTGCGTTGAACGCTCTATTACCCCTGAGGACGACGACGCCTGGACGAAGTATACTATGTCGTTTTTTATCCGCGTTATCAGCCCCAGGTGGTTTTGCTTCTTTTGTAAATCTATGAAGAAGACAATATCGCCCGGCCTCGTCTCGGATTTTTCGATTTCATACGTATAGTCATAGATCTTCTGAGATGGGAAGTAGTAGGGCTTAAACTCATATTTGGTGCCGATTAAACTGTTCCTGGCAATTGCACACACCAGGTGGGAACAGTCCGCCTGAACGTTCTCATCCGGGTTCGAGCCGTATTTGTAACCCTTGCCGACATAGACCTTTGTTAGTATCGGGACGTTTTTCTCCATTACGTCATATGGGTCTTCGATTGGCGGCGGTGGTTCTGCTACGATTACCGGCGGTATCGGTTTCTTTACTTCACGAGCGGCACAGCCCGTTAATATCATTAACATGATAAATATCAAAAATATTTTCCGTTTTGCCATAATGTATAGCCTCCGTCAATTTATTGGCTCAGTGTTAGACCATCGCATACTGCTATGCTAAGGATATAAGCCAATGTGTTCGTTCTAAATTGCCATCTCCACACATGACATAGCAATTATCGTACCAGCTCTTTTACCAACCCGCCGCCCCACCGCCAGGGCAAACGCACTATGTATTTTTTTGTCTGTCATTCCCGCGAAAGCGGGAATCCATGTTATAAGAATAGGGAATAATGCCGTTTTCCCACCGCTACACAAATGGCATGTGAGACTAAAGGGCTGCTCAACCCACCATAGGTGCGTTTTGGAATCAAGGACTGGATTCCCGCTTTCGCGGGAATGACAGATTTTATTGCATTAAATGCTATTATTTGCTTTAGTCTGTCTCTGCTACTACAACAATGCGCATATAGTGCGTTTGCCCTGGCCTCACCGCCTGCTTATTTGCTATTAAGAACCACTAAATGTTAAAATGCGGCTCGTCGCAGTATTTTGTGTATTTAATAACCAATAACAGAAATATAAAGGAAAAAACACATGGCTATAAAAGATATCAAATTAGGTTTGACGTTTGACGATGTGCTGTTAGTGCCACGAAAGGCCAGCATGCTGCCGTCGCAGGTTAACGTAGAGACTTACGTTACAAGGGATATAAAGATGAATATCCCATTGATGAGTGCCGCAATGGACACCGTTACGGAGTCCCGCCTTGCCATAGCCATAGCCAGAGAGGGCGGCATCGGCATAATACATAAGGCCATGACCCCGGAAAACCAGGCCTCTGAGGTAAACAAGGTAAAAAAATCTGAAAGTGGCATGATAGTAGACCCGATTACCGTATCGCCTGACGCCCCCGTAGGTGACGCCCTTATTCAAATGGAAAAGTTCAGAATTTCCGGCGTGCCGGTAACACAGGACGGCAAGTTAATCGGCATATTGACCAACAGGGATTTACGCTTCGAGACAGACCTGACAAAGCCCGTTCGAGACGTTATGACCTCGAAAAATTTGATAACAGCTGCTGAGGGTGCAGACCTGGACAGCGCCAAAGAACTCCTCCACAAGCATAAGATAGAGAAACTTCCCATTGTCGACAAGGATTTCAGACTCAAGGGGTTGATAACTACAAAGGACATCGAAAAGAAGAGGAAATACCCCAACGCCTGCAAAGACAGTTTTGGCCGCTTGCGCGTGGGGGCGGCAGTCGGCGTGGGCAAGGACGCGATGATTCGCACGGAGCGTCTAATAGAGAGCGGTGTGGATATAGTCGCAATAGATACGGCACACGGACATACGGCCTCGGTAATCGACACGCTTATCGAGCTGAAAAAGAGATTCAATATCCCTGTGATAGCCGGTAATGTCGCCACAGAGGACGCAGCAAAGGAATTGATAGACGCCGGTGCGGACGCCATAAAGGTAGGCGTAGGGCCAGGGTCGATATGTACGACAAGGATAGTGGCCGGCGTAGGCGTCCCACAGATAACGGCCATCATGGAGGCATGCAAGGAGGCGGCATCCCGTGGGATTCCAGTCATAGCGGATGGCGGGATTAAGTACTCCGGCGACATAACCAAGGCACTTGCGGCCGGGGCAAGCGCCGTAATGATTGGAAACCTGTTTGCCGGTGCGGAGGAATCCCCCGGGGAGACGATTTTATACCAAGGCAGGAGCTATAAGGTCTACAGAGGGATGGGCTCCCTTAGCGCCATGGCCGATGCCAACAGCGCCAGAGACAGGTACATGCAGGAGGACATCAAGTCCCTCAATAAACTCGTCCCTGAAGGTGTCGAGGGCAGAGTCCCGGACAGAGGGCCGATAAGTGAGATGATTTACCAGCTTGTCGGTGGGCTGCGTTCAGGTATGGGCTACTGCGGGTCGGCCTCGCTGGATGAACTCAGAGAGACCTGCCGGTTCATTCAGATCACCAACGCGGGCCTGCGCGAAAGCCACGTCCACGATGTTATCATAACCAAGGAATCCCCCAACTACAGGGCGGAGTAGCGCTATGGTACTATACGACAAGATATTGGTACTGGACTTCGGCTCACAATACACACAGCTCATCGCGCGGCGTATCAGGCAGCGGAAGGTCTACTCGGAGATATTCCCATATAACGCCCCCATAGAAAAAATAAAAGACTTCGGCGCAAAGGGGATAGTCCTCTCCGGCGGGCCGGCAAGCATATATGAAAAAGACGCCCCGATTGTGGATGCGGCAATCTTTGGCTTAGGTATCCCCATTCTGGGAATCTGCTACGGGATGCAGTTAATTGTCCACTTATCAGGCGGCGAGGTCGAGAGGGCGCAAAGGCGTGAATACGGAAGGGCAGCTCTGAAGATAGACAACGGTGCGGGGCTTTTACTGGGTCTTAGCGAAGGGTCAATCGTCTGGATGAGCCACGGCGATAGTGTAAAGACATTACCTGCCGGAGGGTTTGCCTCTATAGCCCACACGTCGAATTCCCCTCACGCGGCAATAGCCGATGAGGGCAGGAGGCTCTACGCCCTGCAGTTCCATCCCGAAGTTGCACACACACACGAGGGCGGCACAATCCTGGATAATTTCGTCCACGGCATTTGCAAGTGTTCATCGACATGGTACATGTCGTCATTTATAGAGAACTCTGTTGAGGCGATAAGGCAAAAGGCCGGAGGCGGCAATGTGGTCTGCGCATTGAGTGGCGGCGTTGACTCATCGGTTGCCGCTGTACTGATACACAAGGCCATAGGGCAGCGCCTTCACTGCATATTCGTAGACAACGGACTTCTAAGAAAGAACGAAAAGGCAAAGGTCGTAGACACGTTTCAGAGGCATTATAATCTGAATCTCATCGTAGTCGATGCTGAAAAAAGATTCATAGACAAACTCAAGGGCATAACTGACCCCGAACTAAAGCGCAAGCGCATCGGACGTGAGTTCATAGCGGTATTCGAGGAGGAGGCAAAAAAACTAGGCTCCGTTGAGTTCCTTGCCCAGGGCACGCTCTACCCCGACGTAATTGAAAGCGTATCGTTTAAAGGCCCATCGGCGACGATAAAGTCCCACCACAACGTGGGCGGACTGCCGGAGGTGATGAACCTCAAACTAATCGAACCGTTAAGGGAGCTGTTTAAGGACGAGGTACGCGAGATTGGCGTGGAGTTGGGGCTTCCCGATGAGATATGCTACCGGCAGCCGTTTCCCGGCCCCGGTTTAGCTATCAGGTGTATAGGGGAGTTGAGCGCCGGGCGTTTGCACATACTAAGGGAGGCCGATGCGATTGTCATTGAGGAGATAAAAAACGCGGGACTCTACCGTGAGATATGGCAGTCCTTTGCCGTGCTCCTGCCGCTGAGAACAGTTGGCGTGATGGGAGACGAGCGGACGTATGACTACACCATAGCCCTAAGGGCAGTAAACAGTGTCGACGGCATGACGGCCGACTGGGCGCGTGTCCCATATGAGACGCTTGCCATCATTTCAAACCGCATAATAAACGAGGTAAAAGGCGTAAATCGCGTAGTATTTGACATAACGAGCAAGCCCCCGGGCACAATTGAATGGGAATAAGCCGTGTCCGCAGACGTTAAATCCAATGAAAGGGAATTCACAGGCCAGATAATATTTTGGCTCAACGAATTTATACAAGACGGGACGTATCCATTTACAGTTGCCTCCTCGGAGCATTCTCTAAAGGTAGCGGAAAAAGAGACAAGGTTCCCGGACATTCAGCTCTGGCTTGACAGAGAGGCCAAACAGGGGTTTTGCGGTTGGGAATTAAAGACACCGGCCACCCCGGCTGACGACAAAGAACTGCTTGAGGCCGCTGCCAAAAAAGCAAGGGCCATGAGCGCCGATTACTTTGTGACATGTAATATGAGAGACGCCGTCATCTGGAGGACGCCGGTATCAAAAGAGGTATCGAAAGAACATAGATATAAGACGTATCCCGTGATCGTTCAAATCTCCACACCCGATGACTTATGGGTTGTCCCCAAACAGCAACTTCTGAAATCAAGGATAAAAGAGATATTATATGACCTTTCCACCATTTATCGAGTAGGACATCTTCATCTTATTGACGTAGATTCCACATTCTTCGTACATGAGCTTTCGGAGGCCGTAAAGGCCATCCGTCCACATGTCCATAAATCGTTGGAAACGGAAGTTGGGAATAATGCTACCTTTAATAAGGCACTGTTCGCATGGGCGGCAAAGCAGGGTATTGAAGTCTACGAGGCAGGGCTGACGTTTTATTTAGCGGTTTCAGGACAAATAGTCTATAGGCTATTAGGGAAGATACTTTTTTATTTGACATTACGCAGATTTAACTTAAACATCCCAAAGCTTGTCTTATTCGGGAGCAATCCCTTAGACATAGACAAGGAGTTGAAGAGATATTTTGAGATTGCCAGACAGATTGACTATCAGGCGGTGTTTGAGGAGGACTTTCCCGATAGAGTGCCTTTCCCACAAGGCGGCGTCGAACCGCTGATTAACCTCATTGAGACCCTGAACAGGTATAATTTTTCTCAAATGCCACAGGATGTCATGGGAAATGTCTTTGAAAAACTAATCCCATTGGAAGAAAGACACACACTGGGACAATATTACACAAACGAAGAACTTGTAGATTTCATCACAGCATTTTGTGTCAGGACAAGATTTGACACGGTATTAGACCCCACATGCGGTACGGGAACATTTCTTATCAGGGCCTATGACAGGCTTAGAGACTTGGGGGAGAGAGACCACAAGAAACTCCTCCCTATGATATGGGGCATAGACATTGCCCATTTCCCCGCCGAACTTGCGACTATTAACCTCTACAGACAAAACATAGAGGATTATGCAAACTTCCCGCGAATTATATCAAGGGATTTCTTTTACGTTAAGCCAGAGGAGATATTCAAATTTCCCCCTCCAAAGAAACCGCACGGCGCTGATTTTACTATTGACGAGAATATTCCTCAGTTTGACGCCATAGTAGGTAATTTCCCATATATACGGCAAGAACTAATAGAAAAAAGAATTAAGGGATATAAAGACTCGCTTGAAAGCGCCCTCTTTTGTGATTGGAATAACGACTACCCTGAGTTATTTCGCAGTGGAAAGTTAAAACTCTCAAGCAAGGCGGACATATACGCCTATCTGTTTTTTCACGCAGCAAGACATCTTAAAGAAGGCGGCAGGATGGGGATTGTTACATCAAATTCATGGTTAGACGTTGCGTATGGATATGAACTTCAGAAATTCTTTCTCAGGAAATTCAAAGTAATCGCCGTTATAGAGTCCAGATGTGAGCCGTGGTTTGAAGATGCCTCGGTAAACACGGTTATTACAATCCTTGAGCGTTGTGAAGACGCTGATATCAGGAATGATAACAAGGTTAATTTTGTAAAAATACATAAGCGACTCAAAGAACTCTTTCCGTGGGATAAAAATTTTCCGATGGAACGCTGGCATGGTATTGATGCTTTGATATACATAATAGAAACATCCGGTTTCGAACGCGACAAGTATCACGCCGTAAAAATAGTTAAACATTTGGATGGCAGCACCACCTATGAAGATAATAATTTCAAGATAAAGGCCATTACGCAATCCCAACTGCTTAAAGACGTCGAAAAAGCCAGTAAGACAGTTAAGTGGGGGAAGTATTTACGTGCGCCAGCGATCTATTTTGAGATATTGGACAACTGTAAGGACAAGCTCGTACCCTTAAGTGAATTGGCAGACATTAAAAGGGGATATACAACAGGAATAAATGAATTTTTTTACCTCGATGAAGATAGAATAAAACACTGGGGAATCGAAGACGAGTTTTTAGCACCGATTATTAAATCACCAAAAGAGGCATTGAAAATCATATTAAAATCGGAAGACGTCCGCTATAATGTTTTCATCTGTAACAAAACTATCAAAGAACTTAAGAAAAATAAACAATATGGGGCATTAAAATACATCCAATGGGGTGAGACACGAGTATCTGCCGATGGCATACCTTGGAATAAAGTACCCACTGTCTCCGGTAGAAAACTCTGGTATGACTTAGGGGAGAGAGTACATGGCAGGATATTGCTTCAAATGATTACAAACGACAGATTCTTTGCCCCGCTAAATATCGACAATATCAAAGTCGACCATAATTTATTCGAGGTATTCCCTAAAAAAGATGATTCTTTTTATGGCCTTTGTATATATCTGAACTCAACCGTGTTTGCCTTATTCAGGGAATTGGCAAGCAGGGTGAACCTGGGTGATGGGGCAACAAAGACCGAAGGCATTGATTGGAAAGATATACTGATACCAAAAGAGGCTATCCTGCATGTACTATCCAAGCAGAATAAAAGTTTTGAAACTCTGAAAAATCGGGAGATTAAGCCCATCTTTGAAGAGGTCAAAATGAAAGACAGGCAATCGCTTGACAGCGCGGTACTCCTGGCACTTGGACTTGACCCGAAGAGATATCTATACCCTTTATATAATGGGTTTACTGAGATGGTGAGAGAGAGAATCGAGCTGCCTAAATTACGAAAAAACAATAAACAGGCCAAGACCCTGAGAAACGTCGAAAAATTAAAAGAAACAATAATTGATGAAATTCTGCCGCAAGGGGCAAAGAAATTCCCCGAGGAGTTTGTCGATTCTAAATATCGTAAGGCTGCAAAGGAGATTTCACTGCCTAAAGAACCTCTTAAACTTGGTGCATACTTTATGGGCCAGCAGGAGGTTATCTCCGAAGACGGTACATTCAAATATCAGGCATCAAGCGTTGACGAGGCAAGGTATATTATATATTCCCAAAGGCCCGATAGTTATATTGGGCAGATTCCCAAAGAGATTAGCGTAATTACAAATGCGGTTTTAGATTACGAGAGGTATTTAAAAGACCTGAAGGCAAGATTGTTCGAACAATTCTTCACAAGAACACATAACTATAACCAGGCAGAACACTTAGCGCACCAGGTGTTTGAAGAGATGGGATTGCCTGACATGTGATATAATGAAACTACAAGTGGTGTCGCCGAGTTTTATGCTTGACAAAGTAAGCCAAATAATAGTACATATAAAAAACAACCGAGGAGGCATTTCTCTGATATGATGAAAATGGTAATAGTCTATAGCGATGCCGGGGATGAGTGGTTTGAAGAGGACGGGGAATCCGGAGGATATCCGTTTGGCGGGGAATATGTAGCCGTTTGCAGGTTTACGATAGAAAATGGAAAAATAAAACCCGAGATCCTTGAGAGCGCCCCACTTCCTAAAGGGCATGAAAAGGGGGCGATTTTGTATTACAGGAGGTTGATGGCGCATTTTCTCAACCCTCAATATGCCAAAGAGCCACGGACACTTCCCTATAGTCCATATGATAAGCTTGAGTCCCCTGAAAACAATCCACAGCAATGGCTTGAGGCGATGTGCGAAGTCTTCCATAACGTATCCGCCTACGAGGATGCCGACGAAAGTGAATTTCGGCCCATGTCCGATGCGATAATAAAAAAATATGTGAATTAAAATGTTTATAAAACAACATACATCGACGGAGAAAACGCTATGACTACAAGAGAAAACGTTGAAGATTGGCTGAAAGAACTGGGAAATTCCATTGGGGTGGCACTCACGATGGATGAAAATGGGATGTGTGGGTTTCTCTATAAGAACGAAGTGGAATGTATTATAGAGGTTCCAAAGGAAAGCCTTGAGATGTATCTCTATGCCCCGCTCGTTCAGCTTTCGATATATGACAAGGAGACAAGGTATACGTTATATGAGGAGTTGCTCGCGTCGAACTTTCTCTGCCTGTCAACCAGGGGGGCGACTTTAGCCATTGATAAGATAAAGGATGAGGTACTGATATGTTTCAACCAGCCTCTGAACTCATTGGCGGACAATTTGACGTTCAAGAATATCCTGGGGAATTTTATAGAGACGGCGCTCTCCTGGAAGGCCTCATTAAAGTCTAACGCCTGGCAATCAGGGGTGATGTCCACAGAAGGACACCATGGCGCGGGGATGATAGTTTAAGAATAACGGTGAAAAAGAGAGGAAACCATGTGTGATTCTATACCTAAAGCAGACGGCCGGAATCTTAGCCAGGCGCTTCTTGAGCCAAAGACAGAACAGGGCGATCCAAAAGAGATAAATATATTTAATCGGGACAACATCAGTTCAATAAGGGAGCAGCCAAGGCCAAGAGCTGACAGCTCTATAGGCAGCAGGCACATTGAAAGCGCCCCGTCAGAAGCGGATTTCGCCCAGATTGGCCCGCTTAAGGTTAATAGAGAGGCTGTGTTCTTACAAAAACAGGGTAGATGGTCAAAGGTTGGCGATTTCTTTGCCAAGGTATTTTCATTAGGATTATATAAGGGCACGAGAACATTTGATCAAAAGCTGGATGTTACCGGATATACGAATGAGTTTACAAAAATAGCCGGAGATAACCCTGTAGATGCAAAGAATCTCATGTTAAACAATACCGAACAATCGGCAAAGGCCATAATCAAGGCTGCGGTACTTGAACAAAACCCCGAGCTGAGATCATGGGAAATAGATAAATTGACCGGCGCGATATACACAGGATTACATCAATGGACTGTAAACACAGAGCCTATGGCGTTGTCCGATGCCCGGGTAAAACAAAATATTCAGGCACTGGATATTGATGGCGCTGGAAACGATTTAGATAAATGTAAGGGAGACTTTGTGCAATTTAGCAAAAACAACCAGGACTTTATGGCAGCCCTGCTTACAGACGGCAATGAAAATGCTGTCAAGTCCATGGTTTCAGACGCAATCAGGCTAAAGAAGCCAGACATTGCCCCTGATCAACTGGAGGCACTCTCCTCGGCTATCACAAATGGCCTGTTTATCGGAAAGGAACAGGCCCGAATACAACAAGGTATTCAGGCGTTGGATATTGATGCCGCAGTCCAGGACCTGAATAAATGTAAGGGAGACTTTGCCGAACTCAGCGTGAAAAACCAGAAGTATATGGCAGCCCTGCTCACAGACGGCAGTGAAAATGCTGTCAAGTCCATGGTTTCAGACGCAATTAAGTCAAAGCAGCCGAATATTACCGCTGATAAACTGGAAGCACTCTCCTCGACTATCACAAATGGCCTGTTTACCGGAAAGGAACAGGCCCGAATACAACAAGGTATTCAGGCATTAGATATTGATAATGTGGGCAATAACATAGACAGGTGTATAAACAGCTTTACCGATTTAGGTAATAACGGCAATAAACACATGCTTGCCCTGCTTGAAAACAGCAGTGAAAACGACGTAAAGTCTATGGTTGAGAAAGAAATTCAGTTAAAAAAGCCCCTTATAGACCCTGCCCTGCTGAAAAAGATTTCCTCGGCTGTAACAAAGGGCTTGTTTCTTGGTGTTGCGCGACATTATGAAAAAAAGGCCGAACAAATAATGGATAATCATATACAACAATTCTGTGAGCATTCAAAGATTCGACAAGCGGCCCAACAAAAACTTGTCGATGTCAGGGTTGTATATCAGCAAAAGGCGTCTCCGTCGAAGTTTTTAGAGAATTTGAGTCCCGAAGATAGAACAGCGGTAATGAAATATCTGAAATTTGCCGCAATATCGATAAATCCTGACGCAGGAGGGAATGACAAAGACATGCTGATGGATCGGGTAGCTAATGCCACATCAGGCAAAAACACCAGTGGCGGAGTAAACGGCGCCAGATTTCTCAAGGATAACAATAACAACAGAGTATTTGTAAAACCAGCAATAGACGGCATAGCACTGCACGGCAACCACGATGGAATCTTAATGGGATTAAAAGAGGCAACCGCATCGGCAATAAGCAAACACCTTGGGCTTGGCGATTTAGTGCCAAGCACCATGCTCATAGAGATAGAAGATAAATCATTACAGGGCGGCGATCTGAAGGGCGGTATGTATAACGTATCCACTTTCATCCCATTTAAGGAATGTAAGGATGCGCACCCATTTTTACATAGCAACAACGGTTTTCTGAAAAACCCAACTGTGCCAAATACCATAAAGATACCTGAAGAAAGGAGGATGCAGGCTGTGGTTTTTGACTTTCTCATATCATCTCAGGACAGGCATTATGGAAATCTGGGAATTAAAACCATTGACCCCAACCACCAGGACCTTGTTTTAATAGATAACGGCTACTCTCAACCCATGCAGTATAATAATACGAAGCAATGCTCTCAACATGCAAATATGATAGTTCCGGCAACTTTCAGCTACGTGGAAAACAATACTCAGATTACGCCGGCAATAAAAGACAACGTAAGGGATAAATTAACCGACGAATACATAAATACGCTGCCACTGCCTGAAAAAAGCAGGGAGCTGATAAAGTGGAAAAGAGATCAACTCCTGGACCCGGCTATGAATACAATGGGAGATCTGCGCACGGCATGGATTGCAACGCGCTTCGACGCCGGACAAGGCACCGCCAATACAGTGCCCGGGCATCACCTGGGCGGCTTCTACGACGGCAGGCAGTTATAAAGGCCAATAATTAAGCTTACCCTGATTCAGTATTTTGGCATGGTCGTATCCGGCTATAACGCATTCGTTACCCTTCGTATTTCGTTGAGTTTCTCTACCGCCCTGCCGGAGTTTATGGCGTCTGCGGCTGCGCTCACGGCTGTCTTAATATCATTATAGCCTTTGCCTGAGATCATCAGGGCTGCCGCCGAATTCATCAGGACTATATCACGGCACGGCCCCTTGTTAATTCCCTGGAGGATTTCCATTGTGATTCTGGTATTTTCTATGCTGTCCCCCCCCTGGATGTCTCTTATCTGTCCACGCCTTAGTCCGAAGTCCTCCGGACAGAATTCCATATTCTCAACCCGGCCGTTTTTGTATCTCGATACATATGTCCTGCCCGAAATGGTTATCTCATCAAGGCCGTCTACACCGTGAATGGCCATGGCGTCAACCGCACCGAGATTTCCCAGCACGCACGCAAGCGGCTCTACAAGTTCCTTTGAGAATACACCCATTATCTGGCGCTTTGCCCCGGCTGGATTTGTTAGCGGCCCCAGGATGTTAAAAATCGTTCTGATTCCCATCTCACGCCGCACCGGGGCGGCATATTTCATCGCCGGATGAAACACCGGTGCGAACATAAACCCAAACCCGGTCTCAACCATGCACCTCTGGACCAGCTCCGGCGGCAGATCTATCTTCACGCCCAACGCCTCAAGCACATCGGCACTGCCCGAACGGCTCGACACCGAACGGTTCCCATGCTTGGCAACCGGCACCCCACACGCCGCTGCAACTATGGCCGCCGTCGTCGATATATTAAACGTATGCGACATGTCACCGCCCGTCCCGCATGTATCGACAACCCCTTCGGGGGCGTTTCCCATGCGCGCGGCCTTTGCCCTCATCACGCGTGCCGCGGCGGTTATCTCCTCTATGGTCTCGCCTTTCATCTTTAGCGCCGTAAGGAATGACCCTATCTGTGCCGGGGTGGCGGCATCTTCCATTATCTCGGCCATACAGGTGGACATCTCATCTTCTGAGAGGTTGATGCGCAGTGTGAGTTTGCTTATGCACTCTTTTATCATAGTTTTACGCAGGCGTTGTGTCTGCCGGCAAGGCGCAGGAAATTCCTTAAGATGTCCTTTCCAACCGTTGTCAGTATGGACTCGGGGTGAAACTGCACGCCTTCGACTAAAAATTCCTTGTGCCGCACGCCCATTATCTCCTGTTCGTCCGTCCATGCGGCCACCTCGAAATCCGGCGGCAGAGTTCCCGGCTTTATGACCAGGGAATGATACCTCGTGGCCGTAAACGGGTTTTTAATCCCACTGTAAATAGTCCTGCCGTCGTGGTGAATCTCTGAGGTCTTACCGTGCATGAGCCTGTCTGCCCTGACGATTGTGGCCCCAAATGCCGCCCCTATGGACTGATGCCCCAGGCAGACGCCAAGTATTGGGATAACACCGGAGAATGCCTTAATAACGTCGACCGAGACACCGGCCTCCGTGGGCGTACACGGCCCCGGTGAGACGACAATCGTCTCCGGCGACAATGCTCTTATCTTATCTATTGTCACGCGGTCGTTTCTATAGACCTCTACATGCTGTCCAAGCTCTCCCAGATACTGGACCAGGTTGTATGTGAATGAATCGTAGTTGTCTATCATTAAAAGCATAAATGAGCTCCTATTTCGGATTAAACTGTGTTTTGGCCATTTGTACGGCGCGCAACATGCCCCTGGCCTTGTTTACGGTTTCGTTATATTCGCCCTCGGGTGTTGAGTCGGCCACAATGCCGGCCCCGGCCTGGACGTATATCGTACCGTCTTTAATTACCAGCGTACGAATGGTTATGCACATGTCCATTGCCCCGGAGAAGCTGAAATACCCGACTGCCCCGGCGTATGGCCCCCTCAGAACCGGCTCAAGTTCGTCTATTATCTCCATAGCCCTCACCTTCGGGGCGCCGGTTACCGTCCCCGCTGGGAAACACGCCCGGAGCACGTCGAAGGCGTCAAGGCCTTCGGAGAGTGTCCCTTCGACATTCGACACCAGGTGCATTACGTGGCTGTATCGCTCTACCGACATTAAGTCCGTCACCTCTACCGTCCCCGGACGGGCTACCCTGCCGACGTCGTTTCTGCCCAAATCTACGAGCATTATGTGCTCGGCCTTTTCCTTGGGGTCTGCCATTAGCTCTTTCTCCATGGCAAGGTCTTCCTCATCGGTCTTGCCGCGGGGGCGCGTGCCGGCTATCGGCCTGAGAATCACGCGGTCTCCCTCTAATCTTACAAGTATCTCCGGGGATGACCCTACAATTGAGGCATCGCCAATGTTTAAATAAAACATATAGGGCGACGGGTTAATAACCCTCAGTGCCCTGTATATATTAAACGGGTCAACTTTTTCTTCGGTCTCAAAGCGCTGCGCTATGACAACCTGAAATATATCCCCTGCCCTTATGTACTCTTTCGCCTTATCGACGGCCCCACAGAACTCATGCTTACTGAAGGATGACTTATACTGCACGTCGGGATAGCTGCAATTTACATCAAGCATGGGGAGTTCAGCGCTCCTGCCAAGCGTCTCTATAATAGAATCTATCTTGGCCGTTGCCTCGGCGTACGCGGCCTCGGGCGAGGGGCTATATAAGATATTTGCATTTGCCACTACTTTAATTACCTGCTTAAGATTGTCAAAGATCAAGAGCGTATCCATATTCATAAAAAACATATCGGGTAGGCCGAGCGAGGGTTTGCCGCCAATGTTTAGCCTCTCGAAAAAACGCACGTTTTCGTAACCCATGAAGCCGACAAGACCGCCGTAAAAACGCGGCAGGCCGCTTAATGTTGCGGCACGGTATACATATAGCTCTTTACGCAGGGCTTCGATGGGGTCTTCGACGTAAGCTTTCGCGTGCAGCTCATCTTGGTTGAAGGGCTTCTGGCCTTCGCGCGGTATAACTATTTTTTCTACCGTATTTCCTGAAGATTTAAATATCCTTAAAGGACTTACACCAAGAAAAGAATACCTTGCCCATTTCTCACCACCCATAACGCTCTCTAGTAAAAATGAGTATTTTCCCTTTATCTTATAAAAGGCAGACACAGGCGTCTCTGCGTCCGCGAGGATCTCCTTATAAACGGGAATGAGGTCATACATACGTCCCGTTTGGCTGGCTGCCCTGGCCATCTCTTTAAATTCTTTTATATCCGGATAAAACATATTGACAAACCCAATCGTTTTCCTATATCATCTCAATGTAAGTACGACACTACTATCATACAGTGAAATGGCAGTAAGATACAAGAGGTTTTTTTTAAGCCGATGCGGAACTGGTGCAGGGAAATAGTGTCAGATATGCAGGTTAAGCGGGCGTAGCTCAGTTGGTAGAGCACAACCTTGCCAAGGTTGGGGTCGCGAGTTCGAGTCTCGTCGCCCGCTCCAATAAGTATGCGGGTCTCCGAAGGTTGTATATGTCACTTAAATACTTGATTGTATAGTTCGCACTTCCGCTGATAGCCCGGTGGGGCTGGTGCTTTGTAATAATTGTATGAGTTTTTGTAAAATACTCCAATGCAAGACAATTGTGACGGCTTAATGGTAAAAAACTCAGGCAATACGCACATGTGCGTTCAAGAAATTCTTAACTCAATGTTGAAGGTATCCCTGCTTCAGATTTCCACCGAGGATCAGTTAACAAAGATAGTGAATCTCATTATGTCTACGCCCTGGATTTCACCCCTTGCGCAAGTACGCATTTATCTGTACGACAAGAGAACCAAGATGTTGCAAATCAGGGCGCATTATAATTATACAAGGACACAGTTAGACGCCTGCCCACCGATTTCACCAGTCGAATGTCCGTGTGGAAGGCCGGAAAGCACAACGGATATGGTATTTATACCAACAATCAACATCGAATCAAAACAAAGCGGGCATTATTGTGTCCCGATTAAATCAAATAACAGGTTGCTCGGCCTGATTGGTGTTTACGAATGGGGTAAGGCTTCATCTGGCGATGGGCCGAATATACATTTTCGGGCAGCCACGTGCAATAAGGAAATGTTCCTGAAAATCGCGGCAAACACGATAGCCGGCATAGCCCTGCGCAAAGAGGCAAACGAGAACCTTACACACAACTACCTGATACAATCGTAACCGTTTTCCTTCAGTACTGTAGAGAGGTAATCCCTTATGGCCTCCTCGTCGTCAATTCTCAGC
>PEAC01000058.1 GCA_002753305.1 Nitrospirae bacterium MYbin6
ATAAACTATTCGTCGAAAAAAGCCACTTAAAGGGGATTGATTTAACCGAGGCCAGGGCGTTCTTCCACGAATACTTCGACCCTCCGGCACTTGACACATTCACTGTGTTAAGAGAGTCATTTCTTATACCAAAGGACGGCGCAATGGAGAGAATCGAGGGGCACGCGGCGGAGTTTGTCCCTGCATTTCTACAGAGGCTCCACTACCATGTATATACAAAGCTGCAGCGCGGCTTATTCAGAAACGGGCTGTGGCCGGCGATTTTTTTTATCGTCTTTGGCGCAGCAGCCGCGGCGTTATACCATAGCAGGTTTACGGACTCCGGTGCGTTCATCTTATTTACAATGGCCGCAGCCGCCCTGGGGCACGCGCTTATTGTCTCAATGGCCGCATACAACGAACCTCGTTTCAGTTACACGCTTGAGTTTATATACTACCAGTCGGCGGCCCTGGCGCCGTTACTACTAAAAGGCACGGCACGGCATTTAGTGTCGTTACGGCCGTATGACGGCAACGCCAATGGCAGGTAACATGGCCTCCGGCAAGCTCATTGTGACTGTCGCGGTTATGGCGGCAAGCGCCGTGTTTTTGCTTTTGTCCCTGATGATTTTCCTCCACAAACAGGAAATCTTCATAATCGCCTGGGAGAAAATTCCAATAGAGAACTTCAGGCATGAAACCAATTACGCGTGGTTTGCCAAATTTGCCAAACACAGGTTCACATCGCCATCCAGGGCAGTGCTGATGGAAGATGGGATTGCTCTTCGGCGCGCGAATGCCGCGCTGGATGCCATTGCTTATGTTGGAGGCGGCAGGTATTATCTCATTAAGGACGAACTCCTGTTTTCGACATCCGATAACTCTGACCCCACGACAAACGGCAGGAGGTACGAACTACTCTGTGCATCCTATATTGCGCCATTTAAGGAGCGCCTGGTCTTTTTTCTTGCCGTCTTATTTGCCGCAATAGCTGCCGTTGGGGTGTCGAGGGGATACGCTGAGGGCTTGCACCCGGCAACTGCGCTTAAGTCCTTTATAAAAAGGAATAAAAGGGCTGTGGACATGGCAGTTGCCATTGTGTCCTTTTCGCTCCCTACGGCGGCGTTTTTGATAACGCGGCTGCCGTATCTTCTTTACTACCCTGTGGTGCTGATAAGGCCGGACTCCTATGGATACTTCGATGTTGCCATGCAGATAATCTCCGGCACATGGCCGGAGCTGTCTTTAAGGACGCCCGGCTATCCGATATTTATGGCCCTTGTGTTTTTATTTTCGGGAAAAGTCCTCTCTGTCATCCTCGTACAAAACCTGTTGTCGCTGCTATCTGCCCTGGCATTCGTTTATGGGATTTTCATCGCATACAGGTACATGGCACCGCTTGCCGCCATAGGGATGGCCGCCTTTATCTCAAGCCACATACAGATGGCCGGAGACATTGCGCTCCTTTCGGAGAGCCTTTATGTCAGCGTTACGGTGTTTGCGTTTGCGTTTCTGGTGATTGCCATAAGGCGCCATAGCGCTGTTTTTTTCGCGCTTTCATCCGGGGCGTATGCCTATACCATTTATGTAAGGCCCGCCGGGGTGTTCGTTGTGGCGGTGTTTGTCCTGGGCTTGGCATATATCTGGCCAGTACATGGGCGCAGCAGAAGAAATATGGCTGCATTTGCCGTTCCCTTTCTCTCAATGCTGCTCATACTTTGCAGTTACAATTATATAATGCTGAGGTCCTTTGCGCTGGATAACTTCTCGGGGAAGGTTATGTTAATAGCCAATTCGATATTCTTAGAGGAAGACGATAAATACCCGGTGGCGCTTAACGCCGCAATCGGTAAGATTCGGGCTGTGGCCTCAACAGAGGAAAGGGCTTTTTTGAACTCCTCATGGGACAAATATAAATACAACGACACGATAAACGCAATCTACGTCCGCGGCGGCAGTGACGGCGGCATCATTGGTCCGATTTCGGAGGCACTGGGTGGCCCACCCATTAACGATTTGAAAAAAACCTTAAAGACCCTGTTTTATGACGCCATAAAAAAACATCCCATAGAATTTATGAAAAAGTCATTTCTGTTCTTCATGATTTATTTTGATAATGCCCGTGGCGACACCGACCTTTACAACAGCATAAACGGTAGTTATTCGTCTTTACATATCAGCGGAGACAAAGCCCCCGGCAATATCCTGATGAGATATTATAATCCGCGCCCACTGCCTTATTTCACAGTGGAAACGGCTGAAAGTGGCAACCGTACGAGTTCAGCGGGTGAATACACCGGGACAAGGTCTCAGTGGTTTCATTATCTTATTTACACAAAGCTCCATCGGGCAATATTCAGGGGCCTGTTCTGGCCTGTGGCCTTTGCCATTGCCTTTGTCGTGAGCGCTCACTGCCTGATTCGTTCACGCTATACAAATGCGGGGGCATTTATACTATTTACGATGGGAACTGCCGTTGCCATACATGCCATAGGGGTTGCGGCCTCGGCCCATCCGGATTTAAGATATAGTTATACGATGGAGTTCAGCTACTATCTCCTGCCATTATTGCTTCCTATTTGCTATAATAAGCCACAGGAAATAAATAAAATCTCAGGAGGTGTTTAGTGAAACGTTTAATCGTAGCCGTTGGTATAGTAATTTTCTCTGCCGCAATTGTGTATGCCGGCACTCCAAACAGCTATCAGGTAACCGGCCCGGTACTTGAGGTCAAAGGGGACGTGGTAACTGTGCAAAAAGGTTCGGATAAATGGGAAATAGCAGTGGATAAAGACACAAAGACCAAGGGCGAACTTAAAGTGGGGAGCAAGGTTACCATAGTTTACAAAATGAACGCAGTGAGCATCGAAGTTAAAGATACCGCGAAAAAAGGGGACGAAAAAAAGAAGTAACAAGTGAGCGGCGTAAGGGGTCTTTCCTCCGGGTAAGCCAGAGGCGCCCCCTTGCGCACCTTTACGCAGGCAGGACAATCGTATATCGTGCTCCACCCTCTACGTTTTGAACCACGATTGTGCCGTTGAGGTGGTCTTCGATAATCCTCTTTGACATATGGAGGCCGATACTGGCGTGTCCCTTCGCCGGGAAATGGGGATCGAAGACCTTGCCGATTAAGTCCCCGTCAATACCGCCACCGTTGTCGGTTACGTCGATGGCAACGGTTTTTCCTTCCTTCACAACCTCAACAACTACGTCTATGGTTATCATGCCGTCGACGCTGCGGTGTTGTGTTATTGCATCTTTTGCGTTGCTGAGGATGTTTAGCATGACCTGGGAAAACTCGTGTGGATAGCCATAGATGGCAATGTCTTCCGTTGAATTTAAGGCCGTTGAAATCAGGTAATTCCTGAATGACCCGCTTAGGAGCATCAGGGCGTCTTTGATGGATTTCACGGCATTAAAGCTCTCCTTTTCTTTGTCCGGTTTGAAGAAATTCCTGAATTCGTCAATAGTCCCGGCCATTTTCTTTATTTGCTGCCGGCCCTTTGACGTGAAATCCTCAACGGAGGGCTTGTCGAGTTCGCCATAGTCAGAGGCGTCCCTGATATTAATCAGAATCAGATTCAGGGCGCTAAGTGGCTGGCTCCACTGGTGGGCAATATTCACTATCATCTCGCCCATTGATGCAAGCCTTGACTGCTGGATAAGCACATGCTGTTGCTCTATGGTCTTAGCGATTTCCTCTCTTACCCTGTCCTCAAGATCCATGTTCAGCCGCTCCAGCTGCAATGACTTCTCGTTTAACTCCTTCTCAAACAGCACTCTTTCGGTTATATCGACCGCCACGCCCCTTACGCCGACCGCCACGCCGTCGTGAATTATCGCGTTTGCATAGACAAATGCGGGAACTATTCGGCCATCCCTTGACTTTAACTTAAACATCGCCCCGCCGCATGACTGTTGTCCTTCGATTACCTTCGCAAGGTGTTCCTTAAAACTCCCTACATTATCATCGGCAATGATTTTAAATATGTCCAGGCCCACTTCTATATCGCCTTTGGCGAGGCCAAACATTTCTCTTGAGCATCGGTTGGTGAACGTAAAACACCCCTTTTCGTCTATCTCAAATACGATAGCCGGCAACAAATCAGCAAGTTCCCGGAACTTCTCCTCGCTTGCCTTCAGTGCGTCATCAAGTTGTTTATGCTCCGTTATATCTGAGAATATCACGGCAAAACGCCCCTTCGCAGGCGAAAACACGGACAGATGGAAGTGTTTGCCAATCGCGGGGAAATAGGTCTCAAGCGCAACCGGCACCCCCTTGAGCGCAACCCCGGCAAACAACTCACGCGGGGCATGTTCCCCAAACAGCACCCCGGATAGTGTCCCCACGGCACGCTCTCTTGGGATTCCCATTGTGGCCTCATAGGCAGGGTTAACGTCCAGCACACGGTAATCGACGGCATGGCCATGGTCATCATATATGACTTCATGCAGGGCCACGGGGTCGCTCATTGAGCTAAACAGCGAGCGGTACTTGGTCTCGCTCGCTATCAGGGCCTCCTCGGCAGATTGTTTTTGTGCGATCTCTACTTTTAGTTGTTCGTTTGCCTCTCTTAGTGCCGCGGTTCGCTCGTTCACTCGTTTTTCGAGTTCGCTATGGGCCTTCTCCAGTTCTTTTTTAGAGAGCTCCAGTTCCCTGGTCTTTTCGGCTACCCTTGTCTTGAGGCGTTCTTTCCACATAAACAACAGAAACACGGACATTACGGCCACCGTTGTTACTATGAGAAGGGTTAGCAGCAGCCTCTTACTGCCGGTGAGGCCGAATTTCTCTACGCGTACCCACCGCTTGTATATCTCTTCCTTCTGCGCAGCTCCCATGCCGGACAGGGTATTGTCTATCATGCCGGCAAGCTCAGGCCAATCCTTCCTTACGGCTATGGCCGGCCTGTACATATAGCCCGTGTTACTCGCTATTTTGAGGTTGGATATGCCTGCTTTTTCAGTATGGTAGGTGGCTGAGAATACGTTTGCTATCAACGCATCGACATCCCCGAATGACACCGCCTTCAGGCCGTCTTCCATTGCCGGGACAGATACGATTTTTATATATGCGTGGTCTCGTTTGATCAGGTCCTCTTCGTCATAGCCGGAGACAATGGCAGCCTTTTTCCCTCTTAGGTCGTTCAGGGACATGAGGCTTGACGATTTTTGCGTTATTATCCCTATCGGGACCTCGACATAGGGTTTTGTAAAAATCAGATAGTTTTTCCTCTCTTGAGTCTCCCCAAGACAGGGGATGACATCTATACGGTTGGCCTTTAACATGGCCTTTATTTCATCGCTTCGGATATTTTCTATCTTGTCATATGAGATGCCAAGCCGACTGCTTACCTGCTGCATGTAGTCGGCGGCAATTCCCGTGAAATGGCCCTTTTCATCGGTGAACTCAAACGGAGGGACATCCTGGAAGACCCCTAACCTGATCTTGTTGTGCGTGGGAAGCCATTTTTTCTGTTGGCCCTCTGCCAGCCTCTCCGAAGGATGAGCAGACTGCGCTGTAAGGATTAATGCCGCAAGTGTAAATACAGCAAACAGGGCCTTATATGTAAACACTAAACGCCTCAAGGCGATAGATAGCAAATTATGAACCCCCGTTTAGAAATAATTTCCACCCAGCGGTAATCTGGCTCATGGTGGCCGGCATTGCTTACTTTTGTGGTACTCTACCAAAATACTGCATAAAAACGCAACTGCTGCTCAACAAGGCAGCAAAAACTCTTGACAAAAAGGAAGCTGTCGCTTAGACTATGGTTAGTAGAGGCGGCGGAATTCGGGACACCTTCCCCGTTTACCACAGGTTTAATGTATATATATTAACAGGAGGCGTTAATGAAAAAACTATTTAGGGTTTTATTGTTAGCAGAATTCTTGATTATCATCTATGCCGCAACGACTTACGCAGACATTACAGCCAACTGCAGCGGGCTAAAATCTACAGGGCTCTCAGGTGTATCCATGAACGCCATACACATGGGTAACAACTTATTTCGGGCTTATTACATGTCTGGCTCCAAAGGTCTGGTCACGGCCAGGTCTGATGATGCCGATAACTGGACAGTGGAAACGGTAACGGTACTCTCTTCGGATGGCAGCGAGACCATAATCACGAACCCGTGGGTCATCCTCACAACCGATAAGAAATACAGAATGATATACGAGACAAAAGACAGCTCAGGTAACAGTGTCCTCAAAACGGCAACCTCCACCAACAGTGTAACCTTCACCCGCGAAGGAACGGCCATCACCGGAACATCTGAGGATATTGACCCAGCCACTGGCAAATACTTCATTAGCGTACCTACGGGTATAAGCACCTCACCTGGGTACTACAGAATGTATTTCGTATCCGGCGGCAGCGACATACGCAGCGCCGTTTCTGCCGACGACGGGAAAACCTGGACAAGAGAAACCGGAGTGAGAATAAAAGACGGCGTGGACCCCGCCATCTTTGAGCTTATTGGCGGTGGCTACGGCATGTTTTATACGGACTGGAGCGGGGCCTACAAAGTCAAACGCGTACTTTACGCTACGGCTGCCGACGGCCTTGACTTCAACCCCAGCCAGGGTGTAATTGTAAGCGTAAACGACTCCTCTTCCATCGTGGACCCGGAGGTGATACCAGTTGCCGGAGGCACCACACTGAGACTCTTTTTTAGCCAGACCGGGGGAACAGATACTATTTACACATGTACTTTACCTCCCTACATAAGTGCCTGCACTGCCATATTTACATCAAACGACTCCAGGCTCCACACGCCCGTACTTAGCAATGGCGGGGCCGATTATCTCGCGGATTTTCAATATACTGCGTCCTCTGGTGATTTGTCCCTTATCTCGTCGTCGCCGGTAAGCTCCAGCAATTACTTTAAATACTGCAATAAGGCAGAGATATCTTCCGGCACGAACTTTCACATCCCCTCGGTACTATCCTACGGTAGCGCTTTCAGTTTTGATTTCAAGTATAAAGGCGGGGTATC
This sequence comes from Nitrospirae bacterium MYbin6, assembly GCA_002753305.1. Lineage (GTDB taxonomy): Bacteria > Nitrospirota > Thermodesulfovibrionia > Thermodesulfovibrionales > Magnetobacteriaceae > Magnetominusculus. The sequence continues at coordinate 6,978 of PEAC01000058.1, forward strand.
CTTCTCACTGAACGCCGTCACACCTGTCGGCAACATCCTCAGCCACGACAAAAGCTATACATTCACACCAACGGCAGACTACTCTACCGGTGTATTTTGCCGTCTTTTTTATAACGAAAGCAGGGGGCTGTTCTACCTCACCCTAAACGGCTACAAAGCCGGCGCAACCGGTAACTACAGCACTTCGAACCAGGAATACGCATGGTATGAATTGGATAAGTCTCTGACGGCAACGGGCAAGCACGGAAAGCTTCCCATTGCCTCAGGCGGTGATTATGCTATCGCCTACGACGGTACCTGGTATTACTTCCTGGGCGGCTCAATGGGTGGTTACACGCTTTATAAACTTGATGCCGATTTTGCCCTCAATAAGTCCACAAACATTGCCTGGGACAACACAAAGGAGGCCGGCAATGACCAGATGATGAACTTCAGAGGTGGCAAAATCTATGCCGCCACCATGTACGACACCAAAGGTATTTCAGACAACTATACCTCCGGCTCCACTAATGGCACTACCTTTACGCACCTTTTCACCTACGACACATCGCTTAATAAGCTTGATGACCGCTACCTCATGGACGAAAGCGTCATGACTACCGGCGGGAGTTTTATGTCTAAAGGAGGCATCTATCATGTGGTAACATCAGACATATTCTTCCCGGGACGCATTTATGCCTACAAATGGGACTCCAACTGGACGTACCTTGGCAAGACCCTGCTTGCCTACGAGGGGCAGTGGTCACAAGGGGTCATATCCAGCGGGGAACGCTACTATGTGGCCTATCATACAGGGCTTCACGGCAGTGGCAACATAGCCCTCGGTGTTTACGACAGCATCTGGAACCCCCTTTACATCGCACCAGTGACGTCTTATAACGGCGATTATAACGGTCAGCGTCCATGGGTGACTGTAGTGGATGATACACTCTATGTGTCTTATGATGTAGCCACCTCACCTGACACTCAGCACGACTGGCAGTGTCACGTAAAAACCTACAAAATCAAGCCATCAGCGTCAAGCGACTATGATAAGGCAAGCGCTAAGATTAGCGAGATCTATAATTTATATAGTTCATTTTTCGGAACAAAATCAGGGGATGTTACCACAGGGACAACAACAAGCGGCACATTCTATGTCCAATGGTATACTAACGGCACAGGCCTTTTAGCCTGGACAGACGGGTATATGTATTATTACTATATTGGTAAATGGAACTATACGGGGACAATCTGGAAGTAAATAAATGACATAAAGCCTGAACCATTGGAGAGCCCGTCGTACTGCCGGAGCTGGCATGGCTGGCCATCCATCTTATTAATAGCAGGTAAACAGATCAGGAAGATGAGGAGAATGTGATGATGAGAAACAGAATAACCAGGTTCTTTGTTGTAAACATACTGATAATTGCCGCCGTAAGCATATTTTGTTTATGCTCGGCACAGGCAGCCCTGACATGGACATCCGTAGGCTCACAGACAAGTTATTCGTTGTTGTCAGTGGCTTATGGCAGCAGCGGATTTGTGGCAGTTGGAGCAAATGGCACGATACTAAAATCCCCCGACGGCAGCTCATGGTCAACGGTAAGTTCGGCAACTACGGCAGCCCTTCATGGCATTGCGTATGGCAATGGTATGTATATGGCAGCAGGATACGGCGGCACAATCCTGTACTCAACCGATGGGACTGCCTGGAGCTCTCTGACAGCCACTAAATCAGCCGATTTCAGCCGGGTAGTGTATGGCAACGGCATCTTTGTCGTAATATCTGCTGATGGAACTGTCTTGTCGACAAGCGACAACGGCAATACATGGAAAAACACAAATATAGCAAATCTATGCAGCAACGGTTGTTATCCAAAGGGGTTGGCATATGGCAACGGCAAGTTCGTAATCATGAACAACTACAACAGCACGAGTAACAGCTATGTTTCATACTATGGGATATCATCTGCTGACGGATATAACTGGACAGGGAGTACGGCTACACCTATACATCTTAACAAAACGAGAAAAGCCCCCTATTTTGCATATTATTATGTATATGGATTGACATATGGCAACGGACAGTTCATTTCCATAGGTTATTATTATGGTTATCCATCAGGGTGGCCGGGGAATTTTATCCTCTCCTCTTCCGATACAAAGACATGGCAGTCCACTGATATAAGCTATGTAAACACCCTGAGCATTTCCAGCATAGACTTTGGCGGCAACAAGTTTATTCTAACCGGCGATGGTGGCATTCTGGCGACATCGTCTGACGCTGTAACAGGGGAATCAAACACATCCAATGTCAAGACAAAGTTAAATAAAATGGCCTATGGCAATGGTGTGTATGTTGTGGTGGGGGATTCCGGTGTAATCCTGAAATCGGTTGCGTCCGATTATGATATGGCCGTCTCGGCAATCAACGACATATATGGCAAATATTCCTCCATTTTTGGGACGAAATCCGGTGGCGTTACCACAGGGACAACCTCAAGCGGCACATTCTATGTCCAATGGTTTACAAACGGCACAGGTATTTTAGCCTGGACAGACGGCTATCTGTATTACTATGGCAGCTCAGGTTGGATCTCCTTTGGGGTAAGTTGGAACGACTACATTAGGGCAAGCGAGTGGATTACGGTAGTGTATAATCAATATACATCATACTTTGGGACTAAGTCTGGAGGCGTTACCACAGGGACAACCTCAAGCGGCACATTCTATGTCCAATGGTTTACAAACGGCACAGGCATTTTAGCCTGGACAGATGGCTATATATATTACTATGATGGCTCAGGTTGGGTCTCCTTTGGGGTAAGCTGGAAATAGAGTAATTGTGTGAGTGACGGCTGTGATGGACGGGGATTGCCGGTATGTACTTTAATGGAAAATATCTGTTACAATAAATGAGGGATTTTGTACATGTTGTAAAAAATGGGACGCTTAACCTGGGAGGTTTTTATGAACAAGGATTCCTTAGTCAACACAATCGGGTTAGCCGGCATGCTGTATAGACTAAGAAATCGATGTGGGCTTACCATGGCCGAGGTGCTCATAGTGATGCTGATAATAGGAATCCTCTGCGCCATTGTGATCACTTTGTATATTGGACACATAGATAAGTCCAAAAGGGCAGCGGCAGTGCAGAATCTCCGGTCAATACAGCTACTCATGGAGCACTATAAAAATGAAAAGGGCTGTTATTACGATAACTGTTCATTAAAATTAGCACCGGTGCTGACCAATAGCGCTATAACGCAGCTTCTGCCAGACTGTACTCTCAGCAAAGACGATGGGTTAAAATATAACTACAGTGTACGGATAACCAATTTCGGGAAAAACTTTATTGTTGGGGCCGCTCTGGTGCCTGATTTTGTAACCGCTGGGGTAAAATGCCTGCCCGGCGAGATGAAGATTTTCCAGGACAACAAACAGTGCGGCTTTTAGGGCAGGGATGCTTTGTAAAACGCCCCCATAGCAGTTAACGATGAGCAGGGCTCCGATGAATAAATGCGTGGCAGACACGGCAGATTTAACGGGCTGTGTAATGCGCCGGTGTGGGTTTACCCTTGTCGAGATGCTCGTAACTATGGTGATAATAGGGATTCTCAGCGCCATTGCGATCCCTTTGTATCTTGGACAGATTGACAAGGCTAAAAGGACGGAGGCGGTACAAAATATCCAGGCGCTGCGACTTATCATGGAGCAGTATCATAACGAAAACGGCTGCTATTACATGCCATGTTCGCCCGCACCGGGCAACCAGGTGATAGTGGGGGCGGCCAATATACAGGCGTTTCTGCCAACCTTTAGTCCCGGCAATACCAGCGGGATGCTGTTTAACTACAGGGTCGAGATAAACAACGGTGGGACAACCTATAACATTGGTGCCGTACTGCTGCCTGGTGCCGTATCAGCGGGGGCTGTCTGTGCAGCGGGTGAACTCAAGATTGACTATAAAAACAACAAGTGCGGCTTTTAGGGCAGCACCGATTTAAACACAGAGAGCGCTGTTTCGATATCTTCCGTTGCCGGAGGGACTGAACACCAATTCATAGGCTATGCCTGGTCCTTTTTCCCGGCTTCCAACATTTTCAACTTCTCTTGCAATTCCATTATATCCTCAGGTGTGTATTTGATAGTTTCGCCGTATTCGGCTTCCAGCATCTTCAACTTCTCTTGTAGCTCTGTTATATCCTCAGGTGTGTACGGAACAGTTTCGGCATATTCGGCTTCCAGCATTTTCAACTTCTCGTGCAGCTCTATTATTTCATCAAGGTTGTATCTGATAGTTTCGCCTTCTTTTGAATGATCCTCCTGAGCTTCATTCTTTTGTGCCATATCTGTCCTCCTTTGCACATTGTACCTTACGGCCCCAGGCCATTTATGGTAACATATGTTTGTGTTTTATTTGTTCCAACCCTCCAACTCCATAACACCCTCCAATTCCAGGATAAACTCCCCGGCATCACGATAGCCCTTTCCTATACGTTTTGTAACGGCCTTATCGACTACCGCGGCAAGGGATTTTGGGATATCGGGCTTACGGTTTAATATTGGTATTGGGGCCTCATCCAGGATAATATCAAGGGGATGCCGCTGTATTTTAGAGACGTTTTTTTCTAACTTTTTGAAAAAATCATCAGGGATATTCACGGTAAATTTACATGTGAGCATAAAATAAAGCGTAACTCCGGCAGAATATAAATCGACAGGGGGTTTTGCGTATTTGAAGTTGCTTATGATCTCTGGAGACATATACAGGATAGAGCCGGCAAGTCCACCCTTAGTCTTTGTTATGTCGATCATTGAGTTTCCTGAATTCACAAATGACTTCGCAAGTCCATAGTCACAAATCTTCGCAACATAGCAGCCTTCATTAGCAGGGCTGCTCAAGAGGACATTAGATGGTTTGATGTCTCTGTGGACAAATCCACTAGTGTGCATAGCCTGAAGGCCTTTAAGCACATCAATGGTGATTGAGGTGGCTGTCTTTGGGGCAAGAACCATACCTTTGGTGTTTTTCATAAGGCTCGGAATACTCCCCCCCTGTATGTATTCCATGACAAAATAATATATATTGCCCCCCACTACACCCTTATCCATAATACGAACAAGGTTGGGATGAATGATATTGGATTGTACCAGGATTTCGCGCTCAAATATCTTTATAGTCCTGGTATCCGGCGTTGTGGATGGATGAATTTTCTTTAAGGCACATATCCTGCCGGTTTTTTTATGGACTGCCTTAAAGACAATGCCCATTCCACCCCTTCCAATTTCATCTAATATGAAGTAATTTTTATCCATATCATTGATATTTACATTCTTAACCTGTAAATCAATGCAGTTGTGGCACATGTATGTGGAATCTGGAAACTCATTGGCCAATCCGTCGGAATCCGCAGTTTTTGAGACATCGCTGGAGCACTTGCAACAGATAAAAGTCTTGCCTTTGGAGCCTGCCAGTTCGAAAAAAGACGTGTAATCCACTGTTTTCATTGATTTTAGTTGTTTGTCCCAGCACTTGGCGCACAAATGACCCTCGTTTTCAGCGTCTCTGCCGTAAATGCCGAAATCGTCTTCCGACAATACCGCCCCACAGGAGCCGCAAACGAGTGAATGCATTTCGCATTTCGCAATAATTACGCGCATTACGGTATTGCCAACTTTTATCTCGTCCATGTTGTTTAAGACCGTGGTGGTTACCTTCCTTCCATTGACTTTTGTGCCGTTTTTGCTGTTTAAATCGGTTACGACGCACTTGTCATGGTGCACCTCCATCATACAATGGTTTCGTGAAACCAACATGTCGCTGGTACCGATTTGCAAGTCGGAGAATTCCGAGCGTCCTACTATAAATGTTTCCGTGTTGCCGATAGTAAACCTATGCCCCTTTCGAAGGCCTTCGACTATCTCTATTGTCATGTTTAGCATAATATGAAGCCCATTGTAATATATCGAATTAACATCACTTTAAGTTTATCACTTCAGGGCAGGAAAAGACAATAAATACTCAGTGACAGGCCACGGCAACGTCCGGAATTGTCAGCAGCATTGTAGGGCGTACCTGTTTTATGATAAAATCATGTGTTTTCGCAAAATAACTTTTGAGCCATGCCTGAGGCACCGCGCGATTCCAGAAGTGGCGTGGAACAGGCATTTAAAGCGCTATGACAGATAAGGGAAGATTTTTATTAAAAAAACTTGTCATGGATTTCGAGGCCCTTGATGCCGCAGGCCTATACGGCAAGGTCGATATTACCGACCTCGTTATCCTTGCCTATGTGCGCCAACTGGGCACTGGCCTCTATGGCAAGTACTCCATGCTCTACGTATCGGTAGACACGGAAGGCCTTATGGCCTTTTGCCCATATGCCGATGCCTCGGCCACTATATCTGAAAGGTTGGACAACCTCGGTAAGCTCGGCCTGATAGAGATAAGGAAAGAGGCCGACTCTCCTGTGCTGGTAAGGTTCACCGAGGAGTTCGACAAGACCTGGACCTCCTGCAATCCCCTCGCCGACGAACACAGGCCTCCGCCCGTTGAAGGCCCGACCCCTCACGGCACAGTGGCCGCTAAAATCACCGAAGACAAGGACACCGCGGCGCGTATCGAATATATTGAGCGCTTTTTCAATGCCGAAAACACACTGGCCGACCCAGCTTCGCTAATGGAATTCCTCGACATATATACCGGCATAATACTGAGGGAATTAGAGAGTAAGGGAAGGGAAGTTACACCGTCTGTCTCCGTCTACGACCCCAGGGCCATAAAAGAGGTAAAGGCCGCCATAACCATTATCTGCCACGCCATTAAATCCATCTCCGCGGTGTTAAACGAAAAGGGTCAGAAGCTGAATCACGACCATCTCAGAGACCTGCTTATAGAATATGTCGGCGCGGTATGCCAGTACTACGACACCACGGGGATAAAAAACATAACCCTTCGGACACTCGCCGCCCCTGATGCCGTACAGGCCTTTAATCAGGTAGTGGCCGACTTTAATCCGGGAGAAAGGCCGTATTTCTTTGTCGAAAACATCATAGGCCTACGGTAACTCCACGCGCCTTGCATCGGCATAGTAGAGGGGTTTGCCGCAGCGGCAAAAGCAGCTTCCCCTACCTCCCCTGTTACTCCACGTTGTAACGGAGTTCTTACAGTGTTTGCACGATAGTTTATACAATGGCGTCTGGGTTAGTTCTGGCAAAAATTCTCGATGACGATGACGGGATATTTAGTGTTTTCGACTCCAATTCTTGCGTCATCGGCACTTACGGCTGAAATCGACCCGGGAATCCACCTGTCTCTGACCTTTGTGATAAGATAAAATGTCACGGGTTGCGGCCTCCTTGTGCAGATTCGATTTTATGTGGTATGCCCGCAGGAACACACTCATACAATAACACATAATGTATTATTTGTCAATAGCGTTACACTTATTTGCATTATCATTGTGTTGATTTTATCAGCCCCCTATGTTTATTATACACGGCGATGGCTGACTATTTAATCATAGGCATAGGCGGGTTTATAGGGTCTATTGCCAGATACGTCCTGACTGTCTGGATAAGAGATAAGTGGGGCATGGGGTTGCCCATCGGCACGTTCGTTGTAAACATAAGCGGCAGTTTTCTCATCGGGCTTGTCACAACTGTCCTTATGATGAGACACATTATTGACCCACAGTGGAGGCTGTTCATTGTGGTGGGGTTTCTTGGGGCTTATACGACATTCTCTACGTTTGAAATTGAGACCAGCACGCTATTAAAACAGGGGGAGACCTTAGCCGCCGCGCTCTATGTGGTGTTCAGTGTTATCATTGGTTATATCGCCCTGAAGCTCGGCGACGCCGCCGGAAGGGTTATTTAATTAATCCGGCAGAATTACACGTTTTTGTCTATTACATAAAATGCCTTGTCAATGTCTTCGTGATTATTGAAGGCATGGGCCGATAGTCTCAGCCACCCGCCTCCACGCAGCGAACAGATAATGTTATTGTCATGGAGTTTCTTTGCAATCACTTCCAGGTCTCCCGACGATGGCCTGAACGTTGCGATTCCTGCCCTGTCTTCGGGATTTAGCGGCGTGAGAACCTCCCAGCCGCGCCTTTTGGCCTCGTTTATCGTATATGCCGAGAGTTCCAGTACCCTTGCGGCTATTTTGTCCATCCCAAAACTCAGGAGCATCTTCAAGGCGGCGCTAAAGGCCATTATCCCCAGCACCATTGGGCTTCCATCAAGGAACCTATTGGCGTTTGCCTCGTAGTCCTGGTCAAACTCCTCGAAATTAAATGGCTGCTCTACACCAAACCACCCCTTACAGGCCGGTGTTACTACATTAAACGCCCTCTCGGACATCCACACAAGCCCCACTCCCTCGGGGCCGCACATCCACTTATGCCCATCGGCGCTTAACCAGTCAATATTCAACTCCTCAGCGTTCATCTCAGCGGCCCCAATCCCCTGAATACCGTCTACTACTAATAATATATCGTGCGCCCTGCAAAACCTGCCCAGGGCGGCAAGGTCTGCCTTCTGCCCCGACAGATATTGAACCCAGCTTATGGCGATAACCTTCGTGTCCTTGTCGCATAGCTTGTAATAATCATCAAGCGCTGCTTTAGAGTTTTGGGACTTTACGATTCTTACGCCAACGCCCTTTTTCTCACGCAGCCCCAACCACGACAGTCTGTTTGCTGGAAACTCACAATCGGCTACTATGACACCATCCCCTTTTTGCCACGGGTAGCCGAGGATAAATGTATGAATGCCATGAGTCGTGTTCCTTGAGAAGAAGATTCGGTCTGTCCTTCCAGAGACCATCGCGGCGGCATTTTCTCTGGCCTCACTAACAATGGCATAATAGTCAAACTCCGCGCACTGCCCAAGGGCAGCCCACCGTAAGACGGCATCCCTGACAGGTTCAGACACCATCGCAACCCCTGCCGAGTTTAAAAACACACACCTGTCAAGCCCCTTAAACATTGACCGGAAAGTCTCATACCACGCTCGTTCAGACATCTTTTTTCAAATCCTCCATAGAAATTCAGTTTATTTGCTTTGTGACAAGGCCGAGATTGCGCCGGGCGTCTTCATAGCCATTGTCAATGGCAAGGGCCCTCTTAAAATACCCCGCGGCCTCGTTCAGCTGCCCCATGTTCATAAGGACTACGCCGGCGCCGTTATAAGCCTCGTGCATCAGGGGCCTTGCCCTTGTTGCGCTTAAAAACGAATTATACGCCTTGTCAAGTCTTGCTTCCTGCCTCAACAGGACTATGCCAAGAATCAACATCGCCTCCGCGTAATCGGGTTTCAGGCGAATGGCCTCTTTTAGTGCCAACTCGGCCTCACTGAAGCGCCCCGCAATATTCAGGGCATACCCCAGGCTGTAATATGCGAAATAGCTGTCTTTTGCCGTATCAATTGCCCTCATAAAGAGTGTGGCACTGTTGTGCCAGTATTTTAACTGCTTATTCGTCAGGGCAATACATACGATTACGGCGGCAACCGCGGCGGCTGAAGCGATGCGCCGGATATTCCCCGACGACATCGCCCGTACCGGCACTGCCATAGATAGTATAACAAATAATCCAATGTAGGAGATATACGAATATCTGTCGGCCATATAGGAAATCCCCACCTTTACCGCCCCAATCACCGGTATAAGCGTGCAGATATACCAGAACCAGCCGGTAAAAAACCACGGGGCGCGCCTCATTGCCGCAACGGCAAAGATTGTAACGCCCAAAAGGAAAATAACCGCCCCGCCGGCCTGCCATACAGGATGCTCCTGTGGGTGGCGATACATTATGCCCAGTCCAGCCGGGTAAAAGAGTTTTATAATATATTTAACATATGAGATGGCGGCGTTTTCCATTCGCAACTTCAGTGTTAAGGTTGAAAGCGTGGCAACCGCCCCCCCTGCCTTTTGAACATACACTGTGATTACAGCCGTAATGGCAGACAGCATGGCAAACGGGATTTTCTCTATGAATAAAAACACGGCTGAGTCTATCCTGAAGCGCTGTCCCATGTTGTTGCAGACGCCAGTACCGGCAAAACGCCCCAACGGCCAGTAGTCCATTAAGAGCAGCACTACAGGCAGCGCCACAACAGCCGGCTTTGACATAAGCCCCAAAATGAAACAAAACAGCACTGTCATATACCTGTTCAGAGATGGCCGCCTTGCGTAAAACACATATGCACACATCGCCGAAATCCAAAAAAAGGCGCTCAGGACATCCTTTCGCTCCGCCACCCATGCAACCGACTCCACATGCATTGGATGAAACGCAAACAACGCCGCGATGAAAAGACCTCTCCAGAGAAACCCTGTAACTGACGAAAACAGTAAAAACAATAATGCAGAATTTAAGGCGTGAATGCCAACATTAGTAAGATGATGCCCGCCGGGCCATAACCCATACAGCCAGACATCTAGCATGTGCGATACCCATGTGACAGGAAACCAATTGCTATAGGCCGTAGAGGCCATCGCCCACTCTATGTTTCTTAACGAAATCCCTCCACGTACATACGGGTTTTCAAGTATATACTGATTGTCGTCATAGTAGACGAAGTCAAAGCCTCTAACCTGTATAAACACCGCAAATACCGCAATTATCAATAACAGGCTGAGTATGATTTGCGCCTTTAGCGGCGGGGTATCAGTAACAGGCATACCGTGGCCTTCATTCATAACACAAGCGATAGAGCCAATTGCAAAATAATGTAGTGTGTTGCACTTCAACATCCTGGATTCCTGCTTTCGCAGGAATGACAGGCAGGGTAAGGGCGAGGGGACACAGACAGGGAACACTCATCCTTTTTTTGTCATTCCTGCGAAAGCAGGAATCCATTCTTTAAGGACGAGCATTAACGGAACACATTTATTCATTTTGCATTTGGCCCAATACATTGAGAATAATATGATTTGTCATAACCAACATCGACTGAGGCAGCTAACGTGTTGGTTTCGAGGTGTATCTTTTATCATACTGAGTGGTTGAGGGGTTAGATTTCTGAGAGTCTTTAAACGTAAACCCCTGTTCTCTGAAGAGTCTCAGGCAGGCGTTGACAACGTCTGTGTCGTAGAAGATTCCCTTGTTTGATTCTATCTCGTTCAGAGCGATATCCATGCCGAGGGATGGACGATAGGGCCTGTGTGAAGACATTGCCTCTACAATGTCGGCAACACAGATAATCCTGGCCTCTATAAGGATATCATCCCCGTGGAGTCCCTGAGGGTATCCGGAGCCATCCAGTTTTTCGTGGTGCTGGAGGACTATCTGATCAATGGGCCAGGGGAAGTCCATTGTCTTTAGTATCTCATAGCCTACGAATGAATGGTTTTTAATAAGTGCGAATTCGCTTTCGTGCAACTTTCCCGGCTTACTGAGGATTTCTGCCGGCACCCAGATCTTACCAAGGTCATGAATGGCTCCGGCCATTCGCACGCCCTCGACCTGATGCTGTGAAAGCCCCATCTCCGAGGCTATCGCCCTTGAAAGGTCGCCAACCCTGTTTTGATGACCGGCTGTGTAGGGGTCTTTTGCCTCGACGGCCATCGAGAGGGTCTGGATTATCCCGCCCAGGGCCTTTCTCAGATTCTCAAAACTCTCGGTAAGGGTTGCCTCAGCCTGTTTGCGCTTAGTTATATCGGTTAAAACTGCCGTGAAGAACGTTCCAGCGGTCGCTTCCCACTTTGCCACAGAGAACTCTATAGGGACTTCGCTCCCATTTTTTCTGAGTCCATACAGCTCTAACATCTCCCCTAGTACACGGGTCTTTCCTGTTTTCAGTACCCTGTTTATTCCCTCTATGTGCTCACGCCGAAATCTCTCCGGTATTATATTTGTCAGGGGCATGTCTTTGGCTTCATCGAAGGAATAACCGAAGATATTTTCTGCCGCCTCGTTCCAGAAGGTTATATTGCCCTGGGTGTCTACAGTAATAATCGCGTTTGTAGTAGACTCTACGACTGAGCGGAAATGCTCTTCACGTTCTCTTATCTGGGCATTTCTGCGTTTACGCACAATAACGCCGGACATCGTATTGGCTATGGCGGTCAGGAACTCCTCCTCCTCGAACGACCTCTTGTGACCTTCCGGGATATACATGTTAAAGACGCCAAGTACCTTGTTACTGTGAATTATTGGGACGCAGTAGTGCCCGTGAGGGGTCATTTTGTCGTACTTAATAACATGTTGCTCGTCTACCCTTTCGGAATGGACTATCTCTCCGGTTGCTGCCGCAAGCCCACACAGGCACTTGCCTACAGGAATCACATCACAGGTTATCAACTGTTGTTCGTTATAATTGTGATGGGCACACAATATCAGTGTATGTGTCTTGTCATCTACGAGATGAATCGAGCCTTTGGATTGAAAAGAAAACCGCGGGATGGACAATACCAACTCCAACACCCGCTGCAGGACATCGGTAAGCGAAATAGGCTCAATGGATATCTGTAAGATTGAGTTAATAGTGCCCTGAACCTGATAGTGGCGGACGATTTTCTCTTCCGCCTCCTTTTGCCACGTGATGTCCTCTACGATCTCAAGGAACTTGTCAATGGCCCTGTCTTTGCCAAAATGTGGTATTGTTGTAACCTTTATGAAGTGTTTTCCAATAGCCCTCTCGACTACGATAGGCTCTGATGACATTAAGGTCTCTGCTATTTTGCAGAAACTGCAGACCTTTTTCATGCCGCCTTTGGAATTGTCTGCCGCGAATTCGCCAACTGTTTCGTAACATCGTTTACCAATTATGTCCTCATGTGAAAATCCGGTAAAACTGCACAGGGAGCGGTTCATCTTTAAAATATTAAAATCAGCGTCTATATATGCCATGCCAAACGGGGCGCTCTCAAAGATGGCCTCTAATTCATTGATAAGCTGTAAATTCTTTTCCTCGACGGCCTTTCGCTCCAATAATTCGTTTAATAGTGAATGCTGCATGCGCTGCAGGTTTATGGAACTGTTTATTACCCCCATTAGCTCATAAAGGCTGAATGGCTTATGGAGGAAAGATAAAATGCCTTTATCGAAACACCTTTCAAAATCGACATCACCGGCATGCCCGGTAACCGCGATTATGGAGCAGGGAAAAAAGAAGTGTTCTCTGAATCTATCGAGAAATTCGTGCCCATCCATAATGGGCATCTTCAGGTCGAGGAGAATCACGGAAGGCTGTATCAGGCCGCACTGGGAAAGCCCCTCCTCTCCGTTATAGGCGTGATACACCTCATACCCATCCCTGCTGAGATGTTTATGAACTACATCGTGGACGACCTGTTCATCGTCTATTACAAGTATTCTATCTTTACTCTCCAATGCCTTTTCCCGCTGCGCTTATTTTCATATAACAGAATCGCCTTATAATATGTTATAGTGTGTTACATATCAGTTTCTTATACTATATAAAATGGAATGATTATGTCAAACTATTTTACAACCGGTAAAATGAAGTATAATGAATATACATACTGTCTGACACCGGCATTGCTCAGGGGATGGTTGTTCGGAAATCCTTACGGATGGAGGAAAAGGGCTGCCTTGGCGGCAGCCCCAAATTGCGCTATATCAGCTTTCCCATTTAATGGCTTCTACCGGGCATGTGTCCATGGCCTCTTGCACATCGCAAGTGTTACACTTATCGGGTGAAGATACATACGCCTTGTCTCCCTGCATCGTAAACACTTCGGGACAAAGAGATACGCATGTCTCGCATCCCGTACAAAGATCGGCCTCTACATATGGAACCTTCATCTTAAATCCTCCTAACGACAGTTTAATGGGATGCTCAACGCACCCTGGTTTGCTTGCCATATTTTATTTATATGATGTCTATCGCTTTTCCGCGTAATATGATAAACTAATATTCATGTTTTTGCAAGTAAAATATTATAAAAACATATGCCATGAAAGATACTAAGACCATAACGATACCCATAAGCGGTATGACGTGTGCCGTCTGTGCCAAAACCGTCGAGGAGGCAATAAGAAAACATCCAGGCGTAATCGGGGCCGTGGTCAATTTTGCCGCCGAAAAGGCCGTCGTTACGATTCAAAGCGGCACCGACATTAGTCCCATAGTCAATTCGATAAAAGAAGAAGGCTACGGCGTAACGGCCTCTGAGGACACGGAGAGACTCGAAAGAGAAAAACACTATGCCTCACTTAAGGCAGCCCTCATGGCAAGTGCCATACTATCTGCCATAATCATGGCGGCCTCAATGGTACAAATTCCGGTGCTATCAAACCCCTATGTGCTCCTGGCCCTGGCAACGCCAGTGCAGTTTGTCTACGGGCTCAGGTTTTACAGCGCGGCATTTTCTGCGCTCAGGCATTTCTCTGCGAATATGAACACCCTGATTGCCGTCGGCACTTCGGCGGCCTATTTTTACAGCGTATTTGCCATATTTTTTCCTGAGGCAATCAGCCGCCATGCGATGGCCCCACACTTGTATTTTGACACCTCTGCGGTTATCATAACGCTGATACTATTAGGACGTCTGCTTGAGCTGCGCGCTAAGGGGCGCACTTCCGAGGCGATAAAGAAATTAATCGGCCTTCAGTCAAAGACCGCTGCCGTCTTAAGGGACAATGTCGAGACCGCCACACCAATTGATGAGGTTGCCGCGGGGGACATTGTTCTGGTTCGCCCGGGGGAGCGGGTCCCGGTTGACGGGGTCATAGTGGAGGGTGTCTCAACGGTGGATGAGTCCCCGATTACGGGAGAGAGCCTTCCAGTAGATAAGGCAGCAGGGGACAGCCTCTATGGCGGCACCCTGAACTTGTACGGGGCGTTTAAGATGAGGGCAACGCGCATAGGCCGGGACTCCATGCTTAGCGGGATTATACGCCTGATAGAAGAGGCACAGGGCACAAAGGCCCCAATTCAAAGGCTTGCCGACAGGGTGGCCTCCGTATTCGTACCGACGGTTATAGTGATTGCCGTTAGTACGTTTGCGCTATGGTATTTCCTCGGCCCCGAGCCGTCGTTTAATCGTGCCATGATGAATTTCATAGCCGTACTTATCATAGCCTGCCCGTGCGCGCTGGGACTGGCAACACCGACGGCCATAATGGTTGGCACGGGAATTGGTGCCGAGAGGGGAATCCTTATCAGAGGGGCCGAAGCCCTTGAAAACACCCACAAAATCCAGGTCGCCGTCATGGACAAGACCGGCACGATAACGCGGGGCAAACCCAATGTCGCCGGGGTCGAGGTGTTGTCTGCCGGATTTAGCGCTATGGAGGCGCTTAGGATAGCCGCATCGGCTGAGAAAAACTCCGAACACCCCATAGCCAGGGCCATAGTAGAAAAGGCAACGGCAGAGAATATCGAGCTATTTGATCTTGACTCCTTTGTATCCATAACCGGTGGCGGCATAAAAGGCACATTTAAGGGCAGTGCCATTACCATAGGAACCGCCAAGTTCCTCAGAGACGAGGGCATCGCCGTAGCAGGAGTCCTTAACGATAAGGCCAGTACCACCGTCTACATAGCCATAGACAAGGACTTAAAGGCAGTTATCTCCATATCGGACACAATAAAAGAGACCTCCGCCCTTGCGGTGCAAAAACTCAGGGCAATGGGCATCGAGACAATAATGCTTACCGGAGATAACAAGCATGCCGCCGATGCGATAGCCCGTGAAGCTGGGATTGACAAGTACTACGCAGAGCTGCTACCTGGTGAAAAATTAGATCTTATCAGGGCCATAAGAAAAGACAATAAGATCGTTGCCATGATAGGAGACGGGATAAACGACGCCCCGGCGCTTGCCGAGGCCGACATAGGCATAGCGCTTGGAACCGGTACGGACATCGCCATGGAGGCCGCCGACATAACCCTGGTAAAGGGGGACCTGCTCGGAGTGGCCGACGCCATAAGGCTATCGCGCCTGACAATCGGGACGATTAAAGAGAACCTGTTCTGGGCATTTTTCTATAATGTCGTGGGCATCCCAATTGCCGCCGGGGTGTTGGCACTATTTGGAGGCCCTGAGTTAAACCCAATGATTGCCTCAGTGGCGATGGCCTTTAGTTCCGTCTCCGTGGTGAGCAATTCCCTGAGGTTAAAGAAAAAGAAGTTTTAACAGACGGCCTTCACGCCCTCTCGTTACCATTAACAACGTATAAATAAATCTGTCCCCTTTAACATAACAGGTAAATGAGAGATTGTCAAAATGAAAGACCTGACCCCATCTACAGACCCGTACAAGTTCAGGGTGCCGCCATAGAGGCTGTCCCCTGCTGCCTTATCTACTGGAAGGCTCTC
>PEAC01000059.1 GCA_002753305.1 Nitrospirae bacterium MYbin6
TGGGATACAATTGTTGGGGGGAGGATGATGGTTAAAGTATTTGCACTACTTTTTGGGACATATTTTGCCGGCGCATTAATAGTCGAAATAAGCAAGAGGCTATCGCGGGACACAAAATCTAAAACGCCATTTTGTGAAAGAAGGTTTCTGCCACAGTTTAAATTATCTTCGATAATTCGACGATTTGCCGCACCATTCAGTCAATCGCGCAAAAAGTGAAAATGCTGACTGTTAATGTTGTCTTGACTATTATATCCATTTTATTTATCGAATGAGGGGTATATGGAATCGATAGAGCAGTTTTTTAGAAACAATATGTCATATGTGTTTTTTGTCTACGGAGCTGCTTTTATCTTCATGGGCGTTTCAATACTGATTCAACCATTAATCTATGGTCAACTCGGATTGGCAGCAAATATTTGGCTGCTGGCTTCGTTTGCCTTACTTCATGGCGTAAATGAATGGTTGGACATGATGTCCTTAATATATCCATCGTATAAAATCCTAAATATAGTGAGTTTTATTTTTATGGTATCGTCGTTTTGTTTCCTGTTCGAGTTCGGCAGACGCTTGGCGGCAACAAGCGCAGTTCTGAATAACTTGTTTCGCAATTTGCATTGGTGGCTCCTGCCGGCGGGTTTAGCGGTTGTCATTACATTCACCTATACTTCGGGGGAATGGCTAATGGCGGCACAAATATTATCGAGATATTTTATAGCGCTGCCGGGGGCCGTTCTGACGGCGGTTGGCCTGTTATCCTGCCGCAAGGTAACATATATAATAGACAGGTCAAAACTTGATCTATATGATAAATACCTTTTAACTGCCGCTATATTTTTCATAGTGTATGGTATTTTTGCCGGTGTTGTCGTGCCCAAATGTAGCGCATTCCCATCAAATATTCTTAATACCGATAGTTTTTTATCTATCGTCCATATTCCCGTCCAGATATTTAGGGCAATTTCGGCTCTGATTATAGCCTTTTCCATAGTGGGTGCAATCAGGATATATTATGATAGTCTCATAATGAAGGATAAATTAGAGGATAAGATTAATCAATATAGTGTTGACAAACAGGAAATAATAAGAAGTTATCGATCTTATTATATTTTTGCAGGTTTCGTATTAATAACTACTATAATTATATTGATATTGACAGTCATATTGACTAAAGACAGGGCAATAAGAAAATTACATGAAGGGGCAATAGATCATTTAAATACATATAACACTTATTTATCAGACAAGATAAATAACTATCGCACCCTCACTAAAATTTTATCAGAACGTCCTCCCGTTATAGAATACGTAAAGCATCCTGATGGAATAACAAATATGAACGAATATTTACTTCAGTTCAATGTGTCCATAGGAGCATCCGTAGCTTATATAATAAATAAGGATGGTATTACAATTGCGTCGAGTAACTTTAATACCCATCAGAGCCTTGTAGGCAAGAATTTAAGTTTCAGAGAATATTTTAAAAACGCAATAAAAGGGACTCCTGATGAGTACATAGCTCTTGGTGTTATTACAGGAACACTAGGATTGTATTCATCACATCCAATAACGAATAGCAATGAGATAATCGGAGTTGCCGTAATAAAACATGAAATAGAAATATTTACTGCTCAAAATACAAATTATAACGGCATATTGTTTGCTGTAGATAACAACGAAGTTATTTTCTATTGTAGTGATGAGAGCTATAGATATCATACAATGCACCAATTACCGGAACAAGTTATACAAACGATTAAGGACAATAAGCAATATGGCGATGAGCCACTATTGTCATTGCCAATTATTAATAAATCAGAATATAATGGTTTTACAATTAATACAATGCGCCATCAGGACAAAGCAAATAAGAAGTATACGGACATAGAATATTTAGAAGTAGGAACACATTATAAGGATAATGATTGGCATGTACATTTATTTGCTGATATTTCTGGCGTCAAAAATGATATTATTAAGAATGTCTTATCTGTATCAGCATTAATGCTTGCTATTTTAACAGTTGGGATATTTATAATATATAGAGCTAAATCAAGAACAATACTACTAAATAGCTATAATGATTTATTAAAACAAAAGGAGATGGCAGATAACCATATAAAAGAGCAGGAAATAATTAATGCTGTCCTTAAATTGTCGTTATCATATGATTCCCTTGAGGTGCTATTGCAAAGGATATTAAATATTATACTGGTGCATACGCGGCGCCCATTTCATCTAAAAGGTTGTATTTTCCTTTGTGACGAAAAACTTAAGACGCTTCAAATCGCGGCATCTCATAACTTTAGCGAGGAACAGTTGTCAGTGTGCTCAAAGATTCCCTATGGAAAATGCCTGTGCGGCTTGTCGGCATCCACTAACAAAGTAGTATTTTCATCGGATTGTAATGAAGAAAATCACACGATTAAATACCATGATATGGTTGAGCATGGACATTACTGCATACCTATTATTTCATCGGACAGGCTATTGGGGGTAATCAATGTCTATGTGAAGGAAGGACATGGACGGAATGATGAAGATGAACAATTTATGAAAACTATAGCACATATAATTACTGTAGCAATTCTACGCAAAAAGGAAATGCAGCTTATAGAGTCGGACAGAGAGGCGGGTCTGATTACTATGGCAGCGGGTATAGCGCATGAGATAAACAATCCACTATCTTTTATTAAAAGCTCTGTAAGTTCCTTTCGAAAAGCTATCGCAGTATTTGAACATTTTATAAGACATTTTAATAATAATATACGCTCGATGGAATTCATGTCAGATAAATCTATAGAATTATTGGAACAATTTCAGATAATTGATTCGATTTCTAAAATGTATAAGAAAATAGATATATCTAACAGGGGTATCGATAGAATTATGGAAGTCGTCAATGGGTTGAAAGCATTTTCACGGCTCAACGTTTCAGACATTGAGGAGATTGACATTAACAAGTGTATCGATGAAACATTATCGATAAAAATAAATGAAACCTGTAAAGTGAATATCATCAAGGAATACTCAGAGCTGCCTATGTATTTATGTGAACCACGGGCAATGAACCAGTGTTTCTATCACATACTGGATAACGCCCTGCAGGCTGTTAATACTACCGGCACGATACGGATAGTTACATCGCGTATATGTGAAGCACAAGGCGATATAATTGCAATCCAGATAGATGACGATGGCTCAGGGATGTCCGCGGAGGCAGTGAAGCGCGCGTTTGTTCCATTTTATACGACAAAGGAAGTGGGTTCAGGAAAGGGTTTAGGGTTATCTATAGTGGATGGGATAATAAAACGCCACAGCGGCACGGTTAATTTAGAAAGTACGGAGGGGAAGGGTACCTCCGTAACGATACGCCTGCCCGTTACTAACAACCAAATGTTTCAATAGGGCCGGACAGGCAGTTTATTCAAATCTGTTTTGTCGCGACTGCCATTGCCGCTTCCACGGTAAATTTGTTCTATACATGAGCTATTAGTGTTTTGCCAATTTACAATGCCTTTATAAAACAAGGACTTACGATTAGAACAAATTTATCGTTGGAGGGTACTACCCCTATTGACACAGCTATCATAAACGGCTTACAATTAAGCAGTGAGGAGGTAAAATTAAATGCCTAACGTACACAGAGAAGGTGAAGCGTTTCGGTACATGGAAAACGCCAAGGGGCTATTAAAAGCCGCTGTCATTGAGGATAACATCTATCTCGACAAAAAGCCGGTCAGGGAAGCTTTTGGCACGGCATACCTTGCTGTGCTGGAAGCCATTAACGAAGCCCTGATAAAGAAGGGTCTTACACGTAAAGAATTACCCAAGTCTGTTGACGGGTATATGGCGGCCATAAAGAAATACCTGTCTGTCACCAGGACAGGCAAGCTGGTAAGGGATTTTGACAGTCTTTACGACACCCTTCACATAGCAGGGTACTACAGGGGGTTAATCACAAGGGTAACAATGGTAAAAGACGCTATGAAGGATACAGACGCATTTATCAAGAAACTCCTAACTTAAGCCCACCACGCATAATCAACGATGGTACCCGCTTCTCCAGCCAGTACTTTGCAACTGCCTGTTATGTTATAATAGGTTGTTATGATGAAGTTTAATTTAATCCATGATACGACCCTGGGGACGATTAATATCGGAAGATACCGGATACTTCACGAACTCGGACAGGGCGCAATGGGCGTTGTATACAAGGGAAAGGACTCGATAATTGACCGGATAGTGGCAATCAAGACGATAAAGCTAGGCAAGGCGCTCCAGGGGTTGGACGAAAGAGAGATCCTTAAACTGTTTTATCAGGAGGTCAGGATAGCCGGTAATCTGTCCCATCCCAACATAGCCACAATATTCGATGCCGGAGAGTCTTATGACATACACTACTTTGTTATGGAGTTCGTCGACGGCATTTCACTTAAGACAATCATCCAGGACAAGATTCAGATACCTCTTATAAGCAAAGTAAAGATGCTAATCCAGGTGGCCTCAGCCCTTCACTACGCGCACCAACGCGGGGTGATTCACAGAGACATAAAGCCTGCAAACGTTATGCTTGTTACAGATGAGCACACTAAGGGCAAGGAAAACCAGGCAAAAATAATGGACTTTGGCATAGCAATGCTCTCTTCGTCAAAAAGTGCCATACACCGGTCAGACAGGATACTGGGAACGCCGTCATATATGTCCCCGGAACAGGTGACAGGCGGAGAGCTGGACAGGCAGACCGATGTGTTTTCCTTAGGGGCAATGTCATATGAGTTTCTCACGGGGAAAAAGCCTTTTCCCGCTGCCGACTTGCCGACGTTGTTTCGCAAGATAAAGTCCGAAGATCCGCCGCCGCCACATACAGTGCAAACCGACATACCGCTGATTATCAGCAATTGCGTAATGAGGGCCATTGAGAAGGACAAGGAGAAAAGATCACAATCGGCCGGGGAGTTTGCCGACGAAATGGAAATATACCTCAGCCGCACAGAAATGCTGGACACTCAAAAACTCTCCATATCACTGGAGTCGGCCGATAAGGAATTCCTTCTGAATCTAAAGAAAAGCTACACGTTCTTTTCGGACTTTTCCCTTGAGGAGCTGAATAAAATCTACAACATCAGCAGCAAACACGCCTATAAACAAGGGGAAGAGATATTCAGCGAGGGCAGCATTGGCAACAAGATGTACATAATTATAAGCGGACAGGTGAAAATCACCAAGATGTTTCAGGGAAACACAACTGAAACAACACTAAACGTACTCAAACACGGCGACTGTTTCGGAGAGATGGCCCTGATGGAATCCGCCCCGAGATTCGCAACCGCCACGGCAGAGACCGAATGCAACCTTGTGGCTATAAACGAGGTAGTGTTAAGAAGCTCGGAACCAAAGCTCTGTCTGAAGCTCTATAAAAACCTCGCGCTAATCCTGTCCGACAAACTCAGAAAAAGCGACGCCAAGGTCAACGCACTGCTTTCAAAGTATAAAGACGCCAATAATTAATAATGGAATCCAAAACCAAAATAATGTTATAATATACGTATGTCAGCAACAAGAAAACAAATACACGCGGCAGTCACATTGCCTTTAATGGTGGTTGCTCTGGCAATAGCGCTTCTTCTGCCGGGCAGGGCCGCATCTGCCGAATGCACACAGGGGAATTGCCTTGATGGATATGGGGTCTTCGTTTTCACAAGCGGTGAGAAGTACGAGGGGCAGTTCTCTGGCGGCAACCCCCATGGCACCGGCACCATACACTACCCAAACGGCGACTTTTACGCAGGGGAATTAGTTGGTGGCTTTGCCAATGGAAAGGGTACACTGTCCTTTGCGGACGGCCAAAAATACGTAGGGGATTTTGAGGACGGCAAACGCCACGGCATGGGTACGAACACCTGGCCATCAGGGGATAAATATGTCGGGCAGTCCGTGGAAGGCACTATGCAGGGTGTGGGCACATACTACTACGTTAACGGCGACAGATATGAGGGACAATTCGCCGATGGCCAGTTCAATGGCAAAGGCGTATACTACTATAAAAACGGAGATAAATATGTCGGGGAATTCAAGGGTAGTCTCTTTCATGGCACAGGCGCTATGGACTACGCCGGCGGCAGCAGATATGAGGGCCGCTTTGAAAACGACAAAAGAAACGGCATAGGCACATTAACCACTGAAGACGGGCGACAATACAAAGGTACATATCTGGATGACGTGATGGCAACGGGTGAGATGAATAAAGATAAAACAGACATGGAGGCAGCGGCAAACACTGCCAATGCAGAAAATAAGGACACCCCATTTGCGGGTACTTCACAATGGCCTCCAGTGCCATAATAGAATTATTTTCAGCAGGAGGGCTGCGGGAGGGTTGAATGATAAGAGATAACGGCTCATGGTATAAAAAAACAATTATTTTGTTAGCCATAATAGCGTTTGTTTTTGGCACGGTGGATTACGTCTCGGCAAGGGCAGGCAGTTCTGGCGGCTCAAGCAGTTCTGGAAGCTCAAGTAGTTCTGGCGGCTCAAAAAGCAGCGGCGGGGGTTCCTCCGGCAAGAGTTCATACGGCAACTCGTCATCTGGGAGCAAGAGTTCATACGGCAATACGTCATCTGGAAGCAAGAGTTCATACGGCAATACGTCATCTGGAAGCAAGAGTTCATACGGCAATACGGCCACGGGTACGTCATCAGGCAGCCAACAGCGGGCAGGGTCCGCCCCAACTTCAAAATACGGTAACACGGCAGGCGCTGCGTCAGGCGGTGGACAATCCGGCAAACCCTCTGCCTATGACCAAAGGCTGAACACCACGGTATCTAAACAACAGGCCAAAGAATCCCTCTCAAAATACGAGGCCGGCCAAGGCAGATATAAGGCGAAAGACACCACCACCAACTATACCAGATACGGCAGCAACCCCATAGTAAGCAGATCACGGGGCTACGACCAAAACACATACGCATACAGAAGGGACAACTTCTACACAGCAAACAACTATCAACCGCCCCAATACGCATTTATGGGCGCACCGTCTTTTGGCATGTGGGACGCCATGTTCCTGTGGTTTATGCTTGACCATATCTCAGACAGAAACTATTCAAGAATGTACTATAACCATCAAAACGACCCCGATTTCAAGAAGTGGAGGCAAGAGGCCGACAAGCTCTCAGGAGAAAACGCCGAGCTTAAGGCCAAGCTCGCCTCCCTCGATAAACAGGTCGCCGAGCTAAAGGGCGAACCCCTCGACCCGACTTATATGCCCCCTGGCATGGACGCCGACATCGCGCTGAATAAAAAAGTGGTCGACAAGGCTAATCCCGTGAAAAAAGAATCCCATACTCTGCGGTGGCTGCTGATAATTGCACTGATAGCGCTGGCAATTTATTTCATATACAAGAAGAGGAAAAATTCTGTATCGGGGCCTAAATTCAGCCTGGACTAACAAGGAGGACACAATGGGTGCGCTAGGAATATTTAAACACATCGTGGAAAGGCAAACAGAGGCACTATCGGAGCTGCTTGAGAAGAAAAAAGAGCGCGTGGACTCAACCATCCCCCTCGGCATAAAGATAAACAGCATGGTGAAAATCGACGAGACAAAATTCATACTCAACGAGGGGAAATTGAAGGTACAATCCCCTGGGGCCGGGACGCACACGGTAGTTGCCGCCGGTAAATACACCATAGGGCCGATTAGTAATTACAAGGTATATATGCAATCGGCCATGGACAGGAATGACGAGTCGATTATCCAGATAGCCGTAGAAAATACGGAGATTATATCGTTGACATACTACAGGGTAGTAGACGAAGTCTTTCCCGCGTCAGAGGATGAATGGGGGACATGGCTCAACTACGACACAGGCCTGATAGGATATAAGGATTTCATAATAGACGGCGAACTGGAGTATCGGCGCACCATAGGCAGCACTCAACAGGATTATGTCGATCCGATACACTTTACCGAGACAGTTGTGATGGATCCCTATGGGATGACAGGCATGAAGGTTGAGAGCCGGTCAATGCGTTATGCCAGAGAGGTAGATAAAGACATGCAGGAATATGTGGTAGTCACGATGGAGAAGGTAAAGAACGAATTCGGCACGGTAAAGGAGGCCGGAGTAACAATAATGGCAGGCATCGACCTGGTTGAGCCTGAACTGGAGATATCGTAAGATAGTGAGGAGGTAAGAGAGATGGGATTTTTTTCAAACTACGGTAAGGTTGCGATGGATAAGATTAAGAACTCCGTGATAGACGGCTTGGTGTCCTTTGATCCTGAGGGGGCTACCGAGGCGGAGATAAAGGAAATGGATCAAAAGTTGCAAGAGGTAAGCATTCAGGCCGCCAAGTCACGCCAAAGTATGCTGAGAGAAAAGGACGAGGCCGATAAAATCGCTGCACTCTACAACCAGAGGATAGAGGCCGGTGAGCTCCTGAATCAGAAAATACTCACAGAAACAGACCCTGCTAAGAAGGCATCTCTGGAGAAAAGCCTCGCAACACTGCTTGAAAACGTAGAGAAGATGGCCGCAGAGGTAGATAGAGAAAAGCAGGAGGCCACAGAGGCAGAGGAGATGTTCAAATATCTGGAGCAGATAACACAGGATGCGGCAAAAAAGCTCAAAGAGGCAAAATCCCAATACTCACATGCGATGAGAGAGATGCACAAGGCTAAAATCCAGGAGCAAATGGCCGCGGAGAAGGAGGCAGCCGCCAAAACCGCCGCGGGCCTGGGCACTGAAAATTTTAACACTGCGTTGAAGGCAATGAAACGCATCACCGACGACGCATCGGCAAGGGCAGATGCCGCCAAGACACGCTCGGACCTTTTGAAACCGGTATCAGTCGAAGAAGATGCAAACGTTGCCGCAGCGCTTAGAGAGGTTAAAGGCGAGGTGCAGCCAACAAGCCTTACTGATAGGCTTAACGCCTTAAAAAAAAAGTAGCAGATAGATAAGAGAAATATATAAGCCCAAGGGGAAGGGCATTTATGCCATTCCCCTTAAACCCCTCCCTTTGGTGTGGCTGATCTTATGAAAACAATTATACTATTGACAATATCCAACGTGTTTATGACCATTGCGTGGTTTTGGCATTTAAAGTACAAGGATTCCCCTTTGTTTGTAATAATTCTCATAAGCTGGTCTATTGCATTTTTCGAGTATTGTTTTCAGGTGCCAGGCATTCGTTGGGGCCACGAGAGGTTCAGTGCCGCACAGATGAAGACCATGCAGGTGGCATTTTCGATTATCAGTTTTTGCATCTTTTCTATCGTTTACTTGAAAGAGCCTCTAAAGTGGAATTACATTATAGGGTTTTTGCTGCTTGTAGTAGCGGCATTATTTATTTTTAAGGAGTGGTAGCGCCATCGTATGTGTCCAAAAGATATACTATTCCATAGAGAACAGATTCATCTGTTTTATTGATACCTGTTTCTTTTCTATCAAAGGATTTTCAGACATACCTGTTGTGCGTGCGGCAGCACAGACTTCACCCCAACTGACAAAATATTCTTCAAAATATGAAAAAAGATATTTACTGTACTGTTTCACTTCATCCTTTGTTGGTAAATGGCCCAGATCTTTACCTATTTTCTTAACTTCTAACTGAAGAGTTTTCTTGCTGACATGATATTTTTGTTTTGACATGCGTTGGACCTGACTATTTTTTACCGAGGGTATTGTGTTTTGTTTTCCAAAAGGGTCTACTCCTTTAGATAGTAATTCATGCCGCCTTAAAGCAATTTCGTGATACTGCGCGGATAGTTCTATGCCAAGGTAACGTCTGCTCATCTGCTGTGCGGTAAGCGTAGAGGTTCCAGCGCCATTAAAACAGTCTAATACAATTTCATCAGGTTTAGTGAATAATGCAAAAAGTCTTCGCATAAGTGATGGAGGAAGCTGGCAAGGATGGTCCACTCTGCGGCTATTATGTTTTAGCCGGTGAATATCATGCCATAGGTCACTAATTGCAGAAATATCGGGATTCCCTAAACGTCGCCTTAAATCGATACAACCTGCTCTGCAACAATATAACTCACCCAAAGGACTTAAAGATTCTTTTTCTTTCTCATTCATACCGTTATTGTCTAAGCCTGGCAGTTGTCGTGGAGACCCTTTAGAGAAACAAAGAATAACATAATGTGACGGCATAATCATTCGTACCGGAAAGCTGATTGCATCCCAGACAATCCATGCCTGATAGTCCATGGCTAAACTGAGGAATTGATAGTGGCGAGCAGCCCATAGTGGGATATTCAAAACTGCTAAGGTTCTGCCAGGCTTTAATATCCTGTAAAGTTCGGAGAGCCATTTGTCACACCATCTGAAGTATTCGACAGACTCCAAAGCATCGTCCCATTTATCGTATTTTTTCTTAAGATTGTACGGAGGATCAGCAAAACAAAAATCAATAGAATTCGTTGGAATTGTATTTAAAACATCAAGGCAGTCGCCGGCTATAAGACGATTACATTGAACTGATTGTATTCCTGAAGTTTCATGCTTTATGGCAGGTTCGGCTTCATGTGAAGCTGGAATAATATCTTTACATTTTCGCATATCGACTAAATATAAATTGATAAAAGGATCCAATCCAAAAAGATCCCTTAATCTTACAATGGCACTGTCTATATTATCATATGGATTACATTCAATATCTCGCCATACATCTGAGATAAGTGTTCCATATTCGTGGTAAGTATGTTTCTTGCCTCCATAATCCTTTGTTGTTTTGCGGCATGTTGGACAGTATGTATATTTGATTCTTGTTTTGGTATGCTTTAAGGATTCCTTATACCGTGATAAAATAATCAAAGATGCGTGTTGTTCAGGCAGGGCTGGCAATTGATTTGTATTAGTTCCATGCTTCGTTTTTAATGCCACCCAAAGTTGAAACTTATTATGTTTTTCCAAATATGGTAACAGCATTGCCGCATCCGCAGGAGTAGTTAATATGCAAAGAATGGATTTTTCATTAAGATTCCTGCTAAACAAAGAGAGTTGATAAAAGCATTCTTTCATACTGGCTGCATCGGCATGGCTTCGTCCATAAGGAAACCACAATAGATAAACCGCTGGAGTTGAACAAGGGACATTCTCTAATTGAGACAGTCACCCTATCTCAATAGTTGCTAACCTCAGGCTGTTGCTGTTTTCACTCCAATGTGCCATTATAATTTTCTATTAATTTCCTGATTCATTAATCATAAAGTCAGCAAGGACACCAACTTCAGCAAGAGAAAAGGCAACTGTGCAGTCGCTGTATTTACATATATTCCTCACAGCTGACTGCCTTATATTAATATTACCGGCACCGTCTATCACATAGCAAATCTTATGTCCAGCCCTATGAACCATATTATATCTTGCCTGCGCTTGCCCTGATTTTCTTTCAATTACACTATTTGTAGTAAATTGGAAGCTCACCTCAATCCCAAAATTCTTACCATTGGGCGATTTTGCAATAACATCAAAATTAGTCTCTGTTTTGCCTCCTGAATGGCTGACCCCTGGCAATGTACCATTCCTTATAAAATCCCATAGCGGTAATAGATCCCTCAATATTTCAATAACATAATCCTGAGCATACTGTCATAGTGCGTTAGACGCAGCACCGGCAATCTGGCGGCTTACCCGAATATAACTTTGCTTTACAAACTTTTGTATCTCCTCTGTATCCCCTATTAACCCACCGATGATACATTTGTTTTTTATATCTTCAGGCAGTGTGTCACCTATGGATGAAGCCCCATGTAAAAGAAACATTATTACATCTTCCATTTTAGAATCTAACGGGTATCCTTTGAGTATTTGTTTAGCATCAACGCGAAGGTTGCCGTTTGCTAAACCGACATCATTATGGATAATCTTAAATTGGTAGTCATAAGTATTATTTCGCCAAACATAAGTCATTTTGCTATCTGTAAAATATTGTGAGAGAGGAGGGATCTTGTTCAATGCCTCCCCAGCCAGGTCACTGAGTACCATCAAGTGCTTAAGAAAAATATTAGCTTTGATATCTTCAGAAATATCTACAAATTTCTTCCATGCATCGGGAGCATTGTCAGAGAGATTCAGAATGCTGATAAACTTATCCTGTGTCTTAAGCAGACATGGCAGTATGCTGGCTGTTGCCTCACGGGAAAGTATCTCCTCTGGCCAAAAAAGCACTGCCTTTGTCTTTAGTTCATCCAGCGTACGTGAATACTTTTTCATGGCTTAATCAGTTGAATTTATTATACCATAGCAACAGTATTTATATCCCGTAGGCGTGTCGCATTATTTTCTAAAATCTCATCATGGGAACTACATAGTCGGGTTTTCGTTGATAGCGGCAGCGGCGTTTTTTATTTTTAAGGAGTGGTAGCGCCATAGTACGGGAAGCAGTGCCGCGGGCAGGTAATAACAAATCTCCGTAGGATAGCTGTAACGCACAAGGGCTGTTGTTACTGCCGACGTAACCAGCGCGGAAAACAACGGGCACGCACATAGAATGACGACAATAAACGCCCCGGTATCCATATATTTCCGCCTGAACAGTACGAATACCCCATACGCAAGCACCATAAAATATACGGCCGTCCACAGGATGTTTCTGAAGACCATGCGATGGTATCTCTGGTATGCGATGCCTGCCGCCATCAGCGGGGTCTTCACATCTTTGACGTATAAGACCTCAGTTGTTGAGTTGTCGCCCCCGGTTGAAATAAACCAATATACGTTTTTCATTTCAGGAGGAAACGGCCTCAGGTATTCGTTTAGTGTAAATTCTATGGCTGCCTTGTCGACTGTGTCCTCTTCTGCTGAGTTAGTCGTGTTATGGTAGGCCTTTATCGCCTGAGCTGCAAATGGGATTGTTATCTTGTAGATATTGGCGCCTCCTTCGATACCGGCCTCATCACGGCGTACGTTTGTGAGGTAATATACGGCCATCACGCTGAAGAACTTCAGGTATATCAGCGGGTGCCTCTTTATTTGAGCCATCGCAATGTCGTTTAAGGCTGGATACAATCCCATCATCGGCGTGGAGGGGGTGGCGTTTGGCGTCTTAACTGACCGGAGAAAGTCAAACGTTATGGCAAGGTTATACTCATAGGCCGTAATGAAGGCGTCATGGAGTGCCTCAATGTCCCAGGATGCCCTTACGGTGCGCTTTATCTCCTCAGAGACCCTGGTATTTACATATTCTGTGATTGCCCTATTTATATCGGCTGAGAATCTCTCGTCAGGCTCCATAAACGGTATCGTAAGGCTGAACAGGTTATGCGCCCCAAAGGGCGACAGCGTGAAGGAGCCAATAGTAAAACGGTTATATCCCGCAAGGACAACGAGCATCATGGCGCAGGGGACTATTAAAGCGGCTATCGTCCTGCGCGGATACCGGTTTTTAATGAGAAAGGCCGCGACCATTGCCGCCACCAATAAAATAAAAATCCCCGCGGGCCGTATCCAGATTATATAGCCTACGATAAACGATGTAACGGTCCAGGGCAGCGCCTTTTTGCTGTGGAGTGAAATAATTACAAACGCGAAAAACAAGACCAGAAAACTGACATAAAGGCTCTCCGTCATATAGTTCGACTCATACCAGAGAAAGGTTACCGATGTCGCATAACCCGCAATCGCGACTGCCGCGTAGAGGGCCGCCTCGGGATATTTTTTATATATGGCATACACCAGAAAAAGCAGGGAAGACAGGCTTAACGCCCCCTGAGACAAGACAATCGTTAAGTTTGACGGGTGCCTGAATAGTTTAAATAACAGGGCAATGAATAGCGGATAGCCGGGCGTGCGGTGGTCAAACTGCGGCAGAGTGCCGTTGAGAATCTGATAGGCCGGCCTTGCGTAAGTCCAACTGTCGGGCGTGAGTGATACCATTGGATAATAAAGATAAAACGGCAGCCTCACAAGTAAAAAAGGCAGGGCGACAATAGCAAAGAGCAGCACGAGCCTGTATCTGTTGCCAAAGGCGGCAAGGCGCGACACAGAGAGGCTTATCTTAAGCCTTGCAAACACGCTGTAAAGCCCTGGGGCCGCCTCATGTGTGCGATAAATACCGCGCCGGATTTTCTGTAACGCATCTCATAATTTTATCTTCGTTAAATCCAAGCTGTATAAGCCGCCTTGCGGACTCCATTATCGTTGTGGCGCCGCCAATAAGTATATTTTTTGAGTCGGCAATCTTAGCGCCCGCAACCGGGGTGGTCCTGGTCTCCTTCACAGAGTCCGAGACGATGATTATCTTATCCGGCGGTTTGGCGGTAAATATAAGTTCTATCGTCTTGGGATGGAGGTGATAGGGGTCTGCTATGGTCTCGACATAGATATCCTTGTTTGAAAGGGCGAAGCCTGCAAGGCCAGGCTCCCTGTGGTGAAATGAGGCCATCGCGTTAAACAAGTGGGTTACACCGCGGGCACCGGCGTAAAACCCAGCCTCGGCCTGTGAATACGTGGCGTTTGAGTGGCCCATGCTGACAATTATTCCCAGCTTCGTAATCAGTCTTATTAAGTCAACCGCGCCGTCAAGTTCGGGGGCTATAGTGATTATCTTCACAATGTCCTCAAAGCCTTCGATAAGCTCATTAAATGCCTGCACCGAGGGTTTAATAAAGGCAGAGCTATTCAGGGCACCGCACCTGTCGGGATTGAGGAAAGGCCCCTCAAGGTGTACCCCGATGATGGCTGCCTGGGCGGTGAACTTGTCCCTGGCCTCCTGCTGCAGCTCCATCGAGTTTTTTATGGTCTTCATGTGAAGGCGCATAGTTTGAATGTCACCAGCGTAGATGGTTGGTACAATTTCGTTAACCCCGCCAAGCATCTGTATCTCGGCAATCTTGAGGATTTGCTTTCTGGAGGCGGTCCTGGTGTCAAACCCCCCAATGCCGTGGGTGTGAATATCAATGGTCTTCATTGGTTCATACCTCCTGCTGCCGCCCCCGGGACATCCCTTTGTAAAGCAAAGTCCCGGTAATCAGGCCAAGAAAAATATACAAAAGTCCCTCGGTTGTTCTTTGTAAAAGCAACATGCCAACGCCAAGCGTAAGGGAATAGACGAAGGCCGTGCCCGTGAGCCATTCCCATATTGGGGAGCGATAGGTTGCGGCCCTTATGCTGGTTGGGGGCAGTTTCTTTTCGATAGCGCGCCAGCCAATGCCTCCGGCGTAGACACGTTTATAAAATTCGATGAGTTTATTCTCGTCCGAAGGGCTTGTAAGCAGCGTAACCGAAACCCACACAGACGTAGAGATAAGTATAATAAGAAATAGTTTCTCAAAATATTGCATCTGTGGATAGTGGATGAAGATAAACGCCGAGACAACAGTCGAGGCAAGCATGGCCGATATCTCACTCCACGGATTAACGCGCCACCAGTACCATCGCATAAGAAACACCAGCCCCGTGCCGCTTCCGAAGGCTATGAGAAACTTAAACGTCCCCACGATGCTCTCTGAAAAATACGTTACCACGGCAGTCAACATGCTAAGCCCCAGCATTGAGATCCTCGTTGCCGCCAGGTAATGTTTTTCCGTGGCCTTCGGGGCGATAAAACGCATATAAAAATCCTTCATGAAATATGCTGAGGAGAGATTAAGGTATGTGGCAATGGACGACATAAAGGCGGCAAAAAAGGCCGCGAACATCAAACCTCTTAAGCCGTTGGGAAGCAGCTCCACGGCCATCATAGGGTAGACCGCCTCATTGTCTTTTACATTGGGATAGAGGACTAATGACGCAAGGGCTGCCAGTATCCAGGGCCACGACCTTAGGGCATAGTTGGCAACGTTGAAAAAAAACGTCGCCCCGATGGCATCCCGTTCGCTTTTACAGGAGGCCATTCGCTGTACTACAACGCCGCCGCCGTCCGATGAGTACTTAGCCCACCAACTAAGCCCCATGTAGGCTATAAACGTCAGCACGGGGATACCTAAAAGTCCGGCCTCAAACGATGGAAAGAAATCCAGGTACTGGTTGCCACCGCCGATAGCCGAGACCTTGCGAACCAGTTCACCCAGGCCGCCAACCTTATCTACCGATATGACGGCAAGTATAATGGCCCCGGCCATTGCCAGAATAAACTGAAAGAAATCCGTTATGATAACCCCCCAGTAGCCCGAGAACAGGGAATATG
The DNA here is from genome assembly GCA_002753305.1 of Nitrospirae bacterium MYbin6. Classification (GTDB taxonomy): domain Bacteria; phylum Nitrospirota; class Thermodesulfovibrionia; order Thermodesulfovibrionales; family Magnetobacteriaceae; genus Magnetominusculus. Next base: position 16,142 of record PEAC01000059.1, read on the forward strand.
TAATCGTAACGGCGCTCGAAATCAATATTGCCGTCCACTTGTCCCACCCCAGGCCGGCGTCAAGAATCTTTACCATTGCAAGAATAATCTGGGCCTTGATGATAGTGTGAAGGAACATTGAAAAATATATCGCCTTCAGCCCCCTTAAGAAAGAGGCGGACTTGCCGGAGTAGCGCATCTCGGTAAGCTCTACGTCAGTCATTACACCGGCCCGTTTCCAGAGCGTTGCGAACACGGTTACGGAAAGCATTCCGGTCATCAGGAAGCACCACCACTGCCAGTTTTCATAGATACCGTTTGAACGAACCAGTGCGGTGATATATAGAGGGGTGTCGGAAGAAAACGTCGTAGCAACCATAGAAGTACCGGCAAGCCACCACGGCAGGCGCCTGCCTGAGAGAAAAAACTCCTCCGTCGAGCTTGAGGCCCTCTTTGTGCAATAAAGCCCCAGGATCAGGGATATTACAAAATAAACTAATATAATCAAAAGGTCCGTATGTGACAGGTGCATAGGGATATAATAACAACAATGGGACACTGAAAGTCCATGTTTTTGTTAATTCAGCGTAAATCGGCAGGCCGCGCACCCTGTTGACAACACAGTTGCTTATGTAAAATCCTTTTGCTATAATAAATCAAGGAAATAATTTGTAGATAAAGGAGTTAAACATGAGCCAGGCAGACATTCAGTACATCTCTGATGAGACTGGAATAGTTACAGGTGTCATAGTGCCAATTGCCTTATGGCGGGAGATTGAGTCTGAGAAGGAGACCGCCTACCTCCTGAAGAGTAAAACAATGAGGGAAAGACTTATAGAGGCAAAAGGCCGTATTGATGGTATTTCCTTTGAGGCAGTTCTTGAGAAGCTTGGAGTTTGACCCTCATGCCTTTGAGGATTTGCAATGGTGGGTGGAGAAAGATAGGAAAAAAGCCCTAAGGATTATCAACCTGATAAAAGCAATACATCGTGACCCATTTCAAGGCCAGGGAAAGCCGGAAAGATTGAAATACGAGTTATTGGGCTGCTGGTCAAGGCGCATAGACAGGGAGCATAGGATCGTCTATGAAGTCTCGGAATCTGCCGTCAGAATTTTGGGTTGCCGATATCATTATTAATCCCGAAAAACAGGCACTATACCAAGTTAATCGTCCAGAAAAATAATTATCGTACTCTCTATGCCGCAAGAAACCCAGCCAGGAATCCAATAATCAGGATAATTAAGTATTGTGTCCCCTTAATGCTAAATCGGCAGGCTGTTTGAAAATTGACTTCGAGGCTTCAAAATGCTATAGTATTATTAAGTAATACTGGCGGAGGTGTATATTGAGAAAGACCAGGATAATAACCATATCTATGATGCCGGAACTCCTGGCTAAGGCTGAAGCTGTGGCGTCAGAAGAGCACAGAACAATTAGCGAACTATTCAGAGAGGCATTAAGAAGCTACATGCTTAACAGACAGCTGCAAAAATTATCTCGTTACGGCCTGATGAAGGCAAAAGAGCTTGGCATAGGAGACGAAGACGATGTGGCACGTTTGGTTGAAGAATATCGAAGCGAACAAATGAATGCTCAAAATAGTTATTGACACCAGTATAATCATCTCCGGCGTGGTTTATGGCGGTAAGCCGTATGATATTTTAGAATTAGCTATAGATAAGAATGTGCTCAATGTCGTTTCCCTTAATATTCTCAATGAAATCGAAGGGGTGCTTGTCAACAAATTCGCCTGGCAACCAGAGAAGGCCTTAGGTGTAATTAAATGGGTAATTGAGTTTTCTGAACTCATCAATCCAACAGAACGCTTAAATGTACTTGATTATGATAACGACAACAGGATTTTGGAATGTGCCGTTGCCGGAAAAGTCCAGGCAATCGTTACCGGAGACAAGAAGCATCTTTTGCCGCTCAGGAGGTACAGGGATATCTTAATTCTAAGCGCCGGTGATTTCCTGAGTTGGGGACAATAACAAGCCCCCTCTGGGTAAGAAAGGATACTTTGTTCTGTTACTCCCACGCTAAGGTACATAGAGATACCTGGCAATATTAGGGTACAGGCTACTTTTCCTTTTCCTATTAAGTCTTGTGTCCCCTTAATGCCATTCACTTTCCTAATAATTGACAAAGTACTATAAATGTTGTACAGTATATTAAAATGGTGAAATTTTATAAATTAATAGGCTTAATAGGTTCAATCGCAAGCATAATAGGTTTAATAAGTTTCTTTAAGAGCGACAAGGTTACACCACCTATACAGGGTAGTGCTATTATTGAAGGTAATGGTAATATTGTAGCTTTAGATAAAAGTACTATTTCTATTAAGACAGGAGAGGAAATAAAATCTTACAAGGGATCAGTTGGCCCTTACTCGTGGGAAAAAGATTTGACAAATTATAAAGATGGAGAAATATTTAATGACTTCATGTTTCGTCAAGTTGGTAAAATAGTACATTTAGATATAGGATTGAATGAACAACAATCTACCGCTATGGCTGAACCTTATAGCACAGAAAAAAACACAGTGACTTATTTATTTCATGTAAACGATAATTGGGCTAACCAACATCCACCTGGTACTGAGTACTTAATAACCATTTACCCTGGTGATGATTTCTATCTTGCCGGCAGGCCAGCAGATAAACATTTATCAGGTTATTTCAAAGTCTTAGGGATATCAGGGCCCCGTCAGGGTACTATGTCCATAGCCTTACGTCCTGTTAATATTGAACATGTGCGAAAGTGAAAAGAAACTATGGGACTGGGGAATTAAGGGGACACAATACTTAATTCCTGGCTGATATACTTTTCGAACTCAAAAACATGCAACATCAACTCATAACCATATGGGCCAGAAAAGGCAGCAGCCTTGCTTTGTTTCAACCTTGGGCGCGTGTCAATGAGTATTGACACGTATATTCTGATAGGCCTATAATTAAGTATGGAGATAATTAAAAATGCCTAAGCTCCATAAAGAAGGTGAAGCGTTTCGTTACATGGAAAACGCCAGGGGGCTATTGAAAGCCGCTTCCACTGAAGATGACATTTACATTGACAGGAAGCCGGTTCGTGAAGCCTTTGGGACGGCTTACCTCGCCATACTGGAAGCCATTAACGAAGCCCTGATAAAGAAGGGGTTAACCGCTAAACAACTGCCTAAATCTGTTGATGGCTATAGAGTTGCTCTTCAAAAATACCTGGCCGTCAATAATGGTAAATTCCTCAGAGAGTTTGTGAGCCTCTATGACAGCCTGCATATTGCCGGTTATTACCGAGGGTTGCTTAGTAACGTCAACGTTGTCAAAGAAGAAATTAAAAGCGCAGATAAATTCATTAAACAGCTCCTGCTTTAACACCTGAGAATCCTCTCATGTCTATTGGCACAGAGGGACAGGCTCAGGATGTATTGTATTAACAGGATGATTGTTATTTACTGGCAATTTGGCCTCAGCTCCGGTCAGCAAGGGCCTCAGCCTCCTTAAGCTCCATTGAAATTACCTTCGATATGCCGGGGACTTCGTTTGTTACACCGTAGATATAGTCAGCTGACTCCATTGTCACGCGGTTATGGGTAATGACGATGAACTGGGTCTTTTGCATGGCAAGGTCTTTCAACATTGAGGCGAATCTTACGGTGTTGCTGTCATCAAGGGCGGCGTCCGCCTCGTCAAGGATACACAGCGGGGTGGGTTTTATTAAAAAACCGGCAAAGACCAGGGATATGGCCGAGAGTGATTTCTCTCCGCCTGAGAGGAGATTAATATTCTGGAGTTTCTTATGAGGCGGCTGAACTACTATGTCAATGCCGCACTCCAGGATGTTTGCCGTGTCCGTCAACACAAGTCCGGCCTGTCCGCCTCCAAAGAACTTCTTGAACGTCTCGTCGAACTTCAGATTCAGCATGTTGAAGCCGTCGGTGAGTTTTTGCCTCGTCGTCGAGTTTATCTTCGCGATGGCCTCGTTAAGCTCGGCAATTGAGGTTACGAGGTCATTCTGCTGCGATAAGAGAAAGTCATAGCGCTTGGTTAACTCTTCGTACTCTTCGATGCTTGCAAGGTTGACCGGGCCGATTTCCTGGATTTTGCGTCTCAGGACGGAGATTTTCTCCTCTTCCCCTTCCAGAAGCGGTGGCACGTCCATCTGCTCAATGTCCTTGCCGTAGTTTGTCGCTATAAGGCCCTGGATGTTTTCCATTCTCATGCGGGATTCGGCCAGGTGCAGCTCAAGCTCACTTAACTGGACGCGCGTGTCGTCGTATGAGTGGCGCATCTTGCCAAGGCCGTCCTCAAGTCCATGCAATACCGTTAAATCCCCTTCGATTTGCTCCTTTATCCGCGCTATATCGGCCTTCAGGGCATCGGCCTTCACGTTGAGGGCGGCAAGGTCCGTCTCTTCCGTCTGTATTTCGCCGGTGAGGGTATTTTGTTTTACGGTGAGGGCGTTAATTTCGTTATGGGCATCCTCAATTCTTATGTCCTGGGTGTCGATTTTCTTTTCGTGGGAGGCCTTTTCGCTGCGTGTGGAGCGGAGCCTTTCTCTCATGCCGGTTATGGCCGCCTTGTGCTCGGTGAAGGAGGCCCGAAGGGTCTCAAGGTGCACTTTTTTGTCCGTAAGCGTGTCCCGCAGTTCTTCTATGTATGCGTGAATCTCCTCTTTGCGGGCCTGTGCGGATTGTTCCTCGCCGATGCGTTCCTTGAGTTTATTGTTCAGTGCACCGATTTCCTTGTCTATCTGCTCAGATTCGACCTTCATATAGTGTAGTTTATTTGTGAGGCGGGCCTTTTCTTCGTTGTGTTTTTTCAGGTTAAGCCTCAGAATGGAGAGGTCCTTGTCCATGGCAAAGAGGATGTTGTCGATGTTTTGCTGATCTTTTTTCAGTGTGTCGCGCCGTTGAAATGCGGCATTGAGGCCCTCTTGCCGTGCCTTCAGGGCCTCTGCCCCAGCCTCTGCCTTTTCCTTAAGTTCCCGGATGTTGCGCAGATGTTTTAATATAGTCCCGGCCTTCCCTGCCGTAACAACTCCGGAACTCTCGACGATGTCGCCATCCAGGGTAACAAAATGAGACACTGTGCCCCCGGATAACAGCGTGAAGGCCTCCTCAATGCCATCGACAATCAGGTAATTCCCCAGAATGGCCCTTACAGTATCCGCATACTCTGGTGGCGTCTTAACCACGTCAAAGGCATTTGTATGGCCCTCGGCCTGGGCGCGGGGCACCGCGGCCGGGCGCTGGGTGTTTGGCACAAGTGAGGTACGCACTGATGAGCGCTCCTTCAGGATTCTGGCGCCGTCTGTCAGGGCCTTGAGATCCCTGACAATAAACCCCTTGATCTTTCCCCCAAGGGCGGCCTCTATGGCCGTTTCGTATCTGCCGGGTACGTCAATCACGGTTGACAGGAGTGCCAATACATTGATATTTTGCGTAAATTCCTTTACGTTTAGCTCCCCTGCCGTTATCTCCTCAAGCGACTTGAGCCTTGATGAGTCGGCAGCAAGGGATTCCCTCAGTGCGGCAATCTCAGCACGCATGGAGTCGATTTCCTTTTGCAGCAACTGGGATTCTTCTGTGAGGGCGTCTTTCTTTTTCCTGTTTGACTCGATGGAGTCCTGCCTTTGGAGTATATTGGCCTCCGAGTTATTTATCTCACGTTCATGGGTCTCGTGCTCTGCCTCGGCATGTTTAAAAAACGATGCGGCTGAGTCCTTCTTTTGCTTCAGAGAGCCGATACCGGACTGAATCCTTGACAGCTCATTCCGGGCAGTGCTGATGTCGTCCGATGCCTTAAAGAGGACACGGTTTTTTTCCCTTAGCTCCTCCTCTACGGAATCAAGGGACTCTTCGGTTTGGACGAGCTTATGTTTCTCGGTCTCGATTTCCTTATCGAGGGCGTCGCACTTAAGCGCCAGGGCGGCCTCGGCCTCGGATAGCTCTGTGATTTTTGTAAGGGCCTCGTCTTTTTCGGTAATGTAAGCGCTTATCTGGGAGTTGAGCCTTTCCTTGTGTCCTGTGATGTTATCTATGGAGGAGCGCTTGAGGGCAAGGTCCCTCTCCAGGGTCGATATGTCCTTGTCCAGGCCTCGTTGGGATTCGTTTAAAGCATCAAGGGCCTTTTGTTTTTCCTCTGCGGCCCTGGCGGTGGCCTCACGCGTAGCCTCCATCTGTGCAATCCCTGCGGCCGTCTCCCTGAGTACCCCGGAGAGTGTGTCTATCTCCATGGTCTGCCTCTCATAGGCCTCCATGAGCAGTGTGTAGTCTCGTTTTGCAACCTTTAGCTCTATGAGGTTGAGTTCTGTGGTGAGTGCCTTAAACTTCCCGGCCTTTTTTACCTGCCTGTCAAGGGAGGTGATGGAGCGCTTAACCTCGCCTATGATGTCATTTATCCTGTCGAGATTGATTTTTGAGCGTTCGATTTTTGAGAGCGCCTCGGATTTTCTTACCTTATACTTCATGACGCCGGCAACCTCCTCTATGAGGAAACGCCTCTCTAAGGGCTTGGTATTAAGGATTTCTGCGATTCTGCCCTGCTCCAAAATGGAGTAGCTCCTGACCTCAAGGCCCGTGTCAAGGAACAGCTCCCGTATATCCTTCAGGCGGCAGCGTGTCTTGTCGATGTAGTATTCGCTCTCACCGGAGCGATACAGCCTCCGTGCCACCTCAACCATGCTGCCTGAGCCTCCGTTGCCGTCTGTAGAA
>PEAC01000060.1 GCA_002753305.1 Nitrospirae bacterium MYbin6
GGCGAGACAAAAATACCAAGTCCTGATGCATTAGGAGGGTGGTTAGAGCGAAGAGGCAAGGATTCAACGGGGCTATGTGGACTGGATAAGGTGAGGGAGCAGATAAATCATAGGTTATTGAAGAGAGATGAGATAAAAGAATACACGTTAGATGCAGACACCACGGAGATAATTAGGAGAGAAGGAAAATGCTAACTTTATCTACAAGGGCAACAAAGGTTATATGCCAATGCTTGGGTTTATATATGAGGCAAAGCTGTGTATATATGATGAGTTCAGAGAGGGTAATGGAGGGTGTCCCGAATTCCGTTGAAGTAGTACCGCCTCCTGTGCTACTTGAGAAATGTCCACTTATTAAGTCTAGCATATTACTTATATCTGTAACAATATATATTTTACAGTCCTTTAGTCCCTCCTTACTGAAAAACTTAGATAGTTTACTTGCTCCTTCTATCAGGGAATTTTAATTGTCCTTGATCACAGTCTAAAAGTCTTGACATCTTCCTCACCATGTCTGAATACTGGTAAATGTCCGTATATGTACGTTACTTAATTGCCATCGCTCATTACTGCAAGGTGATTGTTTATCTCCGTTGCCCCTTCAGGGAAAAATGGTAATTGTACTTGCGGCATGGTCTTGTCCTCCTGTTTTCCCCTATTATACCTATCGCTGGAATGATTTCAATATCAAAATCCGGGAACATTTTAAAATCCCTTTAATGATGCGCTTTCATTAACGCCTAGATTCCTCTATTCCATTGAAATCCTTCGCCTCTCTATGTCTTTGCTATGTTACCCTTCTGCTTACACTTCGACAGAGGCCAGGTTATCTGAGGTTATGGTTATATATATACAACTTCCAATGTCTATATCTCAACAAATACATGCCCAAAAGTTGGAGATCATAAATGGCAAAGGACTCGTGCAGCAGGTATCATTATACATCCGATAAAAATAAATTTATTATCTCCCTTTATGTTAGTTGCGCCAATAGTATAAAATACTCAGGATTATGAAGTTACGGGAGAATACATAAATGATAGACACAATAAAGTGGCAAAGCGGCCCCGCAGGCAGTGCGCAGGTACTGATTCTTGACCAACGGCTCCTGCCCCATGATGTCTCATACATCGAGTGCAGCGACTACCACCAGGTGGTTGATTGTATCAAGACCCTTGCGATTCGCGGCGCCCCGGCCATAGGAATTGCGGCGGCCATGGGGATTGCCATCGCGGCACACGCCATTTCTGCTGATAATATTAAAGATTTTACCACGAAGTTACGGCCGGCAATTGACGCCCTGCTCAACAGCAGGCCCACTGCCGTTAATATCCAATGGGCCGCCGAGCGGATTGAACGGCTGATTGAAAACAATAAGACCCTGCCAATCAGCGCAATCGTAGAGCTGATAACCCGGGAGGGAATTGCTATCCTTGCCGAGGACATTGAGATAAATAAGGCCATCGGACGCTTCGGCGCGGAGTTCATAAAAGACGGCGACACTATCCTGACCCACTGTAACGCCGGGGCGCTGGCAACCGGCGGGTACGGCACGGCAACCGCCCCGATTCGCACGGCCGTGGCCCAAGGCAAACGTGTATCCGTCATAGCCGACGAGACCAGGCCCGTCCTTCAGGGCGCACGCCTTACGGCATGGGAACTGATGCAGGACAATATACCCGTGACGTTAATCCCCGATAACGCCGCCGGTGAACTTATGAGAAGAGGTGAGATAGACCTCTGCATCGTCGGCACGGACAGGACTGTCAGAAACGGTGATGTTGCAAATAAGATTGGGACATATTCGGTTGCGGTGCTGGCTAAGGAGAACAATATTCCTTTTTACGTGGCCGCCCCGCTGAGCAGCATAGACTTTACGCTTCCCTCGGGTGAGCATATCCCCATAGAGGAACGTCCATCTGACGAGGTGACAAATATATTTGGCCGTTGTGAAATCGCTCCCAAAGGCGTAGCCGTCAGAAACATTGCCTTTGACGTAACACCGGCGAGATATATAACGCTGATACTGACGGAAAAGGGCGCCTTCAAGCCCGAAGACATTCACCTGCTTTCTCCAAAAGGTAAATCATAGTGATGAATGCCGAACAGATATTCAGGCACTATGAAAAAGACCTCAAGATCGTAGAGGGCGAGATTGCCCGGATATTCAGCAGCGACGTGGTGGTCATCCCGGCCATCGGAAGACACCTGATAGGAAGCGGCGGGAAGAGGCTTCGCCCGCTTTATCTGCTGATGAGTTCGGCACTCTCCGGTTACAACGGCGATGGAAGATATGTCTTTGCCGGCGTAATTGAGGCGATACACGCGGCCTCGCTCCTTCACGACGATGTAGTCGATGGGGCCGGCGTCAGGCGCGGAAAGCCCACGTCACACTCCATATGGGGAAACCAGGTCGTTATCCTGGTGGGTGATTATCTCTATGCCAATTCTCTGAGAATGGCCGTTAGCCAGCAGAATCTCAGGACGATGGAGGCTATATCCTACGCGGCCGCAAAGATGTCAGAAGGAGAGATACTACAACTGCAAAAGATCGCAGACCCGGAGATTACCGAAGAGGACTACCTGCGCATTATCGCCTCCAAGACCGGGGCGCTGATTTCGGCCTCCTGCTCGATAGGCGCTATCTTAGGCGGCCTCTCCGATGAGAAGATCAATGCCATGGCCAACTATGGCCTTAAGAGCGGGATAGTCTTTCAAATATACGATGACATACTGGATTTTAAGGCAGACGAGGAGAACCTCGGCAAGAAGCTCGGCAGAGACCTCCACGAGGGGAAGATAACCCTTCCGCTGATCTATCTCCTGCAGTCAGCAAACGCACAGGAAAAAGAGGAACTCACCGCCATAATCGACTCGACATCGGACGAGGATACACCGGACGAAGAGAATGACGCACAGATAGAGAGGGATCTTAAAAAAGTCCTCACCCTGTTTAAAAAATATGATGTAATTGAAAAGACAATGGACAAGGCTAAAGATATTGTGGCACAAGCCAAGGCGCAACTCTCAGTATTTGACGATTGTCCGGAGAAAGACGCCCTGGCCACTATGGCAGAGTATGCCTTAATCAGAAATAAGTAATGGCAAAAAAGAGGAAGCCGCCACTATGGAAGCACCAAAAAGTCCTTTAACGCAGCTAGCCCGCCAGGCAATAGAGTCATACGTCAGACGGCGCGAGGTAATCGCCCCTCCCGGCAATCCCACAGAAAGCGAGATGAAAGAGCGCGCCGGGGTCTTTGTCTCGTTAAAGAAACATGGCCAGTTACGGGGCTGCATAGGGACATTCGCCCCTACGACGGAAAACGCGGCGGCCGAGATAATCAGAAATGCCATTGCTGCTGCCACGGAGGACCCACGCTTTTCACCCGTTACCCCTGATGAGCTTGACGACATAACGTATTCAGTTGACATACTATCCGCGCCAGAGGATGTCAACGCACTCTCTGAGCTTGACTGCAACAGGTACGGCGTAATCGTTACAAAGGGGCACAGAAGGGGACTACTATTGCCGGCCTTGGAGGGGGTAAATAGCGTCGATGACCAGCTCAGGATAGCCAAGTCAAAGGCAGGTATTCATCCCGATGACGCCGAAGTCGAAATATTACGGTTTGAAGTAAGGAGATACAAGTGAGCGATAAGACTAAACTAGAGATGGAACTCGAGCAGATAAACAGGCAAGGACGCGGGAAAATCCTGAACGACCTGCCATTGATAATATTGATAATAGCGATGCTGGCCGGCTGGCTGTTTTTCATAGCCGGGCATTTCAGCCACAATGCAACCAAAAAACAACTCGCCGAGATGACCGTCAAATATGAAGACCTGAAGCAGCAAATCGAAAACCCAATCCCAAAAAGAGAACACCAGCCGGCAAAAAAAGGCCGGTAATACCCAGATACGGCCATAAAAGTAAGCAGATTTCCATAACAAACACATCATCCTGAACCTGTCGAAGGATGCTCAGCGCCATCCATGTAAATCGGAAATCCTTCGACAGTCTTCTGTTTGATGGAGCCTATGGCTTAGGGCATGTGACCACATTGCCGGCGGCGTCTTTGCATGTGCCGGAGTGTGAAACGCCTGAGCCTTTGTTGTATGTTGTGCTGCCCTGGTAGGAGGAGCCGCTTGTTGAGGTGGCAGTGGTGGAGCGGTCTGCGCTTACGTTGCCGGAGGAGTCCTTAGTGGCGCTGCCGGAGGATGTGGCGCTGCCTTTTTGGCCGCTAACGGCCATGCCGCTCTTGTGCTGGACTGTGCCGTCGCTGCTGCGTGTGAATCCACCAGCACGCGCCCCTTTTGCGCCCGATGGGGCCTTAACTACTGCGGCACTTCCGCCGGCAACATTTCCCTGTCCATCGGTTGCGAAACCCTTTGTGCCGCCGCTTGCGCCTTTAACTCCACGTACAGAGCCTCCGCTGACACCGCCTGCTGCGTTCTTTTTGACCACATGCGCGCCACCCGCGCCTCCGGCGCAGGCCATTCCCAGGCTTATCAGGGACACTAAAATCAGGACCACCAAATGTACTGAAAATCTCTTCATAGATATGCCTCCTTTGCCTTAATTGAGAATTATCACTCTGTTATTATCGTCTGTGTTATTCATTTTAGTCAATGTTTATTCTGCCTTCAAGCCGCTGCTTATACCGCAGCGCACTTAAAGATCTTATAATGCAGCGATGTAGCAAATCCGTCATCTTCGGGGACAAAGAAGCCCGTAAGCGCGCTGTAACGATTGTTCAGGTTTTCCGTAATTTGGCGCATTTGGTCTTTCTCCAGTTGAAACCTCTCTGCCAGCTCGGCGGAGTTAATGTGCAGGGGCGGCGCTGAGGTTATCGACAATATCCGCCAGCCTTCATCGCTTAAGGCACTGGCAAGCTCAGCTTCCGATTCAAACCACTTATCTACGTTCATTAACTCATAGAGATAGTTCCACATATCCTTATACGCGGCATTCGCAAAGCACGCGCTTTGATGGATAAATGACTCACCGGCATTCATCTGGCGACGCAGATGCCTGAGAATCTCCCTCTGCCTGTCCCTCCGAAAGTAGTGAAGCACAGAGCGCATAATAAACATCAGAGACGAGCCAGCCGCCCCCAAATCCCCTCGTGTAATGTCCCCTACGGAGAGTTTTAAGGTGGAGAATCGATCGTCTACGCTGTTTAATTGTTCAGCCGATTGGTCTACGGCGATGAAGGACTTATCGGCACTGCCAAGGGCCGCGGCTACCTGTTGCAGGATAAACCCCGTCCCTCCGCCCAGGTCAGCCACTACATGGGGGTTGGCGTGGGTGATGGCCTCCGCGATTACCTTAACAAGCGGGGCCGCTACGGCAAGGTCCGAGAAATACCCGCCATGTATGGCATTCCAGTTAGCTCCATAAAGCCGTGTCTCATTTATTTTTCTATCATCCGGCATTTCCATGATTCACCTCGTTGAGTATTTTAACACGCTGAACTTACCAGGATTCAGTGGTCCGCTTCCTCCGGCGCAGCAATGCTGTGCACCATTCCTGAGAAAACATATCTGGGGAACATTTCAGTCTATTGTTTATGCGTAAGTGATTGGGAGCCATAACTTTAATCCATATCATTTATAAAACCTGAAATAATTAGGATAAACCCTGCGTCAACGCCAAAATCCCCTTCAACGTCGATAATGGATTTTTCTTTACATTCGTTCGTAGGTGGAGAGATTCCTTCTGAGCGCCATCTATCAGGAAAAGGCAGTGATTCAATATTGCTAATACATTTAAGCAAATCCTTGTTTAATCTTATTTCTGTTGTTTCTAATCGCTTTAAACATGGGGATTTGTCTACAGTGAAGTTCGTCACAATATCTGCATTCTCCATGGCTTGCTAAGCATACTTCTTATATACTATACAGGTCAAGGCACTTTTGTAAACTTGTATTGCATGTACATTACCTTTTTCGACGTGATATGTTAGATTATCGTCAGTGCTATGTTGGCTTACCCTGGGATGAGGCCCTATTTGATAAAATTCGGCCCCGTGCAGGTTCGTTGGTTATGCAATCCTTACCATTACAACTTTATTGTGTGATATTATACGGTATGTTTACTTTATTGTGAGACTTTTTGATAGATGTTTGCTTTTTTTCTACGACAATGGCGCCCTTTAGACATAGTTTATTCTGATACCCCACAGCGCCGTTAACCGGAATTTGGCAATTGTGCCGTTTAGCGGCTCTTTGCCGCTAAGGCCAGGCGGTATATCCAATATCCTATCAGCAACACCAGCGCTATGACTATTACTCTGAGGATTGTCTTTTCAACCCCTGATTTCCCTATCGTCGGTTTGTATGCCGGATTTGGAGAGGCGCTGCCGGCTTTAAGCGTTTCATACTGCCGCTTAAACCAGTTATCCTGGTTAATGAAGGACGACAGGTCATAATCAGGCCTCTCTATTGGCAGGTATCCAAAATGAAGCGCTACGGAATCGTCATCCCTGAGTGCAACGAAAAATATGTGTTTCCTTATCCACTCAAACTTTATTTCTTTAATGTCAAGCGGTGGACTGCTACGGTTTTCTATCTCTATCCGGTAGTACTGGTGTTTTTCTGATGTGAACTCTATAAAGTTCCTTGTTTGATACGCGGGGAAGGCATATATGCCCATAGTGCCGGCAAGCGCGGTAAATGGACCCTCTGTGCCCTTGTCGCTGTATGACACCCTTACACGGCGATTATAGTAAGGGTTTGTAATATTAAAATATATCCTGTTAAAGGGCAGTGCGGCCTCAAGCGTTATGGCTGTGCCTTTGTTTGCCGTTGTCTGCGTCTTAAATCCACTGAAGGCCATGTTGTCGTATACGCTTATAATATCAGGGGAGGCGGTGGTCAGGCCGGTTACGCTGCTTATCTTCAGCTTCTTGGCGGCCTCATCGTTAACGGTAAGTTTGAGGCCCTCGTAGGTGAGGTTGATTTTTTTCTGCTGTTCGTCAGGTTCAGAGAGCTTTAACCGGTAGTACTGGTAGCTGGAGCTATTGAAGTGGATGGAGGCCTTTCTAAGGTCCACCTGGGAGGTGAAATCATAGAGTGTGTCCTCGGCGAGCACCTGCCATTGTTTGAGGTCAGAACTGCCGTAAAGAACCGCGCCCTTTTGAAAATCACGCGCCTCAATGCCGATGGATATAACCGTTATTGGCTTAAATGTGTCCGGCATCTGCATCGTTATCTCCGCCGTGGAGCCATTTTTTGCGGCCGTATAATCAATTATCTTAAGCGTATAGGACTCTACGGGCTGCCCGGGTGAGGTGTCGTTAAGAATTATATATGGGACTTCGCCGTTTTTAGAGTCAAACAGCCGGAGGTCTGTGCAGTTTGCAGCGCACTTCTGCAGGATATCCGGCGTCAGATGCACCCTGTATAGCATCCCCTTTTTCACGGCACCGGCTATCGGGGCGATATATCTGAAATCCCTCTCCGAAGCGGCACTGGCATCCTGTGTAACTGCCATTATGGCGGCAAAACAGAGCATCGATATAAGAAAAAATGTCCTTCTCACGGGGTAACCCCGCTACCAGGGGACTCTGGCGGCCCATCGCCGGGCGCATTGGTGTCGCCTCCTTTGACTGCTATGGCGGCAAATATCCTGTCCTTATACTTGTGGTACGCAAATGACGTCCCCACAAGTATAAGGCCAAAGACTGTAAAGGAAAATATCCTGTACGGCGTACTGAACTTAGACATATCAAACAAAAAGACCTTTATGGCCGTTATGCCAAAAAGCACGAACGCGGTGTTTCTTGCCGGTGTGATACTCTTAATAAACCCAACCAACATGAGAGAAACGGAAAATATCGCCCAAAGTACAGATATCGCCGCAAACTGCGCAGCCCTCAGGTATGTATAGAAAAATGCCCCCGTCTCGACGTTTAACACAATAAACAGCAGACATCCAAACAGGACATACATACCCTTTAGCACATACTTTGGGAGCGCATTTAATGGTGGAGATTCAGCATTTTTCCTGAGCATTGAGGCAAACGCATATATGCCGGCCAGTAAAAACACAGATGTAACCCAGCGCTCGCCAAGCATATTGTTGTAGCCATGTAATATGGAGAGCCTGTCTATATCGACCCTGAATACATGCGGGTAGTCGTTAAACAGAAACTTGAAGATAGAAAGCCCCAGTACGATAAACGCGCCGTAGAGCATGGATTTGCGTGCAAGTTTTACGCTTATCCATAAGTATGCCACGGCCTGGGCTGCCCAGAATATAGTAATCCAGTGCCCCGAAAACAATATCGGCACCGTTACGGCCAGAAAGAACGCCGCCTCTGCTATGAGCAGCACAAAGGCGCTCTCTCCGCTCTTGCCCCTTTTATATAAATATGACGCCATCCCCAGAAACACAGCCGAGTAGAGCAGCGTAATTACTGAGGTCCACTCTCCAGCCCCATATGCCTTTATCATGTAATAACTGTATCCGAATGCGATAAATGCGTTTGGCACTGTCAGGTGAAACCCCTTTACCTTGTTTTTTTCTTCGTGGAATATGCTGTAAACAAACGGTATTACGCTGTATATAAGAAAAAATACGTTTACAAATATTATCCCCGCCCAAAATGTCTCATTCGTGTATCCACGGTCAAACCACATTGTAAATACCAGATATGTAAATATAAAGCCGAGTATGTTCAGGAGATTCCATTGCTTATAGAAGGCCACCCAGAGCAAGCCGAGATTCAGGAGCGTGATATAGGAAAAAAGCGCTACATGGTTTCCCTTTCCCTCGTAGAGTAGAAATGGTGTAAGAAAGCCTCCAACCATGGCCAGCACGGCAAGCCACTTCGTGTCATACACAATGGACATAGTCGAGGCCAGTATGGTTATCATCACCATAATGGCAAACGACGCCGGTGCACCAAACAGATGATACAACTGAAACGCCGCAAACGCCGCAAAATACGATACCGCTATCCCGCCCCCAAACAAATATAGCCCGTATACCTTGTAACCCTTTTTCCTGAAGATATCCCCAAAGGCCATCATCGCGATGCCGGCCGCATAAGAGGCAGCCACGCGCCCCTCCGGCCCTACCCAACCCCTCTCGAACGAGTACTTCAGGAAATACGCAACTCCAAATACTATTGCCATGATGCCTACTATCAGGAGCCACTTCTGGCCGAGGCGAATTTCCATGTCTTGCCGGGATGGTTGCCGCTGTGGCTTGGGCTCCTGTTTTACGGCATGTGGCACAGTAGGAGGCTCGGCCGTTGCGGCTGGTTTTTCCTTTTGCGGACGATAGCCGCGTTCAAGTTCAAGCGCTATGGCTTCACCGAACTTGTTTAACTTCTTATCGAGGCGCTCAATACTCTCGCCTATGTAGTTGTTGGCGTCAAGGAGATTTTTAAAATTACCTTTTATATCAAAGTAAAAATCGAGCTTCCCTGCCTCGCCCTCAGTAAATATGTATCCGCAAAACGGGCAGGCCTTTGGTGAGGTAATTGATTTCGCACACGCCGGACATTTCATCGCCTATTCACCTCGCAATACATAATGATATATTATAACGCCTTCGTGAATCTTAACATATTCATATATATAAATTCTCAAACACTCAGGAGATACATACCCGTAACCGGATCGAGCTGCCTTTTGGCGTCGATGCCGTCGAGTTCTGTGACTACGGCCTCAAGAACAATGAATGTCTCGGAGAATTCGCGCAGGCAGCCTACCTTAACCGTGTCCTTCTTTCCAAAGGCCCCGTGAAAGTGTACATACGGTTCGCCGTCTTTATCAAATATCGTACCCATGCCCGTCACCTCGTGGCTTTCGGTTATTTGTCTGAAGACCGGCTTTGGAGGCATCTCCTCGGTCTCCGGCCCAACGACGATTGCCCCGCCCTTCATGCCGCCGACCACATGGAACATCGCGGCCTTTACGCCTTCTTTTTTCACCAGCTCTACGAGGCACTTAAGCAGGTCATCCCCGTCATTGAGCCTGCAAAGAAACACCCTTCCAGGCCTTCCCGTCTGATAGTTCATCTCTATTCCTCCGTAAAACTCTCCGTAAATATTTCAGTTAGATCCACGATGAGACCGGCAAGCACCTTCGACGATACGCGCTCTTTGCCATCGGCCATCAGACATCCCTCAGAGAACAGCTCATATTGGCCGCTGCTATTTAACATCAGTACCTCAATACTCTTCATATATGGGTTAACAATCCAGAACTCTGCCACGCCGAATCTCTCGTACAAATTTTTCTTTACGTGAACATCTCTATAGTGGGACGATGGTGAGATTATCTCAACGGCGAGGTCAGGCGGGCCGAATACGCCGCGCTCTTTTATTATGCCCCTGCGGCCCCTGGCGATAAAGAGAATATCCGGCTGCACGACATTCTCTTCGCTTAAGATAACATCAGTTGGAGCGGTGACAATGTAGCCAAGTCTGTTTTCTTTGATATATTTTTTTAGAATATACTCAAGATCAGATGAAATATTCTGGTGGCTGAATCCTGGTGCAGGTGTCATATGAAGGTCTCCTTCGATTATCTCATATCTGGTATCGTCATCAAGAGTGAGGTATTTGGCGTATGTCCAGAGTTCCGTTGTAGTTGTCATCTGCTGTGTCCTCCCGTACCCTGAGAAGTTATGAAATATTATAACACTAAATTCGTATTTTAATTATTCGGCAAGAGACACCAACGGTGCCGTTTCTTACTCCTCCGTAAAACTCTCCGTAAATATTTCAGTTAGATCCACGCTGAGATCGGCCAACACCTTTGAAGTTACGCGCTCCTTGCCGTCTGCCATCAGACATCCCTCAGAGAACAACTCATATTGGCCGCTGCTATTTAACGTCAGTACCTCAATACTCTTCATATATGGGTTAACAATCCAGAACTCCGCCACGCCGAATCTCTCGTACAAATCCTTTTTTACATGGACATCCCTATAGTGGGACGATGGTGAGATTATCTCAACGGCGAGGTCAGGTGGGCCGAATACGCCGCGCTCTTTTATTACGCCCCTGCGGCCCCTGGCGATAAAGAGTATATCCGGCTGCACGACGTTTTCATCGCTTAAGATAACATCGGTAGGGGCAGGAACAATGTAACCCTCACGGTTTTCATCTATGCGGCGTTCCATTATAGAAAAAAGTTTTGATATTACATACTGGTGGCTGAATCCTGGTGCAGGCGTCATGTGAAGGTCTCCTTCGATTATCTCATATCTGGTGTCGTCGTCAAGGGTGAGGTATTTGTCGTATGTCCAGAGTTCCGTCGTAGTTGCCATCTGCTGTGTCCTCCCGTTATGCGGCATCCTGTCGTGTTGAAATAAGTCTGGTTCTATTATATCATTTTTATAACAATATCATCATTATAACAATTATAAATTGTCAGTAAAAGCCTCCGAGACAGCCGGATTGCTTGCGAAGTGGAGGTGTACGTAGCCGGCAACGCAGTTTTGTACCCTGTAGCCTGCTGTGCCCTCGGCGGTGTCGTAGATGGTTTCAACGGATGGCGGCATTTGTTCCATTTCCGAGTAGTGGAATTCGTGCCCTCTGGCTGTAGAACCCGGTTGTCCCAGGATTGACTCCGACGTGAGGGTTATCTCCCTGTATCCAAGCCGAACACGTTTTTTTGCCATCCGTGTCTTTACTGGAAAAATGCCTGCCATCGGGTGGAAGCGCCCGTCAATGTCCATGATACCCAAACTAAGGTACATAAAGCCGCCGCACTCGGCGTAGACTGCGCCTCCGGCGAGTGCGAAGGCCTTAATGGATTGAAGCATGGGCGTGTTTGAGGATAGCCTTCCGGCATAAAGTTCCGGGTATCCACCGCCGATATAGAGCGCCTGTACACCCTCGGGAATTTCAGCGCCGTTGAGGGGGCTGAAAAAGATTATCTCGGCACCGGCGGCGCGCAGGAAATCAAAGTTGTCCTCGTAATAGAAACAAAAGGCATTATCGCGGGCAACCCCGATACGGACAGAGGGAGCGCGCCTCAAAGGAACGGGTATATCAATGGGCGGTATGTCGACGGATGACGCGGTGAGCAAGGTATCCAGATTGATACTGTCTTCGACGGCGTCACTAAGCCTCTGGACGAATTCAGGGCGTATAACACCGTCTTCGGCGGTGTAGAGACCCAGGTGGCGCTCCGGTATGCGTATCCCCGTGTCTATGGGGAGGTGGCCAAGCACGGGGCAGTTGCAGTGTGCCTCAATGGCCTCTTTGACCCTGATATAGTGCCTGTCGCTTCCTGTACGGTTGAGTATAACACCGGCAAGTATGAGAGCTGGGTCAAGGACCTCGATTCCTTTGATAAGGGCGGCGGCGGTCTCGGCAGTCCCCCGAACGTCGAGGGCCACCACTACGGGCAGAGCGAGGTGCTTAGCGGTGGCGGCAGACGAGGCGTCCCCTCCGTCAAAAATCCCCATAGCGCCCTCAATCACACACACATCGGCGCCACGAGATTTTTCGGCAAATAAACGTTTTACGTAGGCGTCGCCGCACATCCACCTGTCAAGGTTCCAGGAGTTAACGCCGGTAAGTTGGCGGTGCAGGCCCGGGTCTATGAAGTCTGGGCCGGTCTTAAAGGGCTGCACACGAAGTCCGCGGCGCACAAGGGCGGCCATCAGGGCCAGGGCCACGGTGGTCTTGCCAGCGCCGCTTTGCAGGGCCGTTATGACAAACGCACTCTTTTTCATTGCCAGTGTATTAAGTATATCATAAACAGTAATGTGTGTAGTTGCAGAGCAATGCCACAGTTGGAGAGATGCACTCGCCCTGCCTATCGGGTTTTTACGTTTGATTATGCCATAGCGTTCATGCTACAATATCTATATAACCGGAGGACACAGTGGGTATTATGACTGTTACTGAAAGACTTGGGCAGTTATCCGGAGAATCACTGAAATTTAATTAAGGGAGGATGTATATGATTCTCATGTTACAATGTCTATTGGCAAGGACTAAACGAATCGCCACAACGGGGGCCTGGGGTTTGGCTGCCGTGCTGTTTGTGCTGCTTATTTCTTTGGGGGCACTCACCGCCGGAGCCGCTACTATTACCGAGTATGACGTGCCGAAGACATCAAGCACCTGGCCTGTCGGTATCGCAACCGGCCCGGACAACAACATCTGGTTTGTAGAATATTATGGCAATAAAATCGGGAAAATTACCACGACAGGTATCGTTACCGAATATCCTCTGCCTTCGTCTAACAGTACACCTATCGGTATCACAACCGGCCCGGACGGCAACCTCTGGTTCACCGAAAACGACGGCAACAAGATTGGCAAGATTACCACTGCGGGAGTTATTACAGAATATGCCCTGCCCACTACATTGAGCCGCGCCCATGAAATCGTAGCCGGCCCGGACGGCAATCTCTGGTTCACTATGCCTGGATGCGGGAAAATCGGCAAGATTACCACAGCGGGAGTTATTACCGAATATGCCCTGCCTTCGGCAAGCAGCGGCCCTGTTGGAATCACTACAGGCCCGGACAATAACCTCTGGTTTGCCGAAGAGTATGGCAACAAGATCGGCATGATAACCACGGCCGGCGTTATTACCGAATACACTATCCCCGGCTCCGGCAACGCCCGCCCTACTCATATTACGCTTGGCCCGGACAACAATCTATGGTTCACCGATTACAGTGTTAACGACTATAAGAAAATCTGGAAACTGACCACGGCAGGGGCTTTCACTGCCTATAACATCCCTACGCTGGGCAGAATGCCTCATACTATTACATCCGGCCCGGACGGCAATCTCTGGTTTACCGAGGATTTTAGTGACAGGGTCGCTAAGATAACCACATCTGGCGTTATAACCGAATATACCTTGCCCACGACAAATTGCAGGCCTCAGGGAATCACCAAAGGCCCGGACGGCAATCTCTGGTTTACGGAGTTCAGCGGCAATAAAGTCGGCAAGATAACCACGGCCGGGGCCGTTACCGAGTACTCGCTGCCCAAGGTTGGCGGCACCCCCTATGCTATTGCCCCGGGGCCGGACGGCAACCTCTGGTTTGTTGAACAATCCGGCAATAAAGTGGGCAGGATAACCACGGCTGGGGCCATTACCGAATATCAAATAACATCGGACGATAGTTTCCCCTGGGGGATTGCGGCCGGCCCTGACGGCAACATGTGGTTTACCGAATCCGGTACGGACAAGATTGGCAGGATTACTATGGCCGGCGTTGTTACCGAGTATGATTTGCCTGGGAAGGCCGCGTATTCCGGAAACACTATCTGGCCAAATAACATTACGGTTGGACCGGATAATAATATGTGGTTCACGGAGTCCGGCGCTAACAGAATAGGGAAGATTACTATGGCTGGCGTTGTAACCGAGTATAACGTCCCAACCGCGGGCAGTTATCCCAACGGTATAGCGGCCGGTCCTGACGGCAACCTCTGGTTTACCGAATCATACACCAACAAGATAGGGAAAATTACCACGGCCGGCGCCATAACCGAGTATACGCTGCCCTCTGGCGGTTATCCCGCCGGTATCGTAAAGGGGCCGGACGGCAATATGTGGTTTGCCGAGCTGGCCGGCAATAAGATAGGCAAGATTACCATGGCTGGCGTTGTTACAGAGTATACCCTGCCCGTAGGGGATTATCCTACGGGGATTACATTAGGACCGGACGGCAATCTGTGGTTTACCGAGTCTGGCGGCAGCAATGTCGAGCCTGGCGGCAATAACATAGGCCGGATTACCACGGCCGGGGTTATAACCGAGTATCCTATCCCTACGGCCAACAGTTGGCCTGTCAATATTGCAACCGGGCCGGACGGCAATATCTGGTTTGTAGAGCTGGGGGCAAATAAGATAGGGAAATTGGCAATCGGCTCAGCGCTGGCAACCACTACGGCAGTCAGCTCGTCCTTAAATCCCTCGACCTACGGCACTGCGGTAACCTTCACGGCAAAGGTAACAGGGACGGCCCCCACGGGCACCGTTACGTTTAAGTACGACTGGAAGAAAATCGGCGCAGGCACACTTGACGCAACCGGCACGGCGACCATTACAACATCCTCAATACCGGTAGGTGACCATACGGTTACGGCGCTTTATGGCGGGGATGCCACCAATGACGGATCAACCTCAAGCAGCCTCTACCAGATTGTCCGCTCCAGCGATAAAGTAACTCTTAATATAACCAAATCAGGAAATGGCAGGATAACGAGCGACCAATCGGGTATAGACTGCGGCTCTACATGCTCAGCCAACTATACGGACGGCGCATATGTGGTGCTAACGGCAACTGAGGGCGCCGGTTATAGTTTCTCGAGTTGGTCAGGATGTTACTATGTATCGGGAAACATCTGTGCCGTATACCTGTCAGCCTACTACTTAGGGACTTCGAGCCTCAATGTCGGCGTCGCGTTTACGAACACGGATTATGCCGATGCCGTGGCCGCGATTAACGCCCTGTATGCCCAGAACAGTTCCTACTACGGGACGAAATCCGGGGATGTTTACGTTGGCACCAGCTCAAACTTGCCATTCTACGTCCAGTGGTACGCTAACGCAACGGCGCTTTTAGCCTGGACCGATGGTAAGATGTATTACTACTACAATGGCACATGGGTTGCCACCGGGACTCAGTGGCAGACGGAGAAAAGCCGGGCCTACGCGATGATAAGCACACTTTATGATCAATTCAGCACATTTTTCGGCACCCCGTCAGGCGGTATATCCTCAGGCACCGACACAAGCGGCACATACTACATCCAGTGGTACGCAAACGGCACTGCCCTCTTGGCGTTTGGCAACGGCTACATGTACTACTACTATAACGGCGCATGGGTCGCAACCGGGACTTACTGGAAATAGAGAGCGGCAGATGAAGCAGGACAATGGCAGCGGGCAGCCCGTAAGGGTTGCCCGTTTTATTTATATTATATAGAGAATATAAGAGTGCTATCAGCCATATTCTTGGGAAATCTGTCGAAAGGTCAATACCCAGTCTAATGCCAGGACTAAAGCCGCTTGTTCAGGAAGAGAAGCATGATGATAATAGTGGCACGGCTATATAATAAAACTTAATCGCTTATTTCACATATGACTGCATATTCTGTTTGAACCAGGCAAAAGCGGAGCTATTTAGGATGTTTGCATATTGTAATAATAACGTAGGCATCGCCCTTGACACAAAAATAAACCCTATATTCTTTATTTATTCGAGCCTGCCAAATATCCTGGCTTTCATTATATTTTTTAGCCCGTAGAGAAGGATAGCGAATGTCTCTCAGCAAGGCATCTAATTGTTTATCAACCAGGGTTTGCAGTTTTTCCGTTAGAGACTCATAGTCTTTCAGGGCTTTGGCGGTAAATAACAGCTTCATTTCTTTGAGATAGCGGCTTTAAACTCATTGACACTGTCAAAAGGGCCAAATACCCGGCCATCCTCAAGATCTTTTAGTCCTTCGGCTACGGAGGCTTCGACACTTTCTCTGTCCAAAACCACTTTGGGCCTAAAGACGATGGCCTTGTCCTTAAAGACTACCTCAAGAATATCCCCTTCTTTGATATGAGCCTGTTGCCGAATCTCATTCGGGATAGTAACCTGAAATTTATTTTTTACCTTTACCAGGGACATGTTGTCTTCTCCTGAGTTACGCATATGGTTGAAAGTTGTAAAGTACAACTGTTATACTTCTATTATAGCAGGAAGGGTTGATTTGTCAACAGGGGTCAAAGGGACTTGAAAAAAACAATGTGATTTTAAAAATGCCAGGACTCTGGTCGACCCATCGCCGCCCAGTTGACATCGTTAATAAAAAATAGTACCATATACCAATGAACCCCGGCAGAAATGACCCATGTCCATGTGGCAGCGGCTTGAAGTATAAAAAGTGCTGTTTATCCGAAAGCTATTCCGGGACTAATGCCGGGATTGGCGCAGGGATCGGTATGGAAGATGCCATTCAGAGGAAACTCGTTCAGGAGCTGCTGGCGTTTTATCACAATCACTACTATGCCTCCGTCCACGACGATGCCGAATTTGAGTTTTGGGATGACTTCTTCCCCGAAGACTATCTCAAGGGAATGGACCTCGAAATAGCCATGCAGAATTTCTTCGAGTGGATTGTCTTCGATTTCTTCATCGATGAAAACAGCACTAAGACACTGATAGATTATTACCTAAAGCGCAATAAAGATCTCTCCCCGGCCCAACGCAAGGTGCTAAAGATGATGAACAGCTCCCCGATAAGCCTCTATGAGGTTCAGGATGTGTTCCCTGAGAAGGGCTTATTGCTGAAAGACCTTATCCTTGGCGGTGAGTTCGATGTCAGAGAAAAGACTGCCACCCGAAGCCTGAACAAATGGGATATCTTCGCGTGCAGGCTTCTTAAGCTCGATGGGAAATACATTATGAGCGGTGCTGTCTATCCCTATCATTTGAAGTTCAAGGAACGCATTCTCGATGACATTCACGCCGAATATGAAGACTACAAACAGGAATACCCCGGTATCACCATGAATAAGTTCCTCAAGCACAATGGCGATATCTTTAACTTCTACTGGTATGACCCCATACAAAACCCCATGCCCGTCAATTTTGTTAACACAAACGGGGACCCACTGCTGATGTCTGAGGCGATTTTTGAAATCAACGATATGGACGGCGTATTGAATGGATTGGCAGCTCTCAAAGAATTTGAACGGGATGTGGACGGGTATATGTGGCATGACAACCGGAAAAAAGATGGAAGCGCCACTATATTGGGAAAGATAATAATTAAGAATGACAGGCTGACCCTTGCGACCAACTCCAGAGAAAGGCTCGGCAGAGGGAAAGAACTTCTGTTAACGGCCATGCCCCATGCCCTGGCCCATAAGATGGATTCATTCCAGGACCCTATGGCGGCAATGGACTCTCATAAAGACAAACCATGCGGCATGGAGAGTGAAATCCCATTCGAGGTTCAACAAGAGCTGTATACCAAGGTTATGCAGGATCATAGCGAGCAGTGGCTTAATACAAAAGTCCCTGCCCTCAACGGCAAGACCCCTATGCAGGCCGTACGCACTGCCGACGGTAAAAAAAGGGTTATAGAGTTGCTTAAACTCTTTGAAAACGCGGAAGCCCGCAACAGTCAACAAGGCAGGCCCACTTATGATTTGTCATGGATGTGGGAACGCCTGGGTTTAGAAAGACAATAACAGGCTAAACACCGTCCCGGCCCCCGTAAGAAGGCATTCCTCAATGAAAAATCAGCTATTGACTTGCCATGCTGTTATGTGTAATTATATTTATTAATCGTAACTATACATAAGGAGGATTTCAAATTATGTTGACCGGTAAAAAAACTATCGTTGGTGCGTTGCTTATAGTGTGTGGGCTGATTATCGGACTTGTTATTTCGTCTGATTTTAATATACAAAACCAATCCCTGGCCCAGGTAAAAGAAGTTTCGCCCCAGAGCAAGGCATTTCTCGAACAGTTAAGCAATGCCCTCGCAGAGGTAGCCGATGTGGTGAAACCATCGGTAGTCAATATCTCCACTCAAAAGACCGTCGATACGAAGGACAACCCCATGGGGCGCTTCTTTGAAGACCCGATGTTTAAGAAATTCTTCGGCGACGAATCCCCTTTCCATATGCCAAAGAAATTTGAATCCCGTGCCCTCGGCTCAGGTGTTATCATTAAGGATGACGGCTATATTGTCACCAATAGCCATGTTGTCAAGGATGTGGACGAGATTAAGGTCATTCTGTCGGACAAATCAGAGTACAAGGGCAAGGTCATAGGCACTGACCCCAAGACCGATGTGGCGGTTATTAAGATTGAGGCCAGCAATCTGCCCGTTCTTAAAATGGGGGATTCCTCTAAGATGAAAGTTGGTGAAATAGTCCTGGCCATTGGCAATCCCTTTGGCCTTAATCAGACAGTTACCATGGGAATCGTCAGCGCTGTTGGAAGGTCCGAGGTCGGTATTGCCGATTACGAAGACTTTATCCAAATCGACGCACCTATCAATCCCGGCAACTCTGGCGGCGCACTTGTCAACGCAAACGGTGAACTGGCCGGGATTAATACCGCAATTTTCTCCACCAGCGGCGGTTACCAGGGCATTGGATTTGCCATACCCAGCAGTATGGTTAAAAACGTTATGGATAAGCTTATTAAATTTGGCAAGGTAATTCGCGGCTGGCTTGGCGTAAATATTCAACCCCTTACCCCTGAGCTTGCCAAGTCCTTCGGGCTTAAGGAAAAACAAGGCGTCTTGATTGCCGATGTAGTAGAAGGCGGCCCCGCCGACAAGGCAGGCCTTAAACGCGGAGACCTCATTGTGTCATTTGACGGCAAGGAGGCTGCCAACACCAGGCAGCTTCGCAATCTCGTTGCCAACACCACCCCTGGCGCAACTCTCGGCCTCAGGGCTATCAGAGAAGGAAAAGAGATGGCATTTAACGTAACAGTTGGAGAACTTCCCGACTCCAAACAAACTCCGCCCGGTGCCGCCCCACAGTCTGAATTAACGAATAAACTCAGGGGTGTAACCATTCAGGAGCTGACTACTGCCATTAGAGAACGCTTTAATATCCCCTCTAAGGTCTCAGGTGTTATTGTCACAACTATCGCCGACAACAGCCCCGCATTCAGCATTCTCAAGCAAAGCGACATCGTTCAGGAAGTCAACAGAAAGCGCGTTAACAATGTAAAGGAATATGAATCTATTGTGTCCTCCATCAAGGCAGATGAAGATATTCTCTTGCTCATCTATCGTGGAAGCGCTTATATATACGTGACAATTACAGGGAAGAAGTAATACAAATAGAAGGGGACGGGCGCTGCCCTTCCCCTTTACCCCTTCCCGCTTAAGGGGATAATCCCCTTAAGAATCCTTACTTGCCGAGGGTTTTGGCTTTTTTTAGTTGGCAATCGGGGTATTTTTTTTCTAATGTCAGGGTTGCTTTGTCTCTAGCGCTGGCGTTTTTGAATACTCCAAAGACTGCGCTGCCACTGCCGCTTAACATTGACCCAACCGCACCCTCTGCCATTAAGCTGTCTTGTATCTCCTGAATTTCCGGAAATGATTCCTTCAACACATCTTCTATGTCGTTTTTCATGTATGACTTCAGCATGTCGTAATTGCATGACTCCAATGCGGTGGTAAGGGCCTCTCTCAGTTCGGCACGGCCGGGGATTTCCCTGAGTATCTTCCCCTTGAGCTGTCCGTATGCCCAGGCCGTTGATATTGAAAACGGCGGGTGGATGAGTAACAGCTCAAGCGTGGAGCTTACCTCACATGGCATTACTTTTTCGCCGCGCCCCTCTACGAACGCAAAGCTGCCGTTTATGAAAAACGGCACGTCCGAGCCAAGTTCGGCTGCCATTGACAACAGTGCCTCTACTGTGAACACGCCGCCAAACACCCGGTTCAGGGCCATCAGCGTATGCGCGGCGTCGGAACTGCCACCGCCCAGGCCGGCCTGCGTGGGGATTTCTTTTGTCAGGGTTATTCTGGCGCCGGTACCAATGTACACACCTGGCTCTATTTTTGCGAAAAATGTCTGTGCTGCTTTGTAAACCAGGTTTTCATTAACTGGTATGTTCATGTCTGATATCAGCTCAAGCTTATCAGCGGGTTCAACTGTGATTGTGTCATACAGCGATATTGCCTGCAGTGCGGAGAATATTTCGTGGTAGCCATCCGGCCTCTTTCCGGTTACATGGAGAAACCAGTTTATTTTAGCCGGGGCTGCGAGGACACATGAGGAGGAGGTCTCACTGTTTGAGTTTATTTATTTTCTCCTCGACCCGTTCCTTCAGGCCGGCCTCGTCTTTATAGAATTTTATGGATTTCTGCCATGCCTGCAGGGCCTTGTCCGGCATTTCGAGCTTTTGGTATATGTCACCCAGGTGTTCGTATATTACGGCGTCGTCTTTTACTAAGATTACTGCCTTTTCTATCTCCGCCAGGGCCTCACGATACAGTCCCTTCTTGAAATATACCCATCCAAGGCTGTCTATGATTGCGCCGCTGTCGGGTTTTAGCTCCAGCGCCCGCTTGATCAGGTCATGGGCCTCGTCCAGGTTGATACCTTTCTCCGCATAGGAGTATCCCAGGAAGTTCAGTGTCTCAAAATTTTTCGGATTTATCCCGATTGCCTTTTTTAACACCCTTACAGTCTCGTCAAAGTTATTCTCTTTTTCATATACTACCGCGAGGTTCAGGAGGAGTTCGTCGTTTTCGGGGAATTTGGCTATTCCCTTATTCAATATCTCTTTGGTCTTGTTATAATCGCCCGCGCTTATATAAGTGATGGCCGGATACCTGAAAAAATCAGGCTTGGTTTCGTCATATTTCAGGATTTCTTCGTAGTATTTTGCCGCACTATTATAGTCCTTTAGTTCGTGATGTAAATATCCCAATCTTAAAAATGACTTTGTGTTTTCCGGGTCTATGTTGATTATTTGTTTTAACTCCTCAATTGCCTCCGGGTATTTCTTCATGGCCTCATAGCAAAGGGACAGGTAGAATCTTGACATAACATTGTTTGTTGTTGCGGACTTGACTATCATAAACTCTTCAATTGCCTTACCGTAGTCCTCCGAATCGAGATACAGCAGGCCAATTTTGAAGTGTATGTCGAGGTTTTCGGGGAGTTCCTTGCTGAGGTCCCGGAGTTCCTTTATGGCTTTCTCGAAATCCTTATCCTGGATGTAAACGCGGGAGAGCATCTCTCGCGCCTTGACGTTTTGCGGGTTTATCTCAATGGCGTCTTTGTAGTATTGAGTGGCATTATCGGGTTTATTCCTTTTTTCCTCTAGTATCCCCATATAAACATAGGCTGAGTCTAAGGTTGGATTCAGTTGTATTGCCTTTAATAAATGATTTTCCGCGTTTGCCACATCGTCCATCTCAAGGTATATAACCCCTAAGTAGTAGTTTCCCATTATATTGTCAGGGTTGCTGTTGATGTATAGGTTCAGCACCCTGAGCGCGTTGTTATAGTCCTTTTGAGATAGATACATTGCGCCTAGAAACACAAATGACGACATGTCATCAGGGGTTTGTTTAATTACCTTTTCGTATATCTCTATGGCCTCTTTGCTTTTTTTCTGCGAATTATAGAGTTCGCCAAGGAGTTTTAATGCCGGCAGGTAGGTGGGGTCTCTCTTCAGAACATCCTCTGTTTGCCTGGCCGCATCGTCTATCTTGCCTTGCCTGATATAGATTTGTGCTATCTGCAATTTCAAATACAGAGAACTCGGATCGTCCTTTAATGCCAGCCGATACTCCTTCATGGCCTTGTTCCAGTCTGCGTCAATTTCCGCAAGCGCGCCCAGCATAAAGTGGTATTCCGAGTCTTTAGTGGCGCCTTCAGACTTTGAGCTTGTGGACTTTGGGGCAGCTTTCTTTTTTCCCTTGGTGGCGGTGGATTTGCCTGATTGCTGTTGTGCCACTCCCTTTGCCTCAGAGGGTGCAGAGGGTGTTTGCTCTGCCTGTACGGCCACGGCCTGTTGTATGGTTTGGTTATCGGTTATTGGTATGGTTTGCGCGGCAGGCGCTTGCTGCTCAGTTTTAGCATCCGGTTGGCTGCTCTTTCCCGCAAGCGTACAGCTCCACTGTGTTATGGCCAAAGCCAATAACAGATAATATATTGTCTTTAAAAACATTCTGTTTATATCAATACACTCTTTTAATGTCTCCATGGAGCCTTCGTTTACGACCCTGTCAAACCACCTCTGGTGCTCCTCACCCA
>PEAC01000061.1 GCA_002753305.1 Nitrospirae bacterium MYbin6
AGCGGAGAGGGAGGGATTTGAACCCTCGGCGAAGCTTTTAGACCCCGCACACGATTTCCAGTCGTGCTCCTTCAGCCGCTCGGACACCTCTCCAATATGCTATTTTACATGTTCATGTGCGAATTTGTCAGCACAAAATATTAAAGTCTTTGCAAGATTCAGATTTATTTCAAAATTTGCCATTCTCTTATCATTATGTTACACTATACATGGAGGAGGTACTCGTGTGAACCCAAAGATTATCGAAACGCCGGAGTTGCGCCGGGATAGCCCGATTACCCCGACACCCACGGCGGATTCGTTTATTGCGATTTCCGGTGCTGCCGCCGCTGCCATCTTTGCGCTTGGGCTTTCTGTGCTTGCCGCCTGGTTTTTTAACATTGAGGCCATAAGCATATTATATTTCAGGCCGATAGAGATGAAGGCCAACGCTGCGCTTGCTTTTGTCCTAGCCGGGATTTCATTGTGGTTTTTACAAACTAAAAGAATTTCAATCCGGACGCAGTTTATTTCCAGGTTATGCGCCCTGGTAGTTGCCTCCATAGGGCTTCTTACCCTGGTTGAATATGTTTTTAATTTTAATATCGGGATTGACCAGGCATTGTTTATCGATAGGCCTGATGCGTCGACCTCGAATCCGGGTAGAATGGCCCCCCATACGGCAGTAAACTTCGTGCTGGTTGGAGCCGCCCTGTTTCTTTTGGATATGCGTGTACACAAGCGGCTCAGTCCGTCACAGATGTTCGCAATTATAGGAGGTCTGATTTCTTCCATCGCCTTTATGGGTTATGTTTATGACATTGCATTATTGTATAGGATTTCCTCCCATACGGCCATAGCCCTGCATGCGTCATTGGCGTTTATCTTGTCATCCATCGGGATACTGTTCGCGCGTCCCGGCGCTGGAATAATGGCTTTTTTGATTAAAGACAGCCTTGGCAGCTTGATGGCGCGCCGCCTCCTGCTTGCCGTCACAGTAACTCCTTTGCTGGTTGACATAGTAATTATCTCAGGCCAGCAAGCGGGTTTTTATGGCATAGCGCATACGATGGCGTTTCATACCATCATCGTAATATTCATAATTGCCGGCATAGTTTTACACACGTCTTTAACTTTAAATCAAACCGACGATAAGCGCAAAAAGGCCGAAGAAGAATTAGAAAGCGTGGCAAGGTTCCCAGGTGAAAATCCGAACCCTGTAATACGCATTAACAGGGAGCTTTGTGTTCTGTACTCGAATAAGGCAAGTAAACCCTTGTTTACCCCTTTGGGATTTCATAACGACGGTGATTCCTGTTTTGCTTATGAAACATGGGGTGATTTAATCGTTGGCGCGTTAGACTCCGGACAAGTGAACAGTGTTGAAATACTAGCAAACGACAAGATCTTGTTATTCACCATCATGCCTTTAAAGGACAAGGACTATGTGAATCTCTACGGTTACGACATCACACAGATTAAGTCGCTTGAGAAGGCACTTAATTACGAAAGAAACAAACTGCAAAACATATTGGACAGTATGCAGGATTGTGTCATCATCACACGCTGTGACCTTATAATAGAATATGCAAATCCTATGGCCGTCAGGGATTTTGGCCCTTTTGAAAATGTGAAGTGTTACTCGTATTTATACGGACTTAAGGAGCGTTGTTCGTTTTGTAATGGCGAAAAGGTATTTCAGGAGGGAAAGACGATACACCGGGAATTTACCTCGGACATAACCGGCAAGACCTATGATATACTTGAAGCGCCTATAACTAATTTAGACGGCAGCATTTCCAGGCTGGGAATCTTCCGGGACATAACCGCCCGTAAGCAGACAGAGAAAGATCTACGGCTATTCTATCAGGCGATAGCGGATAGTATTGACAACATACATATTGTCGATATGTCCGGCAAGATAATCTACGTCAACAATGCCGCCACACAAATGACCGGCTATTCCTTCGCAGAGTCTATTGGCATGGACGTGGTTAATGTGGCAAAGGACAAGGACTTTGCGGCAAATGTGATAATGCCTGCCGTCATCAGCGAAGGCTCCTGGAAAGGTGAGCTTTTATGCGAAAAGAAAGACGGCACTCCTTATTATGCATGGCTGGCAGCCAGTCTGTTTAACGATATTGACGGCAAACCTGTTGCAATGATGGGCTCAATGCGCGACATTACTATACAAAAAGAGATTGAGACGGCCTATCGAACCAGCGAGGCTAACTTGTGGGCGCTTATGAATGCCATTATGGAAAGTGTCTGCCTGATTGATAAAGACGGCGTATTTGTCATGGTAAACGATACGTTTGCCATGCGTTTTGACAGAGAAAAACAAGAGATTGTCGGAAAAAGTTTCGAGTACATCCTCGAACCGGAGATTCTTGAATCAAAGAAAAGACATTTCAATAAAGTCATAAGCACCGGCAGGGCAGCTTACTTTGAGCATACGCGGGATGGGCTTCATTATTTCACCAACATGTATCCTGTCTTAAACGATAACAATGAAGTCAGCGGCATAGCCATGTATACAAGCGATATAACCACCCGAAAGGTATATGAAACGCAAATGATAAGCTCTCTCAAGGAAAAAGAGGTGCTCCTGCAGGAAATCCATCACCGTGTCAAGAATAATTTACAAATAGTTTCAGGGCTTATCGGGCTTCAGCTCAATTACGTAGAGAATGAGACATACCGAAATATGTTTATCGAAAGCCAGAACAGGATAAAATCCATATCTTTGGTTCACGACAAGCTCTACCGTTCAAAGGGAGTTGCCGAGATAGACTTAAACCAATACGTATTAAGCCTTTCAAATGACCTGTTTGGCTCTTTCGGCGTTGACAAAAACAGAGTTACGTTAACTGTGGACGCGGAAAACGTCCTCATCTCAATAGATCAGGCTATACCTTGCGGGTTGATTATTAATGAACTTTTTACCAATATATTAAAGTATGCCTTCCCGGATAAAATAATTGGTGAAGTTAACATCTCTGTCAGAACAAAAGACAATGATGAAGTTGAGTTGATAGTAGCCGACAATGGCATTGGTTTCCCCGAAGGCATAGACTTCAGAAAAACAAAGAGCCTGGGCCTGCACATAGTGAATATACTTGTAAAACAGCTCGGAGGGACAATCGAGTTGGACAAGACGCGCGGAAGCAGATTTTGCATTAAATTTAAAAACCAGCACAGTGTAGTATTATAAGGAGAGCAAGATCATGAATAAGACACGAATCATGATAGTCGAGGATGAAGCGATAACCGGTTCATATATACAAAGTACGTTGGAAAACCTTGGATATATCGTAACCTCGATAACATCGACGGCAACGGAGGCCATAGAAATGGCGGGGCAGGACAGACCGGACCTGGTACTTATGGACATACAAATCATGGGGCCAATGGACGGTATTGAAGCCGCGCATGAAATCCGAATGCGCTTTAACATACCTGTCGTTTACCTCACTGCCCATTCGGATGGCAAGACATTAGAGCGGGCCAAAATAACCGAACCTTTTGGTTACGTAATAAAACCATTTGACAACAGAGAGCTGATATCCAACATTGAGATGGCCCTGTATAAACATAAAGCGGAGATTAAACTAAAAGAGTTGGCTCATTACGATAGCTTAACAGGGCTTCCCAACCGGACGCTATTTTATGACCGGCTTGAGCAATCTATGAAACAGGCAAAACGTAACAATAAAGACATTGCATTGCTTATGATAGACCTTGATGGTTTTAAGTGTATCAATGACAGGATGGGGCACGACACGGGGGATTTGGTATTAAAAGAGATAGCCCAAAGGCTCAGAAGCCATATACGCGATTCTGACACGGCAGCCCGCTTAGGTGGGGACGAATTCGTAGTTATACTTACAAACCTCTCCGAAGCCGGAGACGCGGAGACGGTTGCCTTAAAGATAATCGTATCGATTGGAAAGCCGTTTCAGTTCAAGGTTCCATATTGTGCTATAGGTGCCAGCATAGGGATAAGTTTTTATCCTTCAGACGGTTACGATGCGGAAACACTGCTGAAAAAAGCGGACGCTGCTATGTATCGCGTAAAGGAAGGAGGAAAGAATAATTATCGGTTGTTTAATGATATAAACAAAAAAATTAATGGAGATATAAAGGTAGCGCTATCTTTTGCATTAAATTTTGTCATACGGCAAAAGGGTGTTTGGGGACACAACGATTGGCTTGAGTTTTTGATAGACCTTAAAGAAAATGGATTTTTTATTTCAAAAAACGTCGAGCCATACATCGGCTCACTCCTTGAGACACTGAAAAATTTCTACCTGTTACCCCCTCCTTCAGATGGAACCGTAGAAGAGAAACTATCCCGTATTTGCAGCAAAGCCGCAGATTTCATCATAGAAACCAATGGCATTTGGACCGTACACGAGTGGAAGGCCTTTTTAAGCAGAATTAAATTGTATGGAATAGAACTAACTGAAAAACAAGGTTTATTGTTCTGCGCAATTGTCGAATCCGTAAAGTCGCTCCAAACTATAGGCTTATGAGCCATTTGCAAAATGAATAAATATGCCCCGTTTATGTTCGACCTTAAAGACTGGATTCCTGCTTTCGCAGGAATGACAACCCGCCCGTAGGCTGGAATTACAACAGAATGCCATCTTTCATAGTCTGTCATTCCCGTGAAAACGGGAATCCAGGATGTTGTGGGTACAAAGATCTACAGCTTTTGCAATTGGCTTTTATAATAAAAACCACATGGGGATTACTGCGAGGACATGTCGTTGAGGATTTTATCTGCCGCCGCTGCCGGGTCGTCTGCCTTGAGAATGGGGCGGCCCACAACGATGTAGTCCGCGCCAAGGCGTATGGCCTGTGCCGGGGTCAAGGTTCTTTTTTGGTCGTCCGCATCATTAGTCCATGGGGGTCTTATCCCCGGAGTAAGGATTGTGAACCCGTGCCCGCAGTGTTCCCTTATTGTTGTTATCTCCTTCGGGGAGGCTACTACCCCATTGAGGCCGGAGGCCTTTGCCAGTACCGCCAGATGCGTTACGTGGTCTTTTAGATTGGTATTTACGTTGAGTTCATTTGCAAGTATCTCGTTATTCAGGCTTGTCAG
Organism: Nitrospirae bacterium MYbin6; assembly: GCA_002753305.1. Lineage (GTDB taxonomy): Bacteria > Nitrospirota > Thermodesulfovibrionia > Thermodesulfovibrionales > Magnetobacteriaceae > Magnetominusculus. Next base: position 5,087 of record PEAC01000061.1, read on the forward strand.
GACGGTAACGGCCAGGATAATCGGCATTGGGGTGCCATTTTTTTGTGACTGTTGTGTGGCTGCTTCGACTGCCGCCCTCATCATCTCAGCCCCGCCTGAGGCGTGGACGTTGAACATAAAGACACCCATGTTTACGGCCTCCCTTGCCGCTGCGGCTACTGTATTGGGGATGTCGTGATACTTTAAATCCAGAAACACCCTGCCCCCAATGCTTCGCACCGCGCGCACAGCCTCAGGCCCCTCTTTTGTAAACAGTTGAAACCCTATTTTAAATATCGTCACCTTGTCCTTAAGTGTCTCTACCAGCCTCGTCGCGTCGCTTAAACTGTCAACATCGAGGGCTAGGCAGAGCCTTTTTTTCGCCTCTTCTATCTTCATTTTTTTCTTACGCTTGACTCCGTTCCCTTGAGCAGCCGTTCTATGTTGTCCTTGTGTTTATAGACAATCAGCAGCAGCATTGTTACACCAAACATGAGTTTACTCGTCGAATAATCGAATATATAAATGTTTACAGGAACGAAGAAAAAGGCAATAATGGCCGAAAGTGAGGAGTACCTCCAGACAGCAAGCGCGACAAGCCATATCGCAACAGACAAGACACCAACTACGGGGCTGTAAACCAGGAGGACGCCCAGGCTTGTGGCCACGCCCTTGCCGCCCTTAAACCGGGAGAATATGGAGAAATCATGCCCCAGTATAGCACTGATCCCTATAAGGCCCACGGCAGACTCCGTAAGAGACAACTGTCTGGCTATAATAACCGGCAGTGCCCCCTTAAGCATATCACCGGCAAGTGTAAACACAGCGGCCCACTTCCCAACGCTTCTCAGTACATTTGTGGCCCCAATGTTGCCGCTTCCGGTTTTTCTGAGGTCAACTCCTTTAGTTTTGGCAATAATCACCCCAAACGGTATGGAACCCAACACAAAGGCAGCTATTATATAGAGAATTATCATATCTTTTTCCAAAACCCTATAGTGTATTGAACCGCGGACACTACGGCTAGCACCACGGAAACCCAAATCATGGCCAGCCCGATTCCGTAGAGGTTTATCCCAAAGAGTGTATTATCCAGGATTATACATATAATACCGGTAATCTGGGCGCCCGTCTTTAGTTTTCCGCCAAGTTCCGCAGGGATAACAATGTCCTTTGTCAGGGCAACAACCCGCAGCGTAGTCACCAAAAACTCCCTCACGATTATTATGGACGCCAGCCACATGGAGAGGCTTCCCATGTCAACAAGCAGAATCAACGCGGATATTACCAGAAACTTATCCGCAATCGGGTCCATAATAATCCCAAACTGTGTAATCTGCCCCGATTTCCTCGCAAGATACCCGTCCAGAAAATCCGTAATCGACGCCAGTCCAAACACCACCGCCCCCCAAAACGGATGCGCGGGAGTAATATATATAAACACGGGGATTACAAATATCCTGCTGAGTGTAAGGATTGTCGGGAGGTTAAGCCTTACTGTAGTCATCAATTATCCTTCCCATGATTCCCTTGTATTTAAGCAGGAAATCGCATATCTGGCGAACCGCGCCCCGTCCACCGTCTTTCGTTGTCACAACGCGGGCAAATTTTTTTATGTCCTCAACGGCATCCCCTACGGCTATAGGCAGCCCGACGCGGGTCATCAGGGGTATGTCGGCAACATCGTCTCCAACACAGGCAATGCTTGTGAAGTGAAGCGCGTACTTAATCTTGAGGTCTTCGTAGGCGGCAATCTTGTTATCACAGCCCTGGTAGATGTCCTTTATGCCAAGCTCCACTGCCCGCCTTTGGACGGCGTTGCTGGTTCTGCCTGTGATTATGGCCAAAATTACCCCTTCGTTGATGAGCATCTTAATGCCGTGGCCGTCTTTTACGTTAAAAGTCTTCAGTTCGTTGCCTTCGTTGTCAAACACGATTGAGCCGTCCGTAAGGACCCCGTCCACATCCAGTATGAGCATTGTGATGTGTCTGGCCAGCTCTATTGTCTCGTCTGTAACGCCTTTCATTGTGTTAAATCCATTAGTTCAATAATTTGTCAAGCCTTAACTTTATCGATGCCTTCAGCCTGCGCAGAAAATAGTATTCGTTATACGGCTTATTGTCGTTTATAAGTATATGTCTGTTATCGTTTAATAATGGAGACACGCGTACCTCTTTCGATAGAAGACCATCCATGTTTTGTTTAAAGTCCTTGTTGTCTGGCCATTCAGTGAAATCTTTTTTTGCGGAATCCGGCATTATAGCCTCTATTTCCTCAATTTGAGGTATATTTATAGGACTCAGAGATGCGATAAAATGTAAACCCCAGCCTTCGGCGCCAACATAGGCCCTGATATATGGAAAGGAATTAACGATTGATCTTAATATGGCCTGCATGATCTTTTTTTCACCGGTTGGCACCCACTGTTGAAAGATGCCGCCTTCTTTAAGGTGGGCCTTGATAACGGTATAAAAGTCCTCAGAGTACAACAGGCTTGAGCCGGCGGCCTCAACCGGCGGCGGCGGGTCTATGGTTATGATATCATATTTCTCACTGGTTCTGTTTAAAAATCTCCTGCCGTCATCAATAACAATCCTGCCATTAGGATTTTCTATAACTGTACGCGCGTTGTCAAAAAAATAGGGAAATACCGTCCTGACACTCGGAATAAGCTCAACCGCGGTGGACTTGACGTTCCAGCTCAACATTGATCTATGGGTAGTTCCCATGCCAAAGCATATTATCAGGGCCGATATAGGCTTGGATTCCTGCGATGTGTGTCTGTTTAAAAATATCATGGGCAAGTGGGCCATGTTCTTCGTTATGGGGGTAAGATGGGTTATGCCTATTCCATTAACTATCAGCTGTTTACCCATACCCTTTCCACGAGCCACTACGGTGGCCGTATGGTCGCGGGCTACCATATTGCCGTCCTTATTGTGATAGTTCTCGTGGTCTTTACTGTAGAATGTCGAGATAACCGATAAGACTATGATTACGGTTGCCGCCACTTTAGACATGGCTGTCCAGTACCGGGATTTTAACAGATACGATATGAAAAACAATACAAATGGAACTGCCATAGCTACCATGGATAAATGTATCCCCAAATACTGTAAAAACACATAGGACGCAAAACATGGCCCCGCAATACAGCCGATTATGTTCAGACAATAGGCATATCCGGCGCTTGAGGGCCGGCCTTCCGAATAGACATCAATAAGTTTGGGTGTTAAATAGCCTAACAGCGTGCAATACGGTATTATAGTTAATAAAACCAGCGGCTTATACAGAATCTCGGCAAAAGGTGCCCAGGTTAACCGCCAGTCACTCAACACTATCGGCAGAAAAACACTTATCCCCAACAGTGTAATGAGTTTAAACGTATCATATACCCGGCCGCTCTTCAGGTGGTCTCTGTACAGAAAGGACCCGGCCGCCGTAGCAAAAAGATAGACGGCCAGTATAATGGCAAATGTATAGATACTTGTTCCGAAGGCCGGAGTAAACGCCCTTATCCATATGACCTCAAGGCTCATCGATGTGAAGCCGGTGGTGAAAAGCAACAGGAGCGCCTGCCTTGAGGAGACAGTTGTATCTGGGATAATCTCTTTTACCTCAGGGATTTCGCGCGTGGGGGCTGTTCCGTAAGGATACTTTATCCCAAGCGCGACACTTATCGCGGCAATCAGGAAATTCACACAGGCTGCCACCATCCATGTCTTTCTAAGCCCAAGCAGCTCCACCAGGACATAGGCCGTAACTATCGTTCCCGACATTGCCCCGATTACGTTGGCAAGATACAGGAAGCTAAACCCCGTTTTATTGGATTTATCAAGGTCCTTCACAAAAGACATCATAAATGGAAACGTAAAACCCATTAATACACACCAGGGAAGGATAGAGGCAATTATTACCAGGGCAGAAAGCAGCAAATATCGAACCGAGTCCATCTCGCCGCTCATCAGCAGGCTGCCCGACCCCCAGCGAAACATCAGAGGCACAACAAAGGCCCCCACCCCTATGCAGCACTCGGCTATCGCATAATAATATACCGGGGATAACCCTGTCTTACGGCAAAGGCCGTCAATCGTTGCCCCCCCAACGAGCGACCCCACGGCCAGCCCCAACATAAACACCGATATTACCACAGAAAGTACCGGCGTTATTATGCCAAAGGATGCGTAGGCCATTCTCAGCCACACGACCTGATATAGAAGGCCGGCGAAACCCGAAAGAAAAAACAGCGCAAACAGTATGCTGCGAAGCCTTACAGTACTACCATGCCCATTACTCTTATTGCCAGACAAGCCTGTCATCTCCATCTTAATCTAAACGTGCTGTATGGTTGGCCTTTTGAGGGCAAGTAAAAAGTAGAAATTGCCTCAATGCCCGGTGAGGGCCTTTAGAATTCTCTTATCCAGGGCGCGTACGCTGCTTGACATTACCTTTGCAATGGATTTCATTATTTTTACCATCGTTTCCGTATTTGTGGTCTCAAGCTCCAGAAAATTCTCTGTCTTTAGTATGAATAGCTCGGTATCCTCTAGGGCCATGGCCTCGGCGCCGTGTTTTTTCTTGCCTTCCAGGATAGACAGCTCGCCAAAGAACTGGCCTTTCCCCAGAAGCGCATAGCGGTTTTCCCATCCGTCTGCCGTGTGTTTTATCTCGTCGCTCTGAATGTTTCTCAACATCACGAGCATCTTGGATTTCGAATCCAGTTGCAACTTACGCTTTATTTCGACCTTTCCCGTATGAATCATGTATATACCTGTTGTGGGTTCGTTCTCTTTGAAGACATATTTGTCCTTTGTTATGGTAATCTTTTGGATATTTGGGACAAGCTCAGCTATTTCCACCTCGCTCAGGCTTTCAAAGAGTATTTGTTTTTTCAGATCTTCAACTGTAGGCATTGTCGTTTATTCTCCCTGATGCTTAAATCCCTATCAATAGCCTCAATAGCTGTTTATCCAGGTAACGCATATTTTTCGATGAGACCCTGGCAATTACGCGCAGTATTTTTAACATCGTTGCCGGGGCAGAGGTTTCTATTTCAGAGAGTTTCTCCGGCTGTATGAGATACAATTCTGAGTCTTCGACGGCGTCCGCGTCCGCGCCATGCTTTTTCTTTCCCTCTATTACCGATAGCTCTCCAAAAAACTGCCCGTCCAGCAGTGTGGCAAAGACCTGCCTCCAACCGTATGGCGTCTTGCGTATCTCACAGCAGTTTTGCGTATTTCTTACCGTTATCAACATCTTTGTCTTCAGGTCTATCGGCAATTTCTTCGTTATCTCGACTTCGCCGGATTTTATAAGATACACGCCCTTTGTCGGCTCGTTCTCCCTGAATATGGGATCCCCTCTGGAGACCTTTACTGGTTCGACAATCTGCTCAATTGCCCTGAGCTCACCGTCGTCAAGGCCGTCAAACAACATCTGTCTTTTCAGATCGTCTAATACCGTCATCTCAGCTCCACCCTTTCAACTCTGCATCTATCACTGTTATATAGTACACTTACTAAGTTAAGATATTAAGACCGGAATTGTCAATGATTATTTTTTCTTAGTATAGATGAAATATTTTTAAACAGCAGGGCGTTTTCTCTGTGGGTCTTTACGGCTATTCTCAGGTAGCTGCCGTTTAGTCCGCTGAAGTTCGAGCAATCTCTTACGAGTATGCCACGTTTTCTTAATTCTTCGTATAGAACCGGCGCCCTTTCGTCTTTTATCAGGTAAAAATTTATCTTAGACGGGTAGAAACGAATATCAAATTTTCGCAGCATCTTCTCTACATAAGCCTTTTCCCTTGCCAAATATTTAAAGGTCTCCTCAGCATAGGCCTTATCGTTTAAGGCGGTGGCGGCGGCCCTTTGCGCAAGGGTGTTTACCGACCAGGGCTCTTTGTTTCCAGCAAGCGCTGCCGAGAGCTCCTCATGAAAAAAAAGGACACCAATCCTCAAGCCACTCAGAGCGTAAAACTTTGTCAGCGATTGCAGCACCAAAAGCCTTGGATTACCGCACACCTCCTCAGCAATACCCTTTGCGTCTCTCACGAAATCCATGAATGCCTCGTCAACAACTATGAAGCAGTTCGACGCCTCGGCGTGTTTTACTATCGACAGTACGGCCTCCCGGTTAAGGATACGAGCCGTCGGGGTGTTGGGATTACAGAGAAACGCGATATCGGCACCTCTCATTTCTCTGATGAATCCCTCTATATCCAGGTCGAAGTTGTCCTTTTCTTCAATAGGAAATAGTGTCAACTGCTTTACGCCGCTTGCCGATAGTGCCCTTTCGTATTCCGAGAAGGCCGGTACGGCAATCAGCGCCTTTGTGGGTTTAATGGTCCGCGCGATAAGATATATCAGCTCGGTGCTTCCATTGCCGCACATTATGTTTTTCTCGGGGACCCCGGTTTTTTTCGATATCTGGCGGCGTAATAAAGTGCAATCCGGGTCGGGATACGCCGGCAGGGATTTCAGGGCCTTTCTGAGTGCGGCCTTCACTTTTTTGGATATACCCAGTGGGTTTACAGAGGCGCTGAAATCCAGCACCTTTCTCTCGGGAATTCGCAACCCGGCAGCAACGCTATATATATTGCCTCCGTGGCACGGTATGCAACGCTCCCCCATGCAGTTGTCTGGCATAATGCCTTGACACCCCCCTTATGAAGGGCTACGCCTTGCCAATTTCGTACAGGATTTCATTGTATACCTTATAAAACATGTAGCTGCCTGTTATGGATTTCTTCAGAATGGCCTTAGCCTCCGATATGTCGGCCTCGTTGATTACAATATTGACGCTTTGCTCAAAGGCCGCCATATGGTCAAGGGTTGTATAAATCTTCCCGGAAAGCACAACGAATGTCTTTCTTCTGGCCGCTATCTGCATTGATTGGATATAGTCGAGGACTTCGTTGTTTTCGGTGTTTCCACCACCAAAATTATCATTGACATATATCACATCGTACTGGTTATACTTTACCATGTCGTACACGTCTTCGGGTAAGGCTGCCACTTGAGTCTGGTAGCCAAGGTCTTTCAGCGCATCCTCCAGCACCTTTATTCTATCCGTGCTGTTGTCACAGAGCAACGCGGCCTTAGTATCTTCCAATAATATGTTTGTATCGGCTGGCATTTTCCGGCCTCCTGTTTGACGCTTAATCAGTGTTTGGGCGCTATTTTCGCCTTCTTGGCGTAGTCCTTGTCTATGCTCAGACCTTCGATGTCCGTGGTCTTTTCACCCTTGGAGCTCTTTATCATATCCAGCCCACGGCCTACGATGGCCTTTCTTGATGAATACGCCAGCGCGGTCTCCTCATTTATCAGCCCCGCCTTGTAGAGGTTTATTATGGACTTGTCAAAGGTCTGCATCCCGTATGTCTCACCGGCGTCTATGATTTCATAAAAGGTCTTTCCCTCTGACTCTCCGTTTGTTACAGTATCCTTTACACGAATATTTGTCTTTAATATCTCAATGGCAGCGACCCTTCCGCCTCCGACTTTGGGCACGAGCCTCTGGCTCACTATCCATCTGACCGTGTCCGCAAGACGGTGTCTTAGCAGCACCTCCTCCTCCTTGTCAAACATACCGATGATTCTGTTTATCGTCTGCCCGGAGTCTATTGTGTGCAGCGTGGCAAGGACAAGGTGGCCAGTTTCGGCAGCCGTTATGCCTATCTCCACGGTCTCGCGATCTCGCATTTCACCAACCAGGATAACCTTGGGCGCTTGCCTTAGTGCGGCCCTCAGGCCGTTTGCGAACGTGTCGAAATCAATTCCCAGCTCCCGCTGGTTAAATGTCGATTTCTTGTGGGGATGTATGTACTCCACCGGGTCCTCAAGTGTCAGCACGTGAACGGCCTTTTGTTCGTTTACTATGTTGAGGACTGCGGCAAGGGTCGAGGACTTACCGCTTCCGGTTGCGCCGGTGACAAGAATCAGGCCGTTTTTCTCTTCGGCTATCAGGCCAAGCACCTTTGGGACTCTCAGGTCTGCGAGCGTTGGAATGCGGGTCTCAAGTTTTCTTAACACGATGGAATATGTTCCTCGCTGAGAGAAAATATTCACTCTGAATCTTGCCTTGCCCGGCAGGGAATAGGACAAGTCACACGAGCCTTGCCTTATCAGGTTTTCCGTCAATCTCCTGTCCGAGTTTATGAGATGCATGGCAAACACCTCGGTCTGAAAAGGCGTCAATGATTTCAACGACTGGTCCTCAAACTCAACCGGCAGGAGCTGCCCCGCGGCCTCAACTTGAGGGGGTTTTCCCACTGTCAGGTTTAAGTCCGACACGTTTGCGGCACTCTCCAGCATTGTTGAGAGTATCGCATCTATCTCATTCTTAGTCATAGTCCTGCCTCCTCAAACATCATATTGTGTTACGGCGATGCTACAGGTGTTGCAGCCCCCTAAAACTCCGGCGGCGGTTCCTTCAGAAACGGGATAAAGCGTTTCTTATCAATGGCCTTGTCATATGATTCCTCGGGCGATACCCAGCCCTTTTGCAGAAAATCCAAAATCGCGTCATCAAGGGTCTGCATGCCGAGTTTTTTCCCAGTCTGCATTACTGAGGCAAGCTGCGGGGTCTTGGCCTCCCTTATCAGGTTGGCCGCGGCATAAGTTATTATTAGTATCTCAAGGACTGCCAGCCTGCCCTTTTTATCTACCCTTCTGAAGAGATTTTGTGCGACTACGCCCTTTAAGGCCTCTGACAGCGTGGTGCGTATCTGTGCCTGCTGGTTTGCCGGAAACACATCAACGACCCTGTCGACGGTCTTTGTGGCGCTTTGCGTGTGCAGGGTTCCAAAGACAAGGTGTCCGGTTGAGGCCGCCTCTAAGGCCAGTTGAATCGTCTCAAGGTCTCTCATTTCTCCTACGAGTATTATGTCGGGGTCTTCGCGCAGCGCGCCTCTGAGGGCTGCCGAAAAGGACTTCGTATGGAGGCCTACCTCACGGTGGTTGACTATGCAGCTTTGGCTCTTGTGGACGAATTCTATCGGGTCTTCTATTGTCAGGATGTGGTCTTTGCGAATCTTATTGGCATAGTCGATTATAGCCGCCAGGGTAGTTGACTTGCCGCTTCCGGTTGGTCCGGTAACGAGGACAAGCCCTTTTTGAAGCGTTGCGAATTTCTTAACTACAGGAGGGATATTTAGCTCCTCGACGGTTGCAATCTTGCTTGGGATTAATCTGAAGACCGACCCCACACCCCATTTCTGCTGAAAAAAATTTGCCCTGTACCTGGCAAGCCCCGGAACCTCGTACGCGAAATCCACGTCTCCGGTTTCCTCGTACACCTTGATCTTCTCCTCGGGGGCTATTTCGTATAGCATTGCCTTAAGTTCATCGTTGTCCAGTTCTTTGTACTTTACACGTTCCATCTCACCGCGGATACGTAAGATAGGCTGAGACCCCGCAACCATGTGCAAATCGGAAGCGCCTTGTTCATTCATTAATTTAAAAAACGCGTCTATTTTCGCCACTTCAAACCTCCGCCTTTTAACCAGTCTCTAAAACAGGGTATTGTTGCCCAATCAGCAGGAGTGTAGCAAATTCTTATTGATTTTGTCAAAGCAGGGAAAATCCTGAGAGATCCCGAAGGCTATTTATTTATTCAGGTTCGGCGCCTCTTTAATCTTCTTTTATATAAAACTGCAATTTAAGGCCCGCTACTTCAACCAGGTCCCCTTCCTGGAGTTTGTACTGGCCTTCGACATCCTTGCCATTGACCTTTATTCCTTTGCCGCCGGTTGATGAACTAATCGTATAGCAGTCTTTTTTCCTGTTTATCAGAGCGGCTACTTTGGTCGCAAAGAGTCCCTTGAGTTTAATCAGCGAATTTGGGTCTTTGCCGATTGTGCTGATTCTGTCGGTGACCTCGTATTCCCTTTTTTCCGTTGAGCCTTCTATGACGACAAAGCCCCCCAACACGTCTTTTTGTTCTGGTTTGCCGACATCGGACTTTGGCGCCCTGGCAAGAATCTCATCCTTTAGTTTTGCGTCTATCATAATGGTTTCGTCCATCATATCCTTGTCCTTGGAGTGCTCAGCCTGCTTTTTAGGCGGCGCCTCGGAGACGAAACTCAGCGAATGTTTACCAATTATTATAACGTCGGCGTCGTTGAGGGCACTGACTGACACCTTTTTGCCGTTTACAAATGTACCGTTAAGGCTGCTCAGGTCTTCGATATAGAATTGGTCTCCCTTCTTGAATATCCTCGCGTGCGATCCTGATACAGCAAGGTTGTCTACATGTATATCGTTAGTTGCCTTTCTGCCAATGGTTATGACCTCCTTGTCCAGTGGTATCTCTTTCAGGGCAGCCTCTTTAAATTTCAGCAAAATCTTAGCCATTCCTTACCTCCTTGTCCATTTTATAAAATCATGTATAAATGAAAAAATCGTTTTCTTATAAAGATACGCAACAATCACTGTTATATTGTCCCTGCCTCCCTTTTTATTTGCCAAATCTATGAGCCTCGCGCACACCTGTTTGGGGTCACTGGAGGATTTAACCGTGTGCAGGATTGCCGTATCAGGCACCATCGTGTAAAGCCCGTCCGAACACAACAGTAATACGTCACCGCCATAAACGGTCATCTCGTCAAGGTCGACTTCTATATCCGGGTTATAGCCTAATGACTGCGTGATAACGTTTCTCATGCCGACTTCGTGGGCCTCTTCTTTTGTCATCATACCTTTGCGGATTTGTTCCGCTATGAGGGAGTGGTCGTCTGTGAGTTGTTCTATTGTGTTGCCCCTGATGAGATAGAGCCTGCTGTCTCCGGCGTGGGCGATGCTGAGCCTGTCTCCGCTTATGGCCGCGGCTACTATTGTTGTTGCCATGCCGCTTAGTTTGGGATTGCCCTTTGCGGCGTTGTATATCTGTTTGTTGGCTTGTTTAATGGCCGAGGACACCGCGTTGGTTGTGTATGAGTATTTGTCGAGGTACTCATTATTTGGCTCGAATTTCGTCTTTTCTCCGTTTTTGAAATAGCCGCCGATAATCTCGACAGCCATTTTGCTTGCTACCTCACCGCACGCGGAACCCCCTACACCATCTGCTACTACAAACAACCCCGCCTCATGTTCAATGGCAAAGTTGTCCTCATTCTTGGGCCTCTTCATGCCCTTGTCCGTCTGGCCGCCAGCCATTATTCTCATATTAACCTTCATCTCTGCCTACGCCTTCACGCTTTATCCACGTTTTCACGCATACATTATATCAGATTGTTCAGCATTATACAACTAACATTTAATATTAAGGTATTTTATGCTAAAATTAAAAGTATATATTTAACACTTGCAGTATAATTGCCGCCACTGTGCATGTGTTGTTGTCCACAGTATATGCTGAGAACCTATTTTTATATCGTATAGTTGATTTATAATATCCACGGTATGCTTGCAAAGATGGGCAGATATGAAATTCTTGGCATCCTCGGTGAAGGTGCCATGGGGATGGTTTATCGAGCCAATGACACTATAATCGATAGAATTGTCGCTATAAAGGCCATCAAAATGGAAAATATCGAATCTCAACAGAAACGTAACGAACTCATCGGGCATTTTTACCATGAGGCCAGAATTGCCGGCAAACTGTCCCATCCCAACATAGCCCATATCTACGATGTCGGCGAAGACAACGGCATCCACTATCTTGTGCTTGAGTACGTAGAGGGCATTACACTGAAGGCCGCCATTGCCGAAGATGCTGAGACGCCGCTTTCCGAGAAACTCAGAATCATCATCGACACTGCGCGCACCCTGCACTATGCCCACCAGCGCGGCGTCATTCACAGGGACATCAAACCGGCCAATATTATGTTACTAAAAAACTCCAGTATCAAGATCATGGACTTCGGCATAGCCATGCTCACGTCGTCTTCCGAGGGGCAAGCCGCACAGGGCGGGCTTCTTGGGACTCCGGCCTATATGTCGCCAGAGCAGATCAATGGACTTGCCCTTGACAGGCAAACTGACATATTTTCCCTTGGTGTGCTCGCCTACGAATTGCTGTCGGGTAGAAAGCCCTTTACCGCCGAATCAATCCCCATGCTCATGGATAAAATACTTAATGCCGACCCAACCCCGCTACACAATGCAAATCCACGCCTCGACGCAGCGCTAGGCAAACTCGTCTCTAAGGCACTTGCCAAGAATAAGGAACTGCGCTGCCAGTCCGCAAGCGAATTCGCCGATAGCCTCGATATGTATGCCAGCCAGATGGATATGGAACGAACACAGGACATCTCCAGCGTCAGAAACTATGACAAAAGAGTCCTCGCCGACACACTGAAAAAAAAGTACACCTTCTTTTCCGATTTTACGACCGAGGAGCTGCTTAAAATAATCTCCATAAGCACATACAAGACATATAAAAAAGATGCCGGTATATTTAACGAAGGTGATATAGGCACAAAGATGTTTATTATAGTCTCCGGCTCGGTCAGAATTACCAAGGTGTTTGAAAACAACGAGGAGGAAACCCTGCTGGCCGTGCTTAAGGCGGGAGAGTGCTTTGGCGAGATGGCGGTCATGGACGCCTCCCCAAGGTTTGCCGCCGCAAAGGCCGAATCTGACTGTGTTACCATCGCCATCAGCGACGTTATCCTCAGAAACTCCGAGCCGGTACTCTGCCTGAAACTATACAAGAACCTCGCGGCAGTACTCTCCGATAAGCTTCGCAACAGTAACGTAAGAATCAACGAGCTGTGGAGCCGTTTAAGGCAATCTGAGGCACGGCACAACGGCAGGGCAGTGTGATATTCAATGTGATGTGGTGATATTCAATGTGGGGCGGCTGCTATTGGGTGTTTGCCACCAGGTATATCCTGTGAAGGCCGCTGATTCCTTTCAACTCGAACAGCCCTACAAGCCTGGTCTTGATACCTTCCATTTTGGCGGCCTCTTCGACGGCATTTTCCGTTACTAAGACGCGGTTGACTAATGGCAGTTCCTCTTTTTTCATTCCACCTTCTAAGGAAATTAAGTTCTCACCCTTGACGCCCTCAACGCGAAACGTCATGTTGGTGGCAACCCCAAGCCTGTCCCCTTTGGCGTCTATTCTCGTCTCGCCCTGGTTTATGGCAAAGCGCAGCTGAATCTCAGCGGACTCGTCTACGGTCTTGTTGTGAACGGCTATTTCTTTCATAAGGGTGAAGGAAAAACGAACCGCGTTGGGAACCTTTGGGAATGTTATCAGAAACCCGTCGCCGGTGCTTTTTATAAAGCGGCAACCCTCTTTTGTCGCTATTGGGCGTGCCGTGTCTGTCAGTTTCTTTGTGAGATTCAGGGCAAACTGGTCGCCATACTTGTTGGCAATACCCGTGGAGTTGCACAAGTCCAGGACAAGGATTGCCTCAGTCTGGATAGACCCCTCAGGCAGCACATATCCCATCATTGTCTTAAGGGCCGGCTCCTGTTGCTGCTGTTGCTGATTCTTTCCATCGCCGGGCTTAAAGACCCTGCCTGTTATGTCCTTCAGGGCGTTGACCGCCTCCTGGCGCACTTCGTCTTCTTTGTCCTCGAGCATTTCTTTTAACTGGGAGACAGTTTCAGGGTTTTTCAGCTTTCCAATGGCCTTTATCGCGCCCACCCTGACGCGTTTTTCGTTGTCAGAAAGGAGGCTCAGGAGGGGTTGGACGACTTCCGGCCCGCCTATTGAGGCAAGCGCCGAAGGGATAACCCACTTTATTTCGCTGTCGCCAAGCACACCGGAAAGGGCAGCAATCGCGCGCTTGTCCTTTAACGCGCCAAGGGCGGTGACAGCCTTTTCCCTCACCCACCAATCGGCGTCTTTTAAGGCGCCTATCAGGGGCGCCAAAGCCGTAGCATCTGCCACCTTATTGAAAAACTCCACGGCGCACCGCCTTATGTTTACGTCCGAGGAGTCCTTTAACATAGCGATGAAAAACTTGACGATGTTCTCGCCCTTTACCTCTGCAAGCGCGTCCGTCGCTATCTGACGTACCCACCAGTCGGAGTCCTTCATGGCATTTACAAGGGTGTCCGCCGTGGCCGGGTCTCTGAGATTGTTCAGTACATCCACGGCACATCGCCTTACGTTTACGTCCTTATCTCTCATCAGTTTGATGACATCGGGGACGATGGTGGCATCCGCAAGTTGTATGACGCATTCGGTGGCCTTTTGCCTGATGACAAGATCAATGTCCTTTAACAGATTAAGCACCATAGGGGCCGCCCTCTTATCAGCTATCGCAGCAAGGGCGTCAAGCAAGGCACGCTTTAAGAGTGTGTCCTCCTCTGTCAGCAGCTGAGTTAGAGGGGTAACGCTCTCCGGGTCTTTTAACACGGCCAGCGCCCGCACCGCCTGGATGCGCAGAGAGAGCGAGTTGTCGGCCAGCGCGGTAACTAACAATCTTGAGACGCCTGGGCCGCCGGTCTCTCCTAATATCCTTATTATATGTTTCTTCAGCTCGCTGTCGCTTTCACTGAACATCGTCGTAAGCTTAGGGACACAGGCATGGCTTTTCAACGTACACAATAGGTCGGCGGCTGCCATTCTGTAGTTGCTGTCGGGGCTTTTCAGGTAATCAAGCAACGGTTGGGCGGCGGACTCTCTGTAAACTTTCAGAATGAGTTCCTTTGCCGTCCTGCGAATTTCCTCGTATGGCTCGCCGATAAGCTGCAACACGTCTTGCAGATAACTGGCGTCGCACAACTTAAAGAGGATTAGCTTAGCCCTTGGCTGATGGAGTTTTCTGTTACGAAAGGCATCAATTACGCGTGTATAGGCACTCCTGCCGTAAGTTAACAGCTCAGTGGCAGCCTGTGTCTGAGCGCTCTCTGTCTTAGCCTCATTAAGCTGTGCTATAAGTTTCTTTATTTTGGAGCCTTCAAACACGCCAGCACCCGATACCGTTACTATACCGGATACGCGCTTGCAACGGCCACCTCCATGGGTAACGCCTTTGAGACCTGTTATGACATTGTATGATTATAATTTCACAGCCCGCCTTTGCCTTTATTGAACTGTCCGCCGTTTATCTCAAACATGCGCCATTTGTGCTGTCTGCTTTAGTCTCCTTTTGGGACATGCGCAATTACTGTTGTTTCTTCAGATTATGATTTTCAACAATCAGTTTGACTACCAAAGAGGATGTCTTTCGCAGCCGTTCGGCCACGGTATATAGTATGTGGCGAAATTCTTCCGATGTCTTGTTTATTTCCTCATCAAGGAAATCCTTGTCTATCAACCCAAGCTGCACGTCCCCAACGGCAGTTGCGGAGGCCGAACGTGGAAGTCTGTCCAGGAAACTCATCTCGCCAAAATAGTCGCCTTTTTCCAACAGGGCTATGTCCAGGTTTTCGTTGTCCACTTTTTTGGTAATCCTGACCTTGCCGGAGATTATTAAATAAGTGCCTTCGCCGTAGCCACCTTCTTTTATTATCACCTGCCCGTCTTTGTAAGTCTCTTTAACAGCTATTCTTCTCATTTTTGCTGACCTCTATTGTAATTTATATTTATAAACGCATTTATACGCTATAAGTATATCATAATAGGGGTGGAAAAATAAAACACTAATTGATATAATACCGGGATGAAAGACTTTGCCGCGGCTGACAAAAGATCAGCCGCCAGGGCGCGTGTAGTTATAGCCGGAGGGGGGTTCAGCGGACTTTGGGCAGCCAGGACACTGGCCAACCAACCCGTTGACGTTATACTTGTCGACAGAAATAACTATCATACGTTTTTACCGCTGTTGTATCAGGTAGCGGCGGCGGAGCTTGAGCCGGAGGACATTGCCTATCCTATACGGAGTATTTTACGGAAATACCCGAACGTCAAATTCGTCCTCGCGGAAATTGAAAGGATTAACTTAGACAAGCGCATTGTCTATAGCGCTGACTATGCCATATCGTACGATTATCTTATCCTTGCAACCGGAAGCACCACTCAGTTTTTTGACACACCGGGCGCGGCTGAGCACTCATTTCAACTGAAGACCCTTGAGCAGGGCATAGCCCTGAGAAATCACATATTGCGTTGTTTCGAGTATGCCACCAGAAAAATAGACGATGAGAGAAAACAGCAGCTCATCACGTTTACCATAGTGGGGGGCGGCCCCACGGGTGTGGAATTTGCCGGAGCACTGGCCGAGCTAATCCACGGCCCGCTTAAAAAGGACTATCCCTCTATCGACTTTGACTACGTAAGCGTAATCCTCATAGAGGCGGCCAACGGCATACTGCTGACGTTCCCCAAAAGGCTCCGCGATTATGCCCTCAACAGATTAAACCGCATGAAGGTCAATGTCATGCTTGAGACGTTCGTAGATAAGGTAACCCCTCATACCGTCCATATAAAAGATAAAAACGTGCTGCCCACGGAGACCGTCGTCTGGACCGCCGGCATCTGCGCGGACTCGATTACCGGGACTTGGGGGCTTACCGCAACGAGAAACGGACTTCTCAAGGTGCTTCCCACACTTGAGGTAGAAGGACACGAAGAGGTCTCTGTCATCGGAGACCTCTCGGCAATGGAAGACGGCAGGAGGCAGCTGCCACGGACGGCCCCGGTTGCCGTTTCCCAGGGCGTGCACGCCGCTAAGAACATCCTCCATAAGCTGAAGGGCAAACCCACGCGGCCCTATGTCTATAAAGACAAGGGCTCTATGGTCACAATCGGGCGCAACGCGGCAGTTGCCCAAATAGGGAAAAGAACGTTTACCGGTTTTATTGCCTGGATGCTCTGGCTGGTTGTCCATCTTATAAATCTGATAGGCTTTCGCAACCGCCTGATGGTGGTAATAAACTGGTCAATGGACTACCTGTTGTTTGAGCGCGCAATCAGGCTGATTCTGCCATTGTGGAAAGCGGCTGCGGTGCGTAAGAAAGACCGGACTTGACGGCTTCGGCAAGATATGGCATAGCCGCCCGCCGTTTATCCGTCATAATATATACTGTTGCCATAATGTTTACCGCTTTTGTATTGTTTTATAATCTCGACGGACGCCTTTTATGGAACGACGAGGCCGAAACTGCCCTTTTAGCCGGAAACGTAATTAAATACGGACTGCCAAAGGTTGTCGTGGACGGTAAAAATCTGATAGCCTACACAGCTACCAGCGCAGACTCAAATGAAAAACAGGTCTGGATATGGTCGCCGTGGCTTAAAGAGTATGTCGCGGCCGCATCCTTCTCTCTTTTAGGCAAGTCAACCGCCGCGGCTCGTCTGCCTTTTGCCGTTGCTGGTTTTCTCGGTGTGGTTTTATTTGCCCGATTAGTCTTTACAATGTATGGAAGCCACGAAACGGCCATAATTGCCATGCTATTTTTTATTTCCTCAGAGTTGTTTATCCTGCATGTCCGGCAGTGCAGGTACTATTCCACTGTGATTTTTGCCGAGGTCTGGCTTATTCTTGGGCTTTACCATCTTTTCAATGCCAGATACAGGCGTGGCGCCTTGCATATGGCAATGGCCCTGGCCGTTCAGTTTTATTGTAACTACATTATTGTCATA
>PEAC01000062.1 GCA_002753305.1 Nitrospirae bacterium MYbin6
TATGCTGTCTAAAAATGCCTCACAGCGCGTTATCGCACCGGCATCGGCACTGTGTTCATCTATCTCAAGGTGCAAAAATGGCTTATCTCCAAGTTCGTCCTTAAAATATTTTAATATAAAGGAGTCCGGCCCGCAGTTAAAGTTCCCGATATATATGGCATAGAGATATGGGTTGTCCTTGATGAACCGGGCCGCCTTGATGATTCTCTGCCCGCTTCGCCAGTACATCTCGCTCCAGCGGTCACTTATGTCTACTTTCGCAAGCGGGAGCATGTCCATTGGGATGGAAAGGACGTTCAATGAGGCCAGTTTTTTCGGTATCTGGAGATTGACGCCGCCGTCAAATGAATTATACGGCCTGCCTATGATAACTATGGTCTTCTCGGCAAGCCCCAGTAGTACCTGTGTGCCGCGTTCCTGCATCTCTATGTAAAACTCTTCCTGTGCGTTTTTCGCGTCTTTTATCGCCTTTTTTATTGACTTGGAAGACAGGGAAAATCTCTTGAAGGCCTGTTTTAACTGTTTTGCCATGAAGGCGTCGCCGCGCGTGAAATCTATTATTGGTTTAATCAGGCGCATGTGCTTAAAGGCCGCCTTCGACAGGTATGGCATTGTCTGGGTATACGGACACGGGGAGCCTTTGGCGTGAAAATCTTCGCCAGGGGTGTTTACGTTTACAAATGACGGCAGAAATACGTTTTCAATGCCCTGTTCAAGTAGCCATTTGACATGCCCGTGGGCTACCTTCACCGGGAAACACGACTCGGAGAGTACTGTCTCAAGGCCAAGATTCACTACCTGGCGGTTCGTCTTAGGCGACACCACAAGCCCAAAGCCCAGCTTGTTAAGGAGTGTTGTCCAAAATGGCAGGTATTCGTGGAACAGAAAAATATATGGAACGCCAAGTATCGGCCTGCCGTTGCCGTTTGAGGATGGCAATTGTGCCGGAGTATAACCCTTCCAGAGGAGTTCTTCTCTGATGGCAAAAAAGTCCTCAAGGTCGGATTTCTCTTTGATGTCATATTTTTCACACCTGCCGCCGTAGAAGAGTTTTCGCTTCTCGCCCTCTATCGTAACGCGGTTTATCTCGCACACGTTGGAGCAGCTCTTACACTCAAACGAGGAGACCGAATAGGGCCTCTGGGTTATCGAGAAACCCTTAAAGGCCGAAGGCGTCCCGGCGTGCGTCGCGTCTCTGGCAATCAGGGCCATTCCAATAGCCCCGGTAACGTCGTGATTAGGCGGGACTGTTATCGTCTGCCCGGTGAACTTCTCAAATGCTGCCACAACGGCCTTGTTATATGCCGTACCGCCCTGGAAAAAAATCCGGTTGCCGATTTTTTTGCCAGCCACGACCCTGTTTATATAATTTTCAACGATTGAATATGAAAGCCCCGCGAGGAGGTCGTTTTTCTGCGCCCCGCGCTGGATATTTGCCATCAGTGAGTTTTCCATAAACACCGTACAGCGCTCACCCAGATTACAGGGCTGGCACGAGGAGAACGACTCACTGGCAAATTCTTCTTTTATAGAGACGCTGAGTTTCTCGGCCTGCTCCTCCAGGAACGAACCCGTACCTGCGGCACAGGCCTTGTTCATCTCGAAGTCCGTGATGACGCCGTCTTCAATAGATATATACTTTGAGTCCTGGCCGCCTATCTCAAAAATCGTATCGACGGTGCCGTCAATGGAAATCGCGGCAGTGGCCTGGGCGGTGATTTCGTTTTTTACGATGTCGGCCCCGATGAAGTCCGCTATCATGTATCTGCCCGAACCGGTAGTGCCGACACCGGCTATCTCAAGGCGCCCGGCAATCTCCTTCTCCATATCGGCAAGCCCGCCCATTACGGCCTCTATAGGCCTTCCGGCGGTCATCAGGTAGCGCCGCGCGAGCAGATTTCCTTCTTTATCTATGACAGCAAGATTTGTGCTTATCGAGCCGATATCCACACCCATGTAGGCGCTGATTTTCATATTGTCTTGCGAAAGACATGAAACGCCCTCCTCCGGAGGCTCTATCGGGGTAACGGGATGGGCCGCCCTTACATGGCGCTGCATAAAACCATCGCCTTCGGTTACCAGTGGTGGCCGCCCTGCTTCGGCGTATTTGGCCGACCTGAGGTATTTGTCGATGAGAGAGATGTCGGGATGTTGCACAACGGCCTCATCCTTGTCTTTTAGAACGGAGCCAATGGCTACCATCATCTCGCACTTTTCGGGTACGATAAGGTTCTCAAGCTGGAACACCTCCCTGAAGGCCCTTACCATGCCCTTATTCAGGGCCACGCCACCCTGAAACATCACATCGGGAATCACGGCCCGTCCCTTGATAATCGTGCCCTTGAAATTCCTTGCAACGGCAAAGCAAAGCCCCGCAACGATGTCCTCAACCGGGGTTGCGATTTGCTGGAGGTGTATCATGTCGCTCTTGGCAAACACGCTGCACCTGCCGGCAATGCGCGGAGGGTTCTTTGTCAGGATGGCCATCTCGCCAAACTCCTCTATTGAGAGACGCAGCCTTTCGGCCTGCTGGTCCAGAAATGAACCAGTGCCGGCTGCGCAAACCGAGTTCATGGAGAAATCCCTTATGCCGCCGGCATCAAGGATTATGAATTTCGAGTCCTCACCCCCCATCTCTATTATCGTGTTAACTGAAGGGAAGAGTTTCTTCGCGGCACACGACTGGGCGGCAAGCTCGTTTGTATGCCTTAGACCCAATATCCCGGCAATCGTCTTTCCAGCAGTGCCGGTAATAGAAATCGACACGCCGTTTAAGTCCATATTGGCGAGGTTCTTATAGGCAACACTTATGGAATGGCCCTTGTGCCTTTCATATAAGCTGTCAACAACACTGCCGTTTTCGTCCATAACGACAATTTTGACACTGACAGAGCCGGCGTCAAGACCTACATATCTCATTCTGCCTCCATATGTTTAACTTTACTTTGTCTTGCCTCTAATGCCGCAGCAGGCCTGGGCTTGTGGAGGCGATGCGCTCTTTATGTATTTGAGAAGCGTCTTTTTATTTATTTTAAAATTTTTCGTACGTGAGTCCAATATGATTTTCTTTTCTTTAAGGCTGCCGACAATCCTCGATACTACCTCACGGGCGGTTCCGACAAGGGCGGCAAGCTCCTGATGGTTGATAGACACAGTAACCGTGCCGTCAATGACGGGCAGGCCGTCAGACAATGCGTACAGGGTCTTGAGGATCCTCTCCTGGACACTTTTAAAGGCAATGTCGTCGAGTTTATCTGACAGAATGCTTATCTTTTCACACAGTCCGGCAACGATATTGAGACCCACATCGCCCACCTTTGTGTTAAGCAGCGCCTTGAATTTATCCGAAGGGATCAATAAAACAGTCGAATCGGTAAAGGCCATTGCGTTTAGTATATTGGCGGAGTCGTCTTTAAGGGGTGGATAACAATAGTAGTCGCCAGGCCACAGGATCTTAATAATCAATTCCTTGCCACTGCCTGTGGTCTTGTATATCTTCACCGAGCCGGCCTTTACAATAAAGGTGGATTTCAACGGTTCGGACTCAAGAAACAGGATCTCGTGCTTACATAACCTCCTGATCTCGACACTTTCGGCGATGTCTGAGAAATCCTCGTCCTTCAAAAGCGAAAGACACGGAAGGCATCTCAGGTCTTCTGGTATGTCTGGTGTACCTTTGTCGATTAACTGTATCCCCATTTCAGCTACTCTCCTTGCTATATACGAAACAAAATATACATTCTAAGATCCAGAGTTACCCGCATAGACTATTATTATATTATATCGACGCTATAAATTAATACTACTATTGTTATAAAATAACAGAACAGGTATGGCTGATGCCGATGCCGTTAAGGTATAAGATTTGAATAATTGACATCGAAAGGAGGGGATAAGCGTGGGGAAGACCATCAGGATAGACGAAAACAGGCTGGAAGTACCTGTCAGCGCAAAGGAGGGCATGTTAGTGCCGGGTATTATATATGTAGACGCGGCACTTGAGCGGCACCTTGAGGACCAGGCCATAGAGCAGGTGTCAAACGTTGCCACACTGCCCGGGATTGCCGGTGTATCAATGGCAATGCCCGACATTCATACCGGCTATGGGTTTCCAATAGGGGGTGTTGCCGCCTTTGACGTAAACGATGGGGTGATTTCCCCAGGCGGCGTGGGCTATGACATTAATTGAGGCGTGAGGCTCCTCAGGAGCAATCTCACCAGGGGTGAGGTGCTGCAGAGGATGAAGGACCTCGTCGGGGTCCTATATAACGGCATACCGTCAGGCGTCGGCTCAAAGGGGGCCATTTCGCTGTCGCTTGATGACGAGCGCAGGATAATCCAAAGAGGGGCGCGCTGGGCAGTCGAACAGGGCTATGGCTCGGCAGATGATCTTGATAAGACCGAATCCGGCGGCTGTATCGAAGGGGCCGACCCTGCGGCAATAAGCGACAAGGCGCTGCAGCGCGGTAAAAATCAGCAGGGTACGCTTGGCTCAGGCAATCATTTTCTTGAGATACAGTACGTCAGCGAGATATTTGACGAAGCCGCCGCCACCGCCTTTGGCCTGTTTAAGGGACAGATAACCGTGATGATACATACAGGCTCACGCGGGCTAGGACACCAGGTATGTACCGATTATTTGTCTACAATGGAGAAGGCGTCGCACAAGTACGGCATAAGGCTATATGACAAGGAACTGGCGGCAGCGCCGTTTAACAGCCCGGAGGCAGAGCTATACTTTTCCGCCATGAAAGGGGCAGCCAACTACGCCTGGGCCAACAGGCAGCTGATCATGCACCGGACAATGGAGGTGTTTGCAAAGGCGCTGGGCGCCTCCCCAAGAGATCTGGGCATGAGCCTCGTCTATGACGTAGCGCATAATATCGCAAAAGTAGAACATCACACGGTTGCCGGAAAAAAGAGATCCCTTGTAGTCCATAGAAAGGGCGCCACACGGGCGTTTGCCAAGGGGCACCCTGAGCTTCCCGACTCGTATAAACATATCGGGCAGCCGGTGCTGATTCCTGGCGACATGGGCAGGGCCTCCTATGTGCTAACCGGTACGGAGGCCGCAATGTCTGAGACCTTCGGCTCGACCTGCCACGGAGCGGGGCGCATCATGTCAAGGCACAAGGCGATTAAGGCGGCTAAGGGCAGAGCGATTTGGCGTGAACTGCAGGACAAGGGGATTTCCGTAATGACGGCCGGTAAGACAACCCTGGCCGAGGAGATGCCCGAGGCATACAAGGACGTATCAAACGTAGTAGAAATCGTCCACAACGCGGGGATTTCGAGGAAAGTCGCCATGCTCAAACCCCTGGGTGTCATAAAGGGATAGCTGTTGTTAAAGATAGGCAGGATAAACTTCGCGAATCTCTATCCGATATTCCATTGCCTTCAGATGCAGTGTGCCGCGGCCAATCCCGATATGAAATATGAATTCACCGAAGGTGTACCATCAGAGATAAACGCCCTGTTAAGAGAGGGGCTTATCGACGCCGGGCCTTCGTCGTCCATCGAGTACCTGAGAAACCCGCAATTATATAATCTCATAGAGGGCCACTCGATAAGCTCATTTGGCCGCATTATGAGCATTATACTGTTTAGCCGCGTAGAGATAAAGGCACTTGGTGGTAAGACCATTCTGAGTTCATATCAGGCCGAGACATCAACCGGCCTGCTGCAAATAGTCCTGCGTAAGTTTTACAATCTTGACATTGAGATAAAGACCTCACATGCGCCGCTGACGGAGGGCATAGGACAATACCCCGCGTACCTGCTGATAGGGGACAATGCCCTCATCGAGGCCGCCGCAGTTGAAAATATCGGCCTATATGCCTATGACCTTGGCTCACTGTGGTATGAGCACACGGGAGTACCGTTTGTCTTTGCCCTATGGATAAGCCGCCGCGAAAGCGGCTCAACCGAGAGACTGCGGGCGGCGCTTGACGCGGCAAAGGCAGAGGCGCTTTCGTCGCTTAACCTGATTGCCGGAAATTGCCCGTACACAAAGCTGTTCTCCACGCAGACACTGGTTTCCTATTGGCGCACTATCTCTTATGACCTTACGGGGAGGCACATGGAGGGATTAGAGCTCTTTGGGAAATATCTCAGGGAGTCGGGGCTGCTCTGAGTTGCTCCATTATGGCACACCACTGTCAAGCACACCACTTGAATTCACAGGGACATCCATGTTATCGTACAACATACAACCAACTATGGAATTTGGAATTATTATTATTGAAGGCATCAACACTATAAAAAAGAATATTATCATTATAGCGCCCACAATTATTGCCTCTTTGATTGTACTAATCGCTACAAGCATCTTAATGGGCAACGACCTTGCCTCTCTTGACGAAACCAACCCCGAAAAGGCCATCATGGCAATCAAGCCTCTTATGCCGCGGCTCTTTGCCATAAGCGTCTTTAGTTACTTCTTACAGGCCTTCACGCACTGCGTTACCATCGCTATGGCAATAGATGCCGTCAACACAGGGACATGCAACATTTTTAACGGCTACCTGGCGGCACTGAGTAAAATCGGCACGATTGTACCGGGGGCTTTGTTGATTCTGATCTTCCTGACAATCGGCCTTATGCTGCTTATCCTCCCTGCCCTGCCGGTATGTTTTGCCTTCATGCTTACCTTTATAATTATCATGAACGAAGACGTCAACCCTGTTATGGCTATGAAAAAAAGTTACCGTACCATGAAAGACAACTTCAGCAATTCCATAGTGTTATTTTTTTTCCTCGCTGCCCTTGGGATTACCGTAAGCCTGACAAACATGCTCTATACCCAGTTGCACTATATTGGGGTGGCAGCCTCATTGTTCTCAACAGGCCTGTTTATGTCTTTCGCCGCAATCACCCTCTTGAAGTTCTACCAGATACTTCATCCCAGGCCCCCTGTTGAGCTGCAATGATTGACACGCACTGCCACCTGGAGATGTCCCCATTCGACGCCGATATTGATGAGGCCATCAATAGGGCACAAGCGGCTGGTGTGGTGAAAATGCTGACCATTGGCTCCTCTCCCGAGAGCATCGACAAGGCCGTAGCCCTTACGGAGCGCTATAACTGCGTGTATGCCGCCATTGGCATCCACCCCCATGACGCAAAACTCTTTACCCCTGAAATATACCGCCAGATAAAGTCCCTCGCGTCAAATAAAAAGGTCGTCGCCATCGGCGAGACCGGCCTGGACTACCACTACAAACACAGCCCGGTTGATGTGCAGCGGGAGGTCTTTATCAGGCACATTGAGCTGGCGAAGGAGACAAACCTGCCGGTCATTATTCATAGCAGGGAGGCCTCGGATGACGTGGTATCCATAATCAGGGATGAAAACGTCTCAAGCGGCGTCTTGCACTGCTTCTCAGGGGACGAGAAAATGGCCGCGGCCGTCATGTCCTCAGGACTTTATATTTCTCTCTCCGGCACGGTAACCTTTAAAAACGCCGTGGCACTGAGGGCAATTGCCGCATCCATCCCCGACGACTACCTCCTCGTTGAGACAGATGCCCCATATCTTGCCCCCACACCATACCGCGGCAGGCGAAACGAACCGGCATATGTCATCCACACGGCCCGGACTATCGCGGAGATACGAGGTGTCTCCTATGAGGACATCGATAGAATCACTACCTTAAACGCCAACAGGCTCTTTGGCCTTGCCCCGGCATATAAGGAAGGGCAAATCACATATAAAATCAGGAATTCCCTCTACCTGAACATCACAAACCGCTGCACCAACGTGTGCACATTTTGTGTGCGTTATCAAACGGACTTCGTAAAGGGACATAACCTCAGACTAAGCCGCGAGCCATCGGATGTGGAAATAATCGAATCCATCGGCGACCCCGCCGCGTTTGACGAAGTGGTATTTTGTGGTTACGGCGAGCCTCTCACACGCATTGACACGGTGAAAAACGTCGCGCGCTACATAAAAGACAAGGGCGGCAGGGTAAGGGTAAACACCAACGGCCTTGCCGCCCTAATCCATAAGAGAAACATCCTGCCCGAGCTGGCGGGCCTTGTCGATTCCATCTCCATAAGCCTCAATGCCCATGACGCGGGCACATATGAAAGCCTCTCACGCCCCCCCTTTGAGGGTGCATACGAGGCGGTGCTTGAGTTCATCTCCGGGGCGAAGGACTTCATCCCCGAGGTTACGGCAACGGTAGTTGGCACATCTGGTGTGGACATAGAAAAATGCAGGGAGATTGCAGCGGCACTTGGGGCCAGGTTTCGATTGAGGCACTTAGACGCCGTAGGATGATAATCTGCGCAGGCAGCCAGTGGTGGGGGCTGCCCACGCAGAGCAGTAACTGTCGCTATTCCTCTTCTTCTTCTTTTTTGGCCAGTGCGATTATCTTTTGCGCTATCTGGTGCGGCACGTCTTCGTAATTTGAAAACTCCATGGAATATAGCCCCCTGCCGCTGGTTATGCTGTGCAGCTGGTTGGCATAGGTGAGTATTTCGGACATTGGAACGGTTGCGGCAATCTTCTGGCTGCCGCCTGCCTGGGACTCCACGCCTTGCACCTTGCCGCGCCTCGAGTTCAGGTCGCCTATGACGGCGCCAAGATTGTCGTCCGGCACTATTACCTCCATCTTCATAACCGGCTCAAGCAGGACGGGATTGGCCGCTATGACCCCCTTTTTAATAGCCATTGAGCCGGCTATCTTAAAGGCCATTTCAGAGGAATCCACGGCATGGTACGACCCGTCATAGAGGGAAACCTTGACATCTACGAGCGGGTATCCGGCCAGAATGCCGCTTTTCATCTTGTCTATGATGCCCTTTTCAACCGCGGGGATGTACTGGCGCGGGATAGACCCACCGACGACTTTATCTACAAACTCGAATCCTCCGCCTTTTTCCAGCGGCTCCACCGTTATCCAGCAGTCGCCGTACTGGCCCTTGCCACCGGATTGTTTCTTGTACTTGCCCTGGACGCTGGCAGTGCTTCGAATGGTCTCTCTGTATGGGATTTTCGGGGTCTTCATCTCGACGTCGACTCCGAATTTTCTCTTTAGTTTATGCAGCGTTACCTCTATATGCACCTGTCCCATGCCGGAGATTATCATCTCGTTGGTTTCCGGGTCCCTGTGGAACTTAATCGTAGGGTCTTCGTCGAGAATTTTATGAAGTCCGGTGCTGACTTTATCCTCGTCCCCTTTGGTCTTTGGCTCTATGGCATAGGATATAATAGGCTCGGCAAACCTGACAGAGGGAAACACCACGGGATGTGCCTCGTCGGTAAGGGTATCTCCGGTCAGGGTCTCTTTTAGTTTTGCAACGACGCCGATTTCACCCGGTCCCAGCGCCTTTGCCGGAATTTGTTTTTTGCCGAGCATGTGAAATATCTGCCCTACTCGTTCTTTTGCCCCATGCGTGGTGTTTAAGAGCGTGGCGTCCGGGCGCAGCGTACCGGAAAATATCCTGAATATTGTCAGCCTTCCGGCATATGGGTCGGCAATTGTCTTAAATACGTACATCGCCAGTTGAGCGTTATTTACCGGGGGAAGCTTTACCTCCGAGCCATCCTTTGTATTTTTTGCAGTAACCGATACGGCGTTAAACTTATCTACGGGTGAGGACAGGCACGTGGTTATGGCCTGCATAAGCTGAGTG
Source organism: Nitrospirae bacterium MYbin6 (assembly GCA_002753305.1). Lineage (GTDB taxonomy): Bacteria > Nitrospirota > Thermodesulfovibrionia > Thermodesulfovibrionales > Magnetobacteriaceae > Magnetominusculus. The sequence continues at coordinate 9,643 of PEAC01000062.1, forward strand.
ATGGCGAGATTCTTGTCGGCTGACCCGCACGCAACGCTGATAAATTCCCTTGTGCAGACCCCGTGGCGAATTCCCGTTGTTATCTCCTCTTGTGTAAGCTCCCCGGTCTCGAGGTATTTCTCAAGCAGCGTGTCATCAAGTTCCGCTATCTTTTCTACCAGTTTTTTTCTGTAATTTTCGTAAGCGTCCGCCATATCCGGTGGGATTTCCTGCTCCTCGGACTTGCCGCTTTTTGTGACATATGCCTTGGAATTTAAAATATCCACCACACCCTTAAACTCCAGGCCTTCGCCCATTGGTATATAGAGCGGGATGGCGTCCATGGAGAAGAGCTTTTCCACCTGCTCGATGGTCTGTTGAAAGTTGGCGTTTTCCTTGTCCATTTCGTTGACGAAAACGATACGCGGGACGGAGTATTCGTCGGCGTATTTCCAGAGCTTCTGTGTCTCGGCCCGCGCCCCGTCAACGGCGCTTACGACGACCACCGCGCCGTCGGCAATTCTCAGGCAGCCCCTGGTGTCTTCCATAAAGTTGATAAATCCTGGTGTGTCAATCAGATTCAGCCTGTAGCCTGACCAATCGCAAGTGGCTACGGCGGCGTTAATCGTCACCTTGCGGTCAATCTCCTCGGTGTCGAAATCCGTCACCGTGTTGCCGTCCATAACGCTGCCCATTCGTGTTATTGCGCCGGCATTAAACAGAATTGCCTCGGTAAGCGTGGTCTTTCCACAGCCGCTGTGCCCTAAAATAGCTACGTTGCGAACTTTTTCAACTTCAATACTATCCATAGTTCCCCCTTATGTTTATATTTAGAGTTCATTGTTCGATAATATGTTCGATTACGGGCGTATTTTCGGTCTTTCTCTCAAGTCTTCGGGAAATTAATTTTAAAATTATAAAAGAGACAAGGAATGCGGAAAACCCTCCGAATGCGGAGAGTATCTCAGGGTTTGAGGACTTAAACATGTCGGCAAGCATATATTTACCGGCAATAGCGCCCAGGAGCAGGGCTACGGCCGGAAGGCCATAGACAAGCAGCGTCCCCTTGACATAGGTGTAGGACTTTGCCACTACCCTGACCGTTTGGCCAACCCTTGCACCGGCTATGTTGAGTGCGGCGATTTCCACTGTTTGCGACTGGTCTTCGCCGTTACCGGCAATCCCACATGATTGGCTTTCCTTGCAGCCTTCGCATGTCTTAGTCTTTTGCACAAGCACGGTAGCAGTAACCCCGTCTATGCTTTTCACTACACCGGTCTCTTCCATGACGATGGATTGTAACATAGCACATGTACTGCCCGCAACTAACATTTATAGCCATGTGTGCCGCGGTTATTGAAATAAATTAAATAGTTTTAAAAATCTATTGGTTGAGGTTTATCTGATTTATGTCATGTGTGAGGGTTTGTTTTACAAAGGCAGGGTATTCTGTGTAGAGCAGGCCGTTTTCGAGTAGGTATTTGACAATGGAAATGGCCATGAGTCTGTGTCCTTTTAAGTTCAGGTGTCTGTCATGGCGCCAGTAGAGGTCTCTTTGTGAGTTGAGCGATTCGCGAGGGGTCTGGTCGGCATATTTCGTGAATATCGGGGTGAGGTCAAGGTACATAATCCCTGTTTTTTTTAAAAACTCTGTGAGAATCTCGTTTGGTTTGACCCAGTTGAGGTCATATGGGCGCAGAAACGTATATACCTGTTCCCGTGTCGGGATAAGGACGATTACGAATTTTGCCCCCAGTGCGTCGGCCTCTAACTGCATCTGTTTGATATTTTCAAGGTTTATTTCCCATGCCTTACCGAGCATCGGATATTTCTCTGGGGATAAAAACGGCAGTTCGTACTCACCGTGAAAGCCAAGCCTGAGTTTTAGACGGCGATACAGCTTGTTGTTGTCCATGATGAACTCATGAAGGCGGTATATGGCGGAGTGTTTGTAGACCATGGTGTTAGGCCTTCTTATACGGCGTAAGAATGAAGGCTGCGCGGGTGAGTTTGCATCCTTTCTTGCGGTCTTGTTGTAAAAGTGCAGGTCATCGACCAAATCGTTTCCGATAAAATAGGCCGTTATGATGAGGGCCGGCTTGTTATTTGACTTTTTCATGACCTCCTGCGTAACTTTTTTTATTTTCATTAACTCCTTCCTAGTACCGTAGCCCATTACCCCGCATTTCAGTACCCTTGTCCCGGTGTAGGTCTCTATAAGGCGTGGAAAGAGTCTCTCATAAGGCGTAAACCCCCAGGTAAAACTGTCCCCCACTATCAGTACGTAGTCCTTTTCGCCTTTATAGGGGCTATCGTAACAACCGAGTTCATTAGACCATACGGTGTATGGCATCTCGTAGAAATTGAATGTCGCGGGGGGGTAGTTTTTCACAATGTCGTAGATGGAGGCATTGTCGCCGGTTAGGTAGCCTTTCAATTCAAAGATCTCAAGTTGTTTATTAAAAGGCGTAAAGCGAAGGGCAATCTCCACTATTGCCAATGTGATTAGTACGGCAACAATCAGCAGGCCCACGTTTCCTGCCAGACGTTTAATTCGTTCCATAATTATTAAGCCGCGGTTATGGCACAATTGTGTCTCATAGGGTAATTATAGATTTAAGCAAGCGGTTACCGCAACAGAGAAATTTATATGGGTTTGACGGGGGCTTGATGTGGGGGGGCTTTAAAGGATTGACTTAATTTGCCGTTAAATACTATATTAAAAATTGTGGAATCTGTCTTAAGGAAAAAAATCGCTAAGGTTATAGGCTATGGCCTGCTGACGGGTTTTATCGGTGGGCTTGCCGTGTTTTTTTTAATGCTTCCTATCGGTGTTTTGCTTCATGTGATGGGCATAAAGGTACTTTTATCTATTTCAAAGGGCGGGATTTTCTCGCTGCGCTATACGCTTATTGCCGTGCAGCTGGCCATTGCTGCCGCCAGCATCGGCTATTTTGCATGGAAGGAGTTCAGGCAAACTCCATAATAGATTTACGGCTTTATTGACTAAACTCATATTATTTATATACTGTAACCGGTATAGCTGTCTGAAATATATCTCTTAAGGAGGATTCACTGTAATGTATAGAAAAATAGTTATATGCCTGATTACGATAGCGTTTGCCATTGTTCCGGTTTTAGCGAGTGCCGAACAACCTGGAAAACCACAGCAGCAGGGCAAAATTCCAACCGACAACGCCGTTCGTATCGGCATCGGCAAACACACCGTTATTGAGTTTGAGGACCCCGATTGTCCATTCAGCCGAAAGTTTAACGATTATATTAATAAACGCCAGGATGTCACACGGTACGTGTTTTTCCTGCCAGCCGAGCAAATGCATCCGGACGCAACCGCTAAGATCAAATTCATTCTATGTTCTAAGAACAGCCCACAGGCTTTTTTAGACGTTATGGCCGGCAAGTATGACAAAGTCAAGCCTCCGGTTTGTAAAGATGATAAAGTCGATAAAATCATTAAAGAACATAAGGATCTTGCGAATAAACTTTCCGCTAACGTAACACCATACTTAATCATAAACGGCAAATATGTGATTGGTGCGGACTTCGAGAAAATCGAGGCCATCATCGGCCCCGCGCGATAGTGAGATACATGCGGCAGCGCCACTGGTTTAGCCTCTGATGGCAGATTAATAAAATAACTTTGGCGTTGCCATATTTCTGCTTTATTAATTGATTAGTTTAATGTTATACTAATAATCATGGAAGAAGAAGGCTTAAGCGGCAGTTCTCCTCAACGGCAGCGCTCCATATTTGCAAAGAGGTTAAACCTCCTGATAGGGGTTATAATTGGTGTAACAGTGCTTTTGGTTATTGTCGTAGCCGTTATCTTAAAGAAATATTCCGGCCCGGTTCAAGGCGCAGACACGGCCATGTCGCATCAGGGCGCTATCGCCTTTGCCTCCGTTTTTCTGAGTTATGGGATAGCCGCGATTTTGTTGATCATATTTTTTGTATACAGGATTCTAAGCCCGTTTAACCGGCTGCTGAAAGATATGAACGGAATCCTCACAGGGGACGTAAAAAAACGGCTCTTATTACGCGACAATGACGTTTTTCTTATCAGGACTTTCGTCAGGGATGTAAACTCCCTCGTCGACAAACTGGAAAAGATGCACATTATTAAAGATGAACTCGTCAGCCACATCGACTCCGAAGGACAACAAGTCCTTTCCCTCCTTGATAAAGACAAAGGGATTAGTGACGAGGCCAGAGTGGCACTCATATCGTACCACGAGAAGTTCATCGCCATCATCAAAGAAAAAACCTGACGCGCGGCATCACCCCTGGTAACCCGATAAAACATAGTTGCCATATTCGGGGCAGCCCCTCGGGAAATAATTATTTATGAATAATAACTACGAACTTAAATTAAAACGAGGCCTGAGAATTCGCGCCTCCGATAGCGGCGGGGCGCTGTCCCTGCAGTTGTCTGCGGAGGCTGGCTCTGGCTCTAAACATGGAGGCAGCCCGTGCATCCTGCACTGGGGTGTGTGCGCGGAGAGATCCACGAAATGGCTGATGCCTCCCGTGTCTTTTCAACCGGAAGGTACTAAACCGGCTGGGGCGGCAGCGGCACAAACGCCCTTTACACCCACAGGCCCGTCTGTCTCTACGCTTACGTTTGCCCTTAGTGAAGACCTGCCGTTTAACGCCCTGGAGTTTGTCCTGTTTTTCCCCGCGGAGAAACGCTGGGACAACAACAACGGAAAAAACTACCGGATAGAGTTCAACACTAAAGCGGCGCCTCAGCCGGAGCCACCTGCTGCGTTGCCTTCAATTGCCGGCAGCATCCATGAATTAAATCATACATTTGACAAGGGACAGTGCCTGTATGTTGCCATAACAGGTACAGACGCCCACTACACAGTTGATTTATACACCAGCTTAACCCCGCCGGTAATGCTGCACTGGGGGGTGTCCCCCATGAGAGGCGGGCGCTGGTTAACATTAACAGATGAAGTGCCCACGCCGGATGGCTCAACACGCCATAGCATAGCCGTAGATTCCCCAATTGATTTCGCCGCGGGTTATGGACACCTCCACCTTGAGTTTTCGGCAGCGTCAGCGCCGCCTTATTTCACATTTGTCCTGCACCAGCCAAATACGGGGCAGTGGCTCAAGAATAACGGACAAAATTTCTACGTCCCCATAGCGCCCCAGCAGGGGAAGATTGCCGATGAATATTTAAATGCCTATGCCGATGAAATTATAAATGCCGAAATGGGCAACAACTCCTGGACGCTTATGCACAGGTTTAATCTGTGTTACGGGCTGTGTGAGCGCATGGGCGGTGATGTGGGCGCTTTTGCGCTTCTGACAGTGTGGCTTCGCTACTCCGCCATCAGGCAGCTTGACTGGCAGAGAAACTACAACACCCAGCCGCGTGAGTTAAGCCATGCCGAAGACCGCCTGACACTGAAGCTTACGGAGATCTATCTTAATACCCCGCATGTACGGCCGTTCATTCCGCTTATGCTGATGACAATGGGGCCGGGCGGGGATGGGCAGCGCATCAGGGATGAGATCCTCCAGATAATGCACCGCAACAAGATAAAAGAAGTCTCCGGGCACTTCCTTGAGGAGTGGCATCAGAAGCTCCACAACAACACCACTGCCGACGACGTGGTAATCTGCGAGGCCTACCTGGCCTTCCTGCATAGCAACGGCGACCGCGGCAGGTTCTACCACGTGCTGAATGCCGGAGGGGTAACGGAGGAGCGCCTTCGGGGCTTTGAACGGCCGATTCGCTCACACCCGGACTTCGTCCACCACCTTAAAGACGCCCTCATTTACGATTTTGGAAATTATTTAAAGACATTGAAGTCCGTCCACTCCTCAACCGACCTGGAACGTGCCCTGAGGAACTCTTCTCATTTATTTGACGAAGAGATTAAAAATGCCCTTCATTTCATAGGACAAAACAGGGACGCGTCAGACCCTGGTAAGATAAAAGACCTCTTTGCCGCATCAACATGGGTTCGGACAAGGCTCAGGCAGATTTTAACCAATGAAAGAGACCTGCACAGGGCAAGGGAGATGCTGCTACTGGACCTCTCACTTGTCGAGTTCATCCGCCTGTTGGCAGAACGTTTCCAACATCCGGACAAGACAATGCTGGTAGATTTAGCCGTTCTGGCAGCCGGGAGCATCACGCCGGAGAGTGAAGAACTCCGCCTCTGCGTTGCCCACCTGAGAGGACTCCCTCCGCAGGGCGCTTCTGACTGGGTGCTGAACCTTGTCAGCGCCATAGAGCGGCTTGAGCGAATCCTCGGCGCTTGCGTTGAGTGGTATTATGAGACATTCCAGGCAAAGGCCGAGCTTCTTGGCAAGGCCTTCAATGCCGCCCCCTGGACAATTAATCTATTTACTGAGGAGTTGCTTCGCGGACAGCCCCCATTTGTCCTTTCGCTTTTGTTAAAGCGCCTTAACCAGGTACTCAGAAAGGAATATAACCTTGGGATCTGGCAGGTGGTAAGCCCGTTTGAGGCCATGGGAAGGGTCGTTGCCGTCGATACGCTCTATGAGATTCAGGATAAGGCCTATGATACGTCAACCGTTATAGTGGCGGGCAAGGTATCGGGCGACGAGGAAATCCCCTCCGGGGTAACGGCCGTAATATCGCCAGACATGACAGATATAGTGTCTCACGTAGCGGTGAGGGCAAGAAACGCGCGCATACTCTTTGCCACATGCTATGACGCGGCCACCTTAGACTCACTCAGGGCCATGTCGGGCCGCTACGCAGCACTGGCGATAACCCAATCGGGCGATGTCGCCTTTACAGAGACATCAGCGCCGGCGGCATCCGATAAAAAGGCAACAGACAGCAAGTATGTCTTACAATCGGCACATTTTAAGTTTACAAACTTTGCGCTTCCCATGAAAGAATTTAACCGCCAGGTTGCCGGCGGCAAGTCCAACAACCTTGCCGCCCTTCGGGGCAAGGTGCCGGAGTGGATAAATCTGCCGCCCTCCGTGGTAGTCCCATTCGGGACATTGGAGTGTGTGCTAGGCATGAACCCCGATATAGACGCGCAGTACAAAAGTCTGCTGAACAATGTAACGCCGGAGTCGCTCACGCAGCTGCGCGCGCTCATAGGGCAGTTGACAATACCAGATGAATTCATTGCCGCACTGGAAGGGGTTATGGCCGATGCCGGAATTTCATATTCGGCGTCTGACACCCCGCTGGTTGCAGAGCGTATAAAACAGGTATGGGCCTCACTCTGGAATGAACGCGCGTACCTGAGCCGCGTAAAAAACTTTGCCGGAAATCCCCACGCCGGCATCTCAATGGCAGTGCTTATCCAGGAGATAGTCAACGCCGAATACGCCTTCGTAATCCATACGGTTAATCCGGTTACGGGCGCGACGGACGAGGTCTTTGCCGAGGTAGTCCCCGGCCTGGGAGAGACCCTGGTAGGAAACCACCCGGGGCGCGCGCTGAGTTTTACGTGTAAGAAAGACGCCGCCACCCCAAAAGTTGCCAGCTACCCAAGCAAGGGCATTGCCCTCTATGGAGAGGGCCTGATATTTCGGTCCGACTCCAACGTAGAAGACCTGTCGGGGTTCGCCGGAGCGGGGCTTTACGATTCGATTACGATGAGGGCGCCGAGGGAGGTATTGCCTGATTACTCGACTATGCCGCTCCTCAGGGACGAGCAATTCAGAAACGATATATTGTCAAAAATAAGGGACATTGGCGTAATAGTGGAGAGCGCCTTTGGCTGCCCGCAAGACATTGAAGGGGCATATGCCCACGGGCGGTACTATGTGGTGCAGAGCCGCCCGCAAGTCGGCGTATAGGCCCAGGGTATAGGCCCAGGCCCCCGCGCGTTCATATTTATCACACATTCATAAATTGAGTATTCATAAACTGCACGACCTCCTTGCGGCTGCCTAAAAACACCGGCGTCCTTGAGTGTATCTCATCGGGTTTGGCCTGCAGCAGGTCGCCTTTGCCTTCGGTTGCCATGCCTCCGGCCTGCTCAACTATCATTGCCATTGGCAGCACCTCATAGAGCATGCGCAACTTCCCTTTTTTACTCTTGGCGTCTGCGGGATAGGCAAAAACCCCTCCCTTCAGGAGCGTCCTGTGGACGTCAGCAACCATAGTGCCGCTGAATCTGGCCGTGTAACCCTCGTCTTTCAGGGAGTCAAAGTAATCTCTTATCCGCTTGTCCCAGCCCTTTGAGTTGGAGTCGTTTACCGAATAAATCTTCCCGCTCTCGGGTATCTTCATGTCCTTGTGAGACAATAAAAACAGTCCAACCGAAGGGTCAAGCGTAAAACCGTTCAGACCCGTCCCCGTGGTATAGACAAAGACCGACGATGAGCCATAGATAACATATCCGGCAGCAATCTGCTTGTCCCCGCCCTGGAGGAAATCCTCCGGGGTGCCGGTATTTTTTCTGTAAATGGAGAAAATCGTCCCGATGCTGACGTTAACTTCGATGTTGCTTGAGCCGTCAAGGGGGTCAAAGGCGACGATATATGTGCCGTTGTGTCCTAATTCGGGGTAGATTACCTCGTCGAGTTCCTCGGATGCTATGGCGTAAAATTGCCCGCTGTCTGACAATATTCTGATAAGAACGTTGTTGGCAAATTCGTCGAGTTTCTGAACCTCCTCGCCCTGAATGTTTGTCTTCATAGCCTTTCCGAATATCTCTGCAAGTCCGGCCATTCGAACGTGCGAGGCAATAATCTTTGTTGCCGTCTCAATAGCCATAAGCGCTATGGACAGAGAGCCAGTGGCGCTTGGATATTTTCTCTCTTCTTCTAAGATATACCTGTTTAAATCCACTCCTATTTTTGGCATAGTCCCTACCTCCTTGTGATGTTAGTCACGATATTCTAACATAATTTTATAATACCTGCACGTTTTGCAGCGAACGTTATTTTTCAGTAAAAGCGCTGTCATGTATCAGGGATGCCATTAATAAACAGTCCCCTCCTTCGAAAAACTCAGGATATGTGAATGAATGGCAAGGCCATTTTACCACCATTATCAGAATAGGTTATAATGGCGTGTATAATGAATTCAAATATTAATAAAAAAAAAGAGGGGTAACTATGAAGCTAAAAGTAGTAGTCCATGAGGCGGAGGAAGGCGGCTATTGGGCTGAAGTACCGGCAATTCCGGGTTGCGCGACACAAGGGGATTCTTTTGATGAATTGCTAAAAAACATTTACGAGGCCGTAGAGGGTTGCTTATCAGTGGACATTAAAGACGTTGTGATATCAGGGAAAGATAAGGTGTTGGAGATAGCTGTTTGAAGGGCATAAGCGGAAAGGTTCTTTGCCGTCTTCTTGAAGAACATGGCTGGGAACTCAAGCGCATCAACGGAAGCCATTATATTTATGCCAAAGAGGGTCTTATTACACGTATTTCAGTTCCGAGGGTGTCCCGAATTCCGTTGAAGTAGTACCGCCTCTACTAACCATAGTTTAAGCAACACCCTCCTAATGGCAAGGTTATTCTCTCTTTATTATGTTGTCTATTTTTGGCCTTGCCCGGCTTTATGGGAGTTCAGCAGTCAGCATTAAATTGGAGAGACTTGTAAGACAAGTAAGGCGTCCGCTGAGCAGAAGTCTCTAAACACCCCAGCCCCCACTGCAGACCGTCGCAGATGTCAAACAAGAAAATAGCATATTTGTAACACATGATTATCATAATAGTATTATGATATATCTATATATAACAATAAGTAATAATTATATATATACTATTATATATGGCGTTTACTACATACGGCAAAAAGTGACATATTATGACAGCAATAAAACTGTATATTTTATTACATAGTAATATCATATACTTACGTCCTCGCAACTCAAACCACATACTACAATAATGTAGCATAGATACAATAATGTAGCATTTTTCGGAGAAAATAACACTTTATGAATCCCATGCGAATAGGAGAATGGCTTGTATGCTGGGTTTAGAGTACATTTATGCGAATTTTTACTATATATATAGGGCAGTAAGAGTAATTAACGAAAATCAAAAGGAGATGAGCATATGCCTGAGACATGTTACATAAAGGACGAACACGGGAAATTTCAGGGAAGAAAGCCTGGCTGCAAGATGGAAAAAGGCGCCGGAGGCACGGCAGCGGTCAAAGATTCAACGGGTGGCGATGCCAAACCTGATAGCATCGATAAAGAACAAAGAGCGATGGAAATACTGAGAAAACCACTATCTGAGTGGACTGAAGAAGATCATGATTTTATGGAAGAATATGAAACGTTAGAACCTGACCCGGCAGGAAATCCTGTAGACGCAATAGGGATAGTGAAGACTATATCTGCATTTATGGGATCTCTTGGCGCGAACATAGCAGTGGATGTCACATTGGATATGCTGATGAAATATGCCGGAGAGGAACTTCCCGGTGGTGATACAGGTGTCGCGATTGCTGCGGCTGTTTTCAGCCTGAAGAAAGGCAATTCGAGTCTTAGAGATATGCCGCCAGCTCAAAGGGCAATAATTGAAAAAGTAATGAGAGATGGCAAAACAAGAAAAAGACTTCGCAGTATGTACGATTCAATAGTGAGAAACGGTTTTTATTTCAAGACCGAGGCAGAAAAGCTATCAAAGAAAGCCGGTACTGGGGCCGTAAGTGCCGAAGAGGCGCTGGTGGTGAAAAATAGGGCTAAAAGAGAAAACCCATCGCTATCAATTGATGGATATAAAACCGAGGCCTCTCAGCTTAATATGGAACATGCGATGATGAAGCATGGCTCCGACGATGTAAAGGCTCAATTCACCAAAGAAAAAATGGCACACGGCGACACAGTAAGGGAATCATACAGAATTAGCGAGACGCAAAGGGGAAATGTACCTCTTACAAAGGAGGATTTTGCCAAGATACATCAGTATCGTGAGCAAGCGGTTAAATCAGGCAATGTTGAGTTTCAGCCAATAGCTGCGAAGAAGAAATTTGAATCGATCCTCTATAAGGTACCACAAAAAGATGGGGTTATTCATATTGCGTACAGGATTGACCCCGTTGAGAAGAAACTGACTTTCGCAACGATGTATAAGGAGAAACACAAATAAAATAAATACATCACTATCTTGATAACAAAAAAGGAGGTTACTAACGATGGAGAACAAAAGTATGGCGGATAGTTACTATGAGGCACTTGCATCTATGATAATTACACACGCAGAATCTTTGGAGAATAAGAATAAGGCGGGTGCATTCATTTCGCTGTTCTTACAAAGTATATACAAGAAATATGGAGATGCTGCCATGAGGCGAGTCAGAGAGTACATGAAAAAAGAGTTAATACCGGAGGCCTTGCTGGATGCAGGATCTACCCAAACCGTGAAAAATGGGACGGGCGTTCCGCTATATAAACAATCCCCATTTCTGCAGTTGATCAGGAAGAATATGATAAAGGCCATTAAGAGAAAGCAAGAACAGGCTAAGCTGAAGAAATAAATACCTGATATGCTGATAGTTCTTTGTGAGTTATAAAGCAATACATAAGAAATATCTATCTATACTTATGTATAATAAATCAGACTAATACGCATTTACATGGAGGATGAAATGACTAACGAGAAGAAGGCTATAGACGTATATGGGATTGTTTGCGATTCGTGGACACTCAGGGAAAATGGTGACTATGCAGTTGGGGACAAGTTTTTTAATGCGTTGTATTTTATATATGTTCAAATGGAGCCGTCTCAAAGCATGACAAAGTCGATAAAAAACTTGGACATGTACCTTTATGAAGGAGTAGGTAAAATAATTACTATTGACAAAGGTCCATATTCCCCAACGTTGCTATTTGACTGTGGAATATATGCCTACGAGTTTAAGGAACTTCCTAAGGGAATCAAGAGCGGCTCATATGTGAAGATGCGATTTTATCTGGGGTTTGATGATGATGACTATTTTATTAGGCTTACGATAAATGGTAAATATCTTTGCAAGACTAATCCCGGCATGCAGTATGACTGGGAGATTAAAGACATATTAGTGCGTGCAATAGTTGGGAAAAGAGGAGAGAAATACTTTGAAGACCTGCCGGTTGCATACGTATCTCCAAAGGGAGAAATATACAAAAGGATCAAAAAAACCCAAGCTCGTGTCGACTGTGGAGGTCTTGCAAATACGTATATTTTACTTTGTGAGATGAAGTAATATCTGAACAGTCTCTAAAGACATAACAGCGTGCCTTAATCCAGAATCTCTGGCATTTGTACAACGGGGTGGACAAAACACAAGGGCGGCATTTTTAATCCGTCTTACAGTGTTCCCGCCCCGCCTCCTTTTTAGAGCTACTGCCAGAGACAGGGTACACAGACGGTTAAACAATGGATAAGGATGACGGCCTAAAAATAATGGCAAGGCATCTCTCCCGGATATGGGCTATGATTATTAACGGATACATTTCCATTTTGGCTTGGCAGGGCTTAAGTTCCAGGAGTTCCCCCGAAAAATTCAGTGGCGGTTAGTCGGGGAAGAGGGGTAGTTGGTTTGCCCTGTCTGGAGCGGTAATAACAATCCTGCCTGGATGGCGCTTAAAGATATT
>PEAC01000063.1 GCA_002753305.1 Nitrospirae bacterium MYbin6
TTCGGGGAAGGAGATGCTCGACATGGAGGCGGGCGCGGTTATAAAAAAAGGCCTGCTTCTCCTGACAAAGGTATTTACGCCCAATATTTCTGAGGCCGCGCTCTTTTGCGGCATCACGGTAAAAACAGATGCAGACGTAATGGAGGCCGCTAAAATCATCCACGGCATGGGGTGTGAGGTGGTAGTAATAACCGGCGGGCATCTCACGCAACCGGCAACAGGCACATGTACGGACACGTACTATGACGGCACTGATTTCATAATGATTGAGGGCCGCTCATACGCCGGCAGCTACCACGGGACGGGCTGCGTGTTTTCGGCGGCCATCACGGCAAATCTCGCACTTGGGCATTCTTGCCTTGAGTCAGTCCAAAAGGCTAAACTAACCGTAGAGGCCGCCATCAAAGGCGCCTATCATATTGGTAAAGGTATGGGGATACTTCGCGCGTGAAGGTTAAAACGATTTTCGAGTGCCAATCCTGCGGGGCCACATCGCCAAAGTGGCTTGGCAAGTGCCCGGACTGCGGCGCGTGGAACAGCTTTGTCGAGGAAAAACAAGACAGGATAAAGGCAATTAAAAAAGACAGCGGCGCCTCCGTCCCCCAGTCTCTTGCCGAAATAACCCTCGACAGCGAAGACCGGCTGAGCACCGGCATAGAGGAACTCAACCGGGTGCTTGGCGGTGGGGTTGTCTCCGGGTCGCTTATATTAATTGGCGGAGACCCCGGCATTGGCAAATCCACACTCGTCCTTCAGATGCTCTCAAGCCTGTACGCGGCGAATCCTGAATTAAAAAATCCGGCCCTCTATGTCTCCGGCGAGGAGTCTCTGAAGCAGATCAGACTCAGGGCAAATCGGTTAAACATCATCGGAGAGTCGGTAAACGTCCTTTCTGAGACATGCATGGAGAATATCTTTGACCACGTAAAACGCATGAAGCCCTCTATTATAGTTATAGATTCGATTCAGACGGTGTTCACGCAGGAGATTCCATCGGCCCCGGGGTCGGTGGGGCAGGTAAGGGAATGTGCCCTGAAGCTGATGCTCTTTGCAAAGAAATCTGAAACCCCCGTATTTCTTGTTGGGCATGTAACAAAAGAGGGGGCCATCGCAGGTCCGCGCGTACTTGAGCATATCGTAGATACGGTGTTGTATTTCGAGGGTGACAGAGGGCACGCCTACAGGATACTTCGGGCGGTAAAGAACCGTTTCGGCTCGACGAATGAAATAGGAGTATTTGAAATGAGAGACGGCGGACTGGCTGAGATAACAAACCCTTCGGAGCTGTTTTTATCTGAGAGGCCGCAAAACGTTGCCGGAACAACGGTAGTGGCGACGGTAGAGGGGACGCGCCCGATTATGGTGGAGCTTCAGGCCCTGGTATCGCAGTCCACGTTTGGTGTCCCACGGCGCGCGACCATCGGGGTTGACGCCAACAGGGTGAATCTCCTGATAGCGGTACTGGAGAAAACTGGTGGGCTGCACCTGGGCGGGATGGACACATTTCTCAACGTAGTCGGAGGGTTGAAGATAACCGAACCGGCCTTTGACCTGGGGATAGTGGCAACGATAGCGTCGTCATTTAAGGAGCTGCCCATAAGGGAGCATGTGTTTGTGTTTGGCGAGGTGGGCCTTTCCGGGGAAATCAGGGGGGTGTCTCACGCCGAGGCAAGGATTAAGGAGGGGGCCAAGATAGGGTTTCGGGAGGTAATACTGCCAGAATCCAACCTTAGCAGGCTTAACGCGAATATTAAACCGGAAATAAAACTTATAGGAGTAAAGGACATTGATGAGGCCATTAAGGCTGCTCTTAATCTTTAGTGTTTTTATCCTGATGGTTTCCTGTACGGTACAGGTCTCACTCAGGAAGCAGGGACCCCCTGAGAAACAGGAATACCCCGAAGACGAGGTACTCACGTTGCCCGTGCTGTTGGAAAGGCTAAGAGGTATTGCGGAGATTAAGGGGTCTGCCTCGGTGGAAATAAAGACAACCGAAAAAAACCTCTCAGGAGACGCCGTAATCAGGATAACGCCGAACGATTTCGAGGTAAGAATGTACTCAATGGGCTTTCCAGCGGCCCAGTTCTCGTTAATCGACGGGATTTTCTATAGCAATCCCAAATTTAAGGGTGAAGAAGAACGTACGATGGTTAATTGTATAATGGAGGGGATATTCTGGTGGAGGGCTAAGAATATGAAGGCAACCGACACCGGCAGCGAAATCTATCTGAAAAGGCCGGGACAGATAGTCGTCCTTGATAACGATACATTTAAGCCCATAGAGCATGCAATGGCGCTACCCATGGGAGAGAGTTTGCACATTGCGTATAAAAAGGTGAAGAAAATCGACGGCGTCTGGTTTCCCATGAAATTAGAAGCAACATCTGAAAGGTATAACCTAACCATAGAGTTCGACAAGGTAGAGTTAAAAATGGGCTACATAGCGCCGCAACAAGAGGAGCCGCAGACTCCGCCACGAGCAGAGGAACCCCTGCTAGAAGATGAGTCTCCGCCTGATAAGAAGCTACCGGCTGATGAGGAGCCTCTGGATATTAAACCTGAAAAGATAAGCGATGCTGACGGCAGCATTTCAGGCGAAAACACCAACGTGATTAAAGAAAACGACCTGCCTGAGTTAATAGAAGAACCACAGGAAAAAGGTATAACCATAACAGACAAATACGAAAAAATAACAGAAGGGCAACCGATAGAAGAAGGCCCCATGCACTATACCGAAGAAATAAACAACGAAGCCATCGGCCTGGAATACATATCTGAAGAGGATATAAATATTCCAGACAAAGATAAGCAGCGCTAAATACAGTTCCTCAATCTTATACCTGTTTGGCCTTCGGGCGTTTATTGGCCTGAGAGATTGACATATATTTATACGTAATGTATAATAATCTTATAAGGATGGGGCACAGTTACTGAGCAAAATTCTATGATTGGGCAGCTTTTAGGTGCTTGGCAAGATGGAGGTGTGTAACTTGGTTCCTTTGGCATGATATTGCGTCA
The DNA here is from genome assembly GCA_002753305.1 of Nitrospirae bacterium MYbin6. GTDB lineage: Bacteria > Nitrospirota > Thermodesulfovibrionia > Thermodesulfovibrionales > Magnetobacteriaceae > Magnetominusculus. The sequence goes on from PEAC01000063.1 coordinate 3,019, forward strand.
TTTCCTGAAGTACGGAGTGTTTCGATGATAATAGATAGATATGACAAGACAGTGTATGATGTTCTACATAATGGCTTGACGAATATTGAAGAGATATTTGGGGCCGACGCCTTGTTTTATTATGGAGAATTTGACCATAGATTGGGAATTGTGAAAAGATTTACAGATGCCATAGAGCAATTGAAAAAAGATGAACAAACTAAAGATAGAATAGTCATTTTACTCAACACACAGGGTGGAAGCGTCGAAGTAGTAGAAAAATTGGTAGAAATTATAAGATTCCATTATAAAGAAGTCTATTTTGTAATTCCAGATGTTGCATTCTCTGCCGGTACGATTTTCTGTATGTCTGGCGACAAAATTTATATGGACTACTCGTCTGCCCTTGGCCCTATCGACCCGCAAGTATTTAGCATTAAAGAAAACAGGTATGTGCCTGCCCTTGGATATTTAGACAAAGTGGGCGAATTAATAGAAAAATCAAGGGTTGGAGATATGACACAAGTTGAATTTTCGTATTTTCAGGGACTTGATTTAGCATTTCTAAAAAGCTGTGATCAAGCTAAAGAATTAGCTGTTACGTTGCTTGAAAAGTGGTTAGTTGACTATAAATTCAAAGACTGGAATGTTCACAAGACAAATCCTGATAAAAAAGGAATGCCGGTTACGGAACAGGAAAAAATTGTTAGAGCTAAAGAAATTGCAACTTCGCTGAGTAATAACAATGCGTGGCATTCGCATGGTAGACATATCGGGATTAAGACATTACAAACGAAATTAAAATTAGAAATTGATGATTATTCGAACAATGAAAAATATAGGCTTCCAATCAGAGATTATAATGACATTATGATAGGACTTATAATTAGAAATAGATACCCTAGCTTTATCCATACAAGACATTTTTTATATGAATAGGAGGTTATACCATGTCAATAGTCGATGAAGTCGAGAAAATACTGAATGAGAAGAAGCCTCAATTCTTTAACGATCCTGAATATATTAAAATGCACAACCACTATCTGAAAATGAAAGAACTTGGACTGGTAAAACCGCAAGGGTATGATATTGCACCGGTGGATACCATTGGCAGAAGATATTATGAGCAATGCCTGGGGTTGAAAGAAAAGAAAGATTAAACCACACCACTTGAGTTGTGGCAATCTCTTTATGGCTCGTGATATTATCAACATGTTATAGCTTATTATAGCGTTTTTCCATGTTCCAGGGCATCTATGACAACGGTTGAAAAATTTTTAATCGTTGCGAACTCTTCTGATGTGTAGCATAGGGCGTCAATATGTTTTGGAAATCTCAGCTTTTTTAATAATACTGGCATTCTGTTAACAAATGCCGTGTCTTTGAAATAATCCGATACCACGATAATGTCTATGTCCGAGTCCTCTGTAGCAGTTCCCTTTATTCGTGAGCCAAACATTAGTACCATCTTAGGCGAAAAGGCTTTAATAACCACCGGCAACGCCTCTTTTGTAAATCTCTCTATCCAGAAATCACTTGGTATCATCGTTTGGTTGCCAGTAGTTATCTGTTAAATATGAAATAATTATCTTAGCCTTTGCAACTTTTTCGATTGCTAAGGATTCATCATACATTTCAAATGGTATGGTGCTGCTTACGTCAGGATATCCTTCCCAATGTTGGGTAAATCTTTCTTTACCCTATACCTGTTTGGCCTTCGGGCGTTTATTGGCCTGGAGGATTTTCTTCCTGATGCGAATGGAGTTTGGCGTTACCTCGACGAGTTCGTCTTCTTTAATAAACTCAAGCGCCAGGTCCAGGTTCATAGGGCGCGGAGGAACTAGCAAAAGGGCGTCGTCTGCCCCTGAGGCCCTCATGTTGGTCAGCTTCTTTTCCTTGACTATATTAACATCGATGTCGTTTTCCCTTGAGTTTTCACCGACAATCATGCCCTCGTAGACCTGTGTGTTTTCCGACGCAATCATCGTGCCGCGCGGCTGTAGATGAAAAATGGCATATGCCGTAGCCCTGCCTGGCCTGTCGGCAATCAGCGCCCCGGTCTGCCGCCTTGTCAGCGTCCCCTGCCACGGCTCATAGCCGTCAAACAGGTGGTTTAACAGGCCCGTCCCCCTGGTGTCGGTCAAAAACTGCGAGCGAAACCCTATCAGCCCACGCGATGGGATTCTGAACTCCAGCCTTACCCTGCCAAATCCGTTGTTGTGCATCTTCGACATCCGGCCCTTTCTCATCCCTATCTGTTTTGTAATAACGCCGACATAGTCCTCGGGGACATCTATGACCAGTATCTCCATCGGCTCGTGAAGGACGCCGTCTACCTCCTTTGTTATCGTTGTGGGCATCGATACGGAGAGTTCGTAGCCCTCGCGTCGCATCATCTCTATGAGGATTGCCAGCTGAAGCTCCCCTCTGCCCATTACCTCAAAGCTGTCCATCTGCGAAAAATCAACCTTTATTGATACATTATAGAGCAGCTCCTTCTGAAGCCTTTCGCGTAGCTGCCTGGAGGTGACGTACTTTCCCTCCTTCCCCGCAAACGGGGATGTGTTAACGGAAAATACCATTGAGATTGTCGGCTCGTCAACCTTTATTCGCGGCAGCGCCATAGGGCTTTCGAAGTTTGACACCGTGTCGCCTATGTTGATTCCCTCAATGCCCGAAAGGGCTATGATGTCCCCGGAGAATGCCTCCTTTGCCTCGATTCGATCAAGGCCCTCAAACGCGAACATGGACGTTACCTTTGTCTTGGATAACTCGTTTTTATCCAGTAAGACCGTAACCAAATCGCCCACTTTTACCGTGCCGGAGAATATTCTGCCTATCGCGAGGCGACCAACATAGTCGCTGTAGTCAATGTTTGTTACGAGCAGCTGCAGGATTTCGTCCCTTTTATCGAACGGCGGTGGAATTCTCTCCAGTATGGCCTCAAACAGGGGTTTAAGGTCGGTGGAGTTGTCATCGGGCTTGAGGGCTGCCGTTGCGGCCCTGGCGTTGGTGTAGATAACGGGGAAGTCCAGTTGGTCTTCGTCCGCATCAAGGTCGATGAATAAGTCGTAGACCTCGTTGAGTACGGCCTGAATCCTGGCATCCGGGCGGTCGATTTTATTTATCACTACAATCTGGGGCAGCTCAAGCTCAAGGGCCTTCTTCAGCACGAAGCGTGTCTGTGGAAGGGGACCCTCCGAGGCGTCAACAAGCAGCAGCACGCCGTCGACCATTTTCAGCGTCCTCTCGACCTCGCCGCCAAAATCGGCATGGCCCGGTGTGTCGACTATATTTATCTTCACGCCCTCATAGAAGACGGCCGTGTTTTTAGCCATAATGGTTATACCGCGCTCTCTTTCAAGGTCAATGCTGTCCATGGCGCGCTCCTGAACCTTTTCGTTCGAGCGAAAAACACCCGACTGCCTGAACATGGCATCCACCAGTGTGGTCTTGCCGTGGTCAACGTGGGCAATAATGGCAATGTTTCTTAAGTCTTGTCTTTTCATTAGTTTTCCTTTCACCTTATATTAATAGATTTTATGTATACTAAACTAACCGCGCGCTAAGTAGCAACCGGATTTTCCATATAATAACGGCCCCCTCAAAAAGTTGAAAACAACGCGCCGTTTATGTTAGATTTGTATTGACAATGGAGGAATGGCAATACTATGAATATAACCCTCATTAGCCCGTACCCCGATATAACCACTTTCGGACTGAGGACTATATCGGCGTACCTTAAAAGCCACGGGCACCAGACACAGATGCTTATGCTGCCTGACCCCTATGGCGATGACATCGTCTTTGGAAAGGACAGATACGAGCCTCACACTATGGACGAGATGGTTGAGATATGCAGAGGCTCCGGCTTAATCGGTATCACGCTGATGACGAATTTCTACGACTGCGCCGTACAGATTACAAAGAAATTAAAGTCCTCGCTGCCGAACGTCCCGGTAATCTGGGGCGGTATACATCCCACGATAAGGCCGGAAGAGTGCCTGGAGTTTGCCGACATGGTCTGCGTGGGCGACGGGGAGGAGGCAATGCTTGATGTTGCCAATAATATTGCGGCAGGCAGGGACTGCTCCACGGTCGGCAATATATGGAGTAAAAAATCCAACGACGATATAGCTAAAAACCCCGTCAGGCCCCTCAGTGCCGGCGGCCTTGACATATACCCCATGCCGGATTACTCCTTTACGCAGGGGGTTGCTAACCCCTTTACGCGGGGGGTTGCTAACTCCTTTGCCGGACACTATGCCTTGTACAATGGACACATTGAGCCGCTGACCAATGAACTCACCAAAAAATTTCTTGAGGCTGGCACAGTCTCAGCCTATCTGGGGAAAATTGGCTACCAGACAATGACCGGCAGAGGCTGCCCTCACAAATGCACCTACTGCATCAATGACACAATAAAAAACCTCTATAGCGGCAAGGGTTACCTGAGGTGGAGGACAACTGCCCATGTTATCAATGAGCTGCTGTGGGTAAAAGAACACATGCCCTATGTCGGCTTCATATGGATCTCCGATGACGCGTTTTTTGCGCGCGGCCTCAAGAGCATTGAGGAGTTTTGCATGGAATATAAAGAGAAAATCAACCTGCCGTTTACCTGCCTGGCAAGTCCGCTGACATTGACCGAAGAGAAGATGGAACTCCTTGTCGACGCGGGCCTTGTATACCTTCAGATGGGTGTGGAGAGTGCAAGCGCAAGGATTCAGGACATCTTTAATCGCAAGACCATGTCAAACGACATAATGATGAAGGCCATACGGATAATCAACAAGTATAAGGACAAGATGTACCCGCCAAGTTATGACTTCATCCTTGATGTCCCCTATGAGACCGAAGAGGACAAGATAGAGAGCCTGAGATTTATCTCCGGGATTCCAAAACCCTTTCGCCTTCAGCCGTTTTCCCTCGTCCTCTATCCCGAGACAAAGCTCTATAACATGGCCAAGGGCGATGGCCTTATCGCGGACGACAAGAGGGATATTTACGCCAAGTCCTACACGATGAGAGAGCCTAATTATCTGAATCTCCTTATGACGCTCTCAAAGGGGGGGAAGTTCCCAAGTGCCCTGTTAAAGTTACTCGTGGCCCCAGGCGTCGTCAGCGTCTTAAACGCCAGGGCGTTAAAACCCCTGGTTAAGCGTTTCTATATCGGCCTGCAAAAGGCCTACCGGCTTGCAAAGAGCATTGGGGGCCGCAAATAAGAATTCTCCTCATTCAATCCTACCTGGGCGGAGGCGAATGCCGGGTCTTTCCACTTGGGGTGGCCTGCCTTAAGGCCTCGTTAAAGGGCCATGAGGTCAGTACCTTAGACCTCAACACATGCGACTTGCCATTTGACGAGCTGAAAGACGCCGTCCTGGCCTTCCGTCCCGACATAATAGGAATATCCATCAGGAATATCGACTCGACAAATAAACGCCAGGTGGTGTTTTATTATAATTATCTCAAAGACACGCTGGACGTAATAAAACCGGTATCTAAGGCCGTAATAGTGGCCGGTGGGTCGGGGTTTTCGATGTTCGCCCCAGAGATTATGAATGATGAGCAGAGGATTGACTTTGGGGTATTTCTTGAGGGTGAGATAACATTTCCCCTTCTTATAGAAAATATCGCCGGCCCGGAAAAAGTTCCCTCCATATATTATCGAAAAAACGGCAAGCTGCACTTTACAGGCCCCGGCGTGGCCGTCGACGTAAATGCCTTAAAGTCACCTGACAGAGGTGATATGAATATCGGGGGCTATACAAAGCTCAGAGACGCCATCGGGGTAGAGACCAAAAGAGGCTGCGCCCTGAACTGCGTATATTGCATTTATGGTTTTCTAAACGGCAAGTCATTAAGATTAAGGCGCCCTTCGGCCGTCGTCGACGAGATTGAGGCAATGGTTGAAAGCGGCGGCGTTACGGAGATAACCTTTGTCGACTCCATGTTCAACGTGCCCAAAAGACATGCCGAGGAGATCTGCAGGGAACTGGTCACGCGCAACATAGAAGGGCTGACCTGGTCGGCATGGTTTAGTGAAAGGTATCTGGACGGGGAATTCATTGAGTTAATCAAACGCGCCGGCTGCAGGACAATCATCCTGTCGCCTGACGGTTTTTCGGACAATGTACTGAAAAAACTTGGTAAAAATATAACAAAAGCCGATATTCTCAGGGCATACGAACTGCTTAAGGCATCAAGCGGCATTGAGGTAAGCTATAATTTCTTTAAAAATCCGCCAGGGCAGGATGTCGGGACATTTCTGAGCCTGATGGCGTTTTTCATAAAGGCCAAGGCACAGATGGGCGACAGAGTCCACTTCGAGTTTAACTCAATGAGGGTAGAACCCCATACGGAACTATACAAAACGGCCCTCGCCGAGGGTATCGTAAGCGAGGGGGAAGACCTTCTCTATCCGAAATACTACTCTAACCCAGGCACCCCCTATATCGAGACAATGTTCAACGCCCTCCTGAGATTGAAGGAACTGAGGCGCTAACCCTGTGGAAAGGCAATCAGTCTGCGCGGTAGTGGTAACATATAACCGGAAGGATCTCCTGCTTGAGTGCCTCAACGCGCTGAAAGGGCAGACCGTCCCCTTAGACGCCATATATCTAATAGACAATGCCTCAACCGATGAAACGCCCCAATCTCTCCTCAGCTCTGGCTTCATAGACAACCTTCCCCACGAAGCATTGACTGAACCCGTGCAATACCATAAAACTGCCGGGGACGCCGCCGCAACCACAGACATATACTATGTGCGAATGCACAGAAACACCGGGGGCGCCGGTGGGTTTCACGAGGGCGTAAAGCGCGCCTATGAGCGCGGCTTCCAATGGCTCTGGCTGATGGACGACGATGTGGAGCCGGTTACAGAGGCCCTTCAGACCATGCTGACATACACAGCAGTAGGGGATTGTGTGCTGCCCAATAAGAAATTCGCCGACGGCAGCGTCCTCACAGACGACAGCTATTTCTCCTTGAGCATGGGCAAGATGATGCCAGTCAGAAACGGGGCATTTGCAGAAAGGTGCAGGTTTTCGTTTAAAAACTACGCCACCTTTGAGGGGATGCTCATAAGCCGCCGCATCGTCGAACAAATCGGATACCCCGACAGGAGATTCTTCTACCTCGGAGACGACTTTGTCTATGGCCTCATGGCCTCCTTGTATACGAATATTGTGTTTATAAAAGACGGGTTGTTCTATAAAAAATTAAAAAGACAGGACGCAAAAAGCCTCATGGGCAGAGAAAGCATCCGCCTCAAGGACATGGAGATATACTACAGGGTAAGAAATATGTTTCTGATATTTGAGTATATGAAGAAAATCGGCACGTTTTCCCCTCTTGCCTATATCGCGTTATTTACAAACGTCCTAAAGTCCGCCTTAGGCATCGTAGTGTATGACCGAAGCCCACGAAGGCTGTATCTCTTGTTTAAGGGCCTTATTGACGGCATATTCAAAAAGTTCACAAAATGGTAACCAAAGAGGGTATCGTCAGGGACATCCTCAGGCTCATCGTATGGTATCCGCTGAGATGGACTACGCAGATGCTTCCGGTTGCCGCCGGCATAAGATTATTAAATAAAATGGGGGAGGTTCACTTTGCCCTGTTAAAAGGGAAAACTGAGACGCTCAGAGAAAATCTCTCCAGATTTATGGACATCGACGACGCGAAAAAGACAGAAATCATAAGGGATTACCTCAAAAACCACTATGTCGACCGCCTAATAATATTTATATTCCCCAAATTTCATACACGCCAGATAGAGCAGACCCTTGATTTCGAGGGACTTGAGAATCTTGATGCCGCGCTGGCAAAGGGAAAGGGCGTGATACTTGTCCACGGGCATTTCGGCCCGGTACACATACCGCTAGTGGCACTGGCGCGGCTGGGATACAGGATGAAACAGATTGGGCTTCCATCGGACGAGGGCCTGAGCTGGATAGGCAGACGGGTAGCCTTCAGGCTGAGGCTCAGGTATGAGGCAAAAATCCCTGCCGAAATCGTAAATGCCGAATCATTTCTGAGACCGATATTCCTGTGGCTCAGGGCCGGAGGCATTGTGATGGCAACAGGTGACGGCAGCGGCACAGAAAAACATGTGGGAAGGCACGAGGTGTTCGATTTCTTAGGCCACAAGGTGTTGTTCCCGCTTGGGCCTGCCATTCTGGCCGAGAAAACCGGCGCCGAGATCCTGCCGTTATTTATCACACCAGGCCAGAGGAAACCCTATAAAATAATAATAGGCGCCCCGCTGGCCCCATTAAGCGGCCCACGCCACAGCATTCACACCGTAACCGAACGCTTTATCAGAGAACTGGAGGGCAAAATAAGGGCCCATCCAGCCTGCATGCACTTCCTTGACAGATTCAAAGAGGGCCAGTACGCAGTTAAGCCGGATTGATAAGACGGCCTTCATTGATAGACCCACGCGGCATGAGAAATATTTGTAACAACAAATAAAAATTATGTTAAAATACGAACAAGGCAGGTAGTACAACTGTTATACGTATATAGGCTATTGTGCCGGTGGAGTGCCGGTACTATAATTTAGTGCAGGAAGTGAGGAATAGTAATGGGAATGTTTGATTTTTTGTCACAGAAGGGTGAGCAGCCGAAAAAAGCAGAGAAAAAAACTGTCGTCCAACCACGCCAGATGTTCCAGACCCCACAAACCCTGAACAACAGGGGGCACATCAGATACTACGTAGACAACGTACCGGCAGGTACACTTGGAGTTATAGTCGATATAAGCAGGGGTGGGTGCAGGATAAAAAAAGGTGCTACGGACCCATTCGATTTTCCTGATGTTAAATTTCGGCTTGGCACTGGTGAGGTACACGCCAAGATAGCCTGGCAGGACGAAAATTATATGGGTCTTGAGATTGGCGGAGGCTTTGAGGACGCTGCCTTTATCTCAAAACATCTGAAGCGAATCAAGGAGGATGTGTTTCGGCCGATAAGAAGGCTCTCAGAGGATACAATTAAGGGCTTTATAGCAAAAGACCCATTCAGCCTGCTGATAAACCTGATAGCGGAGCTTGAGTCTCAAAACACCGATATGAACAAGCTTAAGTCTCTGATTATAAAACTCCCGGGCCTCGCGCCGGATGTTGCCATCAAGGCCGGCATAACAAAAAGCGAGGAAGACCTTGAGCTAAAGGATGTAGACCATGCCGTTAAACGCCTTGGCATCGACGCCGTTAAAAAGGCTGCAGTGGAATTCATAAAGGCAAAGGGAAATGCCCTGGAGTCGGCCCAACCAAAGAATGACCTGCATGAATCCCTGAAGGTCCTGAAAAAGGTATTTTTCGATGTCCTGGCGCCATTTTTCGGATTTAAAGACAACACGGGGCTTGTCGATAACCTCGCGTCCTTCGAGTACAAGGGCATTGATGTAATCATAGCCAAAAGCGAAGGGATTCCAAGGATAAAGGAGTTCTATAACTCACCCACAAAGATATACTCTGAGATGACGAGGTTCTGTGAGCGGCTGAATTTCGGCAGAGACGTGTTAAATATAAACAGGCTCTATATCATCAACATGAGAAAGACCCTTGCCGGACTCTATGACGGGTATCTCCTTGCGAACATGGCCTTAAACCCCGTGTATACACTTGACCCCGACATAAAATTGTCGCTAAATAAAATAAATCTGAATTTCTCCTACATAACCTATTTAACATTCTTAGCCGCGCAGGCAATCATAGAGAAAGACCCGGGCGCCGCGGCAATCTTTATGGCCAGGCTCCACGGAACCGGCATGGACTCAGGCAAACTCAACTCATTTGTACAAAATTATGTCGGCGAGATAAACCGAATCATGGGGGATTTAGGCCGAAGCGCCGCCTTAAAGGTACCTGCGCCTGCCGGTGCGTTTAAGTATGCCGACTATGTGCCGCTTGAGGATATTCCACAGTATGGAAAGTTTCTCAAGCCTTTCAGAGAGTTGGAGACCATTAAAAGAATTGTCATCTCCTATGAAGACGAGGCCTATACACACTTCATGATAGGGAAAATACTCTTGGCAGAGGACATTGGCCTCAATACAAAGATGTATTGCGTAGTGCCCTGCGAAAACCTCTCGACCGACGAGATACAGGCGGAGATGTTTTCGTTTTTCAGCGTAGTCGTCCTCAAAAATATCGACAAATTAAATAAAAACCTCCTGAGGGTATTCGTAAAGATGTGGAACTCCTTCGATGGCTGCATCATCGCAACCTTCAGCAAATACAGCATGGTAGATTTTAACAGCAGGGATTTATACGTGCTGCTGAGAAAACATATCGTCGATTTCCCATCATATTTCGACGGCGAGAGGGTATACCATAAGATGCTCGACCATACGGCGGCATATATGAGACCCTATACCGACGGTGTCTCAATGAACGTCTCGAAATATCAGGAAGGGGTATACTCCATGAATCACGTAAGAGGCAGTGAGCTTCTGAACACGGCCCCGGAGGACAAAGATGGCGAAGAAGATAAGAAGAAGTCCGAAATCAATCCCCGTTTTCGCGTATAGCCCCGACAAAGGACGCCAATTATAATAATTTTAAAGATAATTATTTAAAAACCGATAGATATATGTTATTATGTAAATAGTAACTTTATTATACGTATATAGGCTATAGCGCCGGTGAGACTAAGACCGGCCATATTGAGCGAGGGAAAGAGATGGGCATGTTTAATTTTTTATTACAGAAAGAAGAAGCACCGAAAAAAGCCGAACCTCCTAAAAAACAAGCTGAAAAAACCTTAGAACCAGGCAAAATGCTCAAGCTGCCAACCCTGAATAAAAGGGGCCACATGAGATACTACGTCAAGGATATACCGGCAGGCACAATCGGTGTCATTGTTGACATAAGCAGGTGCGGGTGCAGGATAAAAAAAGGTGTTACCGACCAGGGCGACACACCCGATGTAAGATTTTGTGTTGAGAAAAAAGAAGTGGCAGCACATATAGCCTGGCAGGACGCGAATTTTATGGGCCTTGAGTTCACCGAAAGCTTTGAGAGTCTCGGTTTTATCACAAAACATCTGAAGAAGGTAAAAGAGCGCGTGTTTGAGCCAAAAGTAAGATTCTCTGTGGAAACCATAAAGGGATTTATATCAAAGGACCCGTTTAGTCTCATGGTACATCTGATGACGGAGCTTGAGTCGCCAAACATCAATATAAACAGGCTCAAATCACTGATTCTGAAACTCCCCGGCCTTGGGCAGGAGGTAGCCATGAAGGCCGGCATAAAGAAAGGCGCGGACGACCTTGATGTCTCGGATATAGACCAGGCCGTTAAACGCCTCGGCCTTGACGCCGTTAAAAAGGCAACGCTGGAATTCATAAAAACAAAAGGAAAAAGTCTGGAAGGGGCTCAAGCTAAAGATGAGTTACATGAGGCCATGAAGGTACTGAAAAAGGTCTTTTTCAATGTCCTGGCGCCATATTTCGGATATACGGAAGATATGGGGTTTGCCGATAACCTTGCGGCTGCCGAGTTTAAGGGTATCGAATTAATCCTTTCTAAAACTAAGGATAAGACCCCGGAGATAAAGGATCTCTATAACGCATCCACAAAGGTATATTCCGAGATGACAAGGTTTTGCGAATGGCTCAGGTTCGGCAGAGACAGCTTAAATATAACCAGGCTCTTTATCATCAATATCAGAAGGGCGCTTGTCGGACTCTACGACGGGTATCTGCTGGCGCACACGGCCTTAAATCCCGTATATACGCTTGACCCCAGCGTTAAGTTGTCGTTAAATAAAAACAATCTGAATTTCTCCTACGTAACCTATTTAACATTCATAGCCACGCAGGCAATTATAGAGAAAGACCCTGCCGCCGCGGCACACCTTATGGCCAGGCTCCACGGAACTGGTATGGACACAGCCAAACTCTACTCCTTTATGCAAAAATATGTCCACGAGATAAATACAGTAATGGCGGACCTGGGCCGAAGCACCTCCTTTAAGGCCATTGCCCCTGCCAACGCGTTTAAGATTGCCGACTATATGTCGCTTGCGGTTACGCCGCAATACGGAAGGTTTATCAAATATTTCAGGGAGTTCGATGCCAATAAAAGAATAGCCATTGCCTATGAAGACGAGGCCTACACGCACTTCATGATAGGAAAGATACTGTCGGCCGAAGACGTTGGCCTCAATAAAAAGATGTTTTGCGTAGTACCCTGTGAAAACCTCTCAACCGAACCCGAAGACGAGATACAGGCCGAGATGTTTTCATTTTTCGGCATTGTTGTCCTCAAAAATATCGACAAACTAGATAAACGCCTCCTGAGGGTGTTCGTCAAGTTGTGGAATACCTTCGAGGGCGGCATCATCGTAACCTTCAGCAGGTACAGCATGTTAGATTTTAACAGCAGGGACTTGTTCGTGTTTTTTGCAAAACATATCATCGATTATCCCTCATGATTCGACGGAGAAATGATATACAACAGAATGCTCGACCACACCGCAACCTATATGAGGCCATATACCGGAGGCGCCTCAATGGACACCGCAAAATACCATGAAGAGGTGTGCTCTATGAATAACATAAGAATCAGCGAATTCCTGAAAATGCACCCTGATATTGAGGCTGACGCAGACAACGATCCGGCATCCGAAAAGATCCTCACATAGTTCAATTTATTTGGATCCGCACAGATTTATCTTGACAACTATTTTTTCGTTGTGGTACTGTTATGAGCGTCGGTGTCCCGTATTATTAATTATAGGTTGACAAAGAGGTGGTTTTTGATTATGTCGATGGTTGTTTGTGGTGTTTATCAAATGTTAGGGGCTGATCGGTTATGGTAGAGTTTAACAGCTGGTTCTTTGTTCTTATTGCCAATTTTCTAATTCTGCTTGTGGCATTAAACGCCATATTGTTTAAGCCGGTACTTGGGCTGATTAAAGAGCGCCAGCGCATAAAAAACGACTCCTTAAGCGAGGCCAACGCCCTTATGGAGAAAAAAGACAAGGCACTTCAGCAGCTGAAAAGCGAAATGGCAGCGGTACAGATGAAGGCCAAAGAGATATACGCAAAAATAAGGCAAGAAGGACTAGACAAGCAGCACGAGTTTATAGCCAAAAGCCATGAAGAGGCCATGAAGCGCCTCAACTCTGCCCTCATTGAGATCTCAGGCGAGGTGGATAAAGCAACCGCCGCTCTCAGGGGCGACATAGATAAATACTCGGACGAGATTGTCAGGAAACTTACACATGGTTATATCAAAAATAACTAAGTCGTTCATAATTATCTTAACCGGACTGATAGCCATATCAGGCGGAGCGGCCTATGCCTCCGAGAGCGCGCAGAATGGCTCGTCCCTGAAAGAGTGGTTTTGGCTTGTAGTTAACTTTCTCGTCTTAGTCGGGGTTATAGGGTATTTTCTGAAAAAACCGCTCATCGCGTATTACAAACAAAGGACGGAGCTGCTTGAGAAGGCCCTGAAAGAGGCGCAAGTGGCCAAAGAACTTGCCCAGAGGGCACTCAACGAGATAGAACAACAGTTGAGACTCAAGGACGAGGAGATAAAAAAGATAATAGAAGCGGCAACCTCGGCGGCAGAGTCTGAGCGGGACCGCCTCATAGCAGAGGGCAAAGAGACCAGCGCCGCCATAGCGGAGCTATCGGAAAAGAACATCGGCTATGAACTGAAAAAGGCCAGAGACTTAATAAGACAAAAGGCGGCAGCGGCGGCAGTTGAGCTTGCGGCAGAGAAAATTAATAAGTCCATGAACAGCGATATTGCAGGAAAACTCCTTGACGATTCAATCTCGAAAATAGGTACGGCAAATTGAAGATAAGCGGTAAATTAGCGGTCAGATACGCAAAATCAATAAATGCCACCGTAGGCACAGACAAACTTGAGCCAATCATAAACGACCTGACGGCTGTCAATCGCCTCATGTGTGATAAAAAACACATCTCGTCCATCTTCATAAATCCATTCTTTAAGGACGAGGACAGGGCAAAGGCCCTTGATGCGATAGTCGGCAGCCTTGCTCTGCAGGACATAACAAAAAAGTTCATCTCAATGCTGATAAAATCCAGGGCAATAAGAACCCTTCCGCAGATTATAACAATACTGGCAGCCATGTACCGGGAGGGGATGAAAACGGCAAAGGCCGAGGCATTCAGCTCCGTGCCATTAACCGTCCAACAACTGCAGGGTCTGAAGGATGCCTTAAGCACACGCATCAACAGAGAGATAACTGTTGAAAACATAATTGACCCCACCCTGATTGGCGGGCTAAAAGTCAAAGTGGGAAATTTGGTCATAGATTACAGCATAAAGGGCCAATTGAGGCTTTTAAAAGAAGCGCTCACAAAGGAGTGAACAAATGGAAATAAAATCCGAAGAGATATGTGAACAGATCAAAAAGGGTATACACGGCTTTGAGGAGAAAATTGACGTAAGCGAAATCGGCACGGTACTGAGCGTGGGCGATGGAATCGCTAAAATCTATGGCCTTGATAACGCCATGTCCGGCGAGCTGCTGGAGTTCCCTAACAACCTTGTCGGAATGGCCCTGAACCTTGAGGAGGACTCCGTTGGTGCGGTCTTATTCGGGGAGTCCGAGTTAATCAACGAAAAAGATATTGTTAAGCGTACCGGCAGGATTATGGAAGTCCCAGTGGGTGAGGCCCTGCTTGGCAGGGTAGTAAACGCCATCGGCATACCAATAGACGGCAAAGGCCCTATTGATACGCCACACAGAAGAAAGGTTGATATAATCGCCCCCGGCATCGTTGACAGACAACCAGTTCATGAGCCGCTTCAGACCGGCCTGAAGGCCATTGACAGCATGGTTCCAATTGGAAGAGGGCAGAGAGAGTTGATAATAGGCGACCGCCAGACGGGGAAGACCGCCGTCGGAGTCGACGCGATAATAAATCAAAAGGGCGGCGATGTGTTCTGTATATACGTGGCCATAGGGCAAAAGCTCTCAAACGTGGTGCGTGTGGTAAAGACCCTTGAGGAGCACGGCGCAATGGCCCATACGATAGTGGTATGCACGTCGGCAAGCGAGCCGGCCCCGCTTCAGTACCTGGCCCCGTACACGGGCTGTGCTATGGGAGAGTTTTTCAGAGACTCCGGCAGACACGCCCTGATAATATATGACGACCTGAGCAAACAGGCCGCCGCGTACCGGCAGCTATCCCTGCTTCTCAGGCGCCCGCCCGGACGCGAGGCATATCCCGGGGATGTGTTCTTTCTTCATTCAAGGCTGCTTGAGAGGGCCTCAAAGATGTCAAAGGAAAAGGGCGGCGGCTCACTGACGGCCCTTCCCATTATAGAGACACAGGCCGGGGACGTCTCGGCATACATACCGACAAATGTTATCTCCATAACCGACGGGCAGATTTATCTTGAGCCAGACCTGTTTTACGCGGGCATAAGGCCTGCCATAAACGTTGGGCTTTCGGTAAGCCGTGTCGGCAGCGCCGCGCAGACCAAGGCCATGAAACAAGTCGCAGGAACGCTGAGGTTGAGCCTTGCCCAGTTCAGAGAGCTTGCCGCCTTCGCGCAGTTTGGCTCTGACCTGGATAAATCCACTCTGGCTATGATCTCAAGAGGAAAGCGCATGGTAGAGCTGCTCAAGCAATCCCAATACGTACCAATGGCGCTTGCCGAGCAGGTGCTTGTTCTATATACGGGCAGTGAGGGGTTCCTTGATGACCTGCAAGTTGAACAAGTGGTAGAGTTCGAGAAGGGCCTCCTGGAATTTGCAAGGGGAAAAAAGGCTGACTTGTTAAAAGAAATCACTGACAAAAAGGCCCTTGACGACGAATTAAAGCAAAAAATGAGCGCGGCTATAAGCGAATATAAATCAGAGTTTGTGAAATCGACTACATAAATGCCAAGCCTGAGAGACATAAGAACCCGGATAACGTCGGTCAATAACACCGGCAAGATAACCAGGGCCATGCAGATGATATCGGCGACCAAGCTGAGAAAGGCCCAGAACGCCATGCTTGCGGCGCGCCCCTACTCCAACAAACTCTTTGAGATGCTCTCATACCTGTCCAGTGCCGTTGACAGGGAGTCCTATCCGTTATTGAACCTGAGAGAGAGAAAGACTGTAGAGCTGATTGTCCTGACCTCGGACAAGGGTTTATGTGGCGCGTTTAACACTAACGTATTAAAAGAGACCGCCAGGCTGATTCAGGAATTGAAGGCCGACGGGATACAACTATCTATAGTGGCTATTGGTAAAAAGGCCAGGGACTATTTCCACCGCTTTGGAGTGCCCGTCAGAAAGACGTACATAGATTTCTATAAAAACATTAAATACGAAGACGTACAAGGCATTGCCCAAGAGATAATAGACAGCTACACCAACGGCACGATTGACGAGCTTATCATAATATATAATGAGTTCAAGTCGGTGATGGTGCAGACCCCGAAAAGGGCCAGGCTCCTGCCTGTAGAGCCGCAGTCCGCCGCCGGCGCTGGTAATGTCGGCGATGGAGTTCTGGATAAATTCCTATTTGAGCCATCGGAGGCCGAAATATTAAACACCCTGCTGCCGAAGTACGTGGAGAATCAAATATACAGGGCAATCCTGGAGTCTCGCGTATCTGAGGAGGCCGCAAGGATGATTGCAATGGAAAACGCCAATAACAATACGAAAGAGTTGCTGAGCAAACTAACGCTTCAGTACAACAAGGCCAGGCAGGCAACAATAACCACCGAGCTTATGGACATCGTAGGCGGGGCCGAGGCACTGAGCCAATGACAGATAAAACAATACCGGCAGAGGAGGTCTGAATAAATGAAAACAGGGAAAGTCGCGCAGGTAATAGGCGCAGTAGTGGACGTTGCCTTTGAAGGAGAACTCCCTGCGATATTAAATGCCCTAAAGATAGAAACTCAGGGTGACCCGGCACATAACATACCACCAATACGTCTGACGCTTGAGGCGGCATCCCATATTGGAGACGGTATGGTAAGGACAATAGCGATGTCCTCGACCGACGGCCTCGTCAGGGGTATGGCCGTAACCGATACGGGGCAGCCCATATCAATACCGGTAGGCAACGATACCCTTGGCAGAATAATGAACGTCATCGGCGAACCAAGTGACAATAAAGGCCCGATAAACGCGGCAGAGCACTGGTCAATCCACAGAGAGGCCCCGGCGTTTATTGAGCAGGAACCTACGACTCAGGTGTTTGAGACCGGCGTTAAGGTATTTGATCTGATGATACCGTTCGTAAGGGGCGGGAAAATCGGAATGTTTGGCGGGGCGGGAGTAGGCAAGACGGTTATCATAATGGAGATGATTAACAATATTGCCATGGTACACGGCGGTGTGTCCGTGTTTGCCGGCGTTGGCGAAAGGACAAGGGAAGGGAATGACCTGTATGGCGAGATGTGCGACTCAGGGGTTATAAACAAGGCGGCCCTGATATATGGCCAGATGAACGAACCCCCGGGGGCAAGACTTCGCGTTGCGCTAACAGCCCTAACCACCTCGGAGTATTTCAGAGAGCAGGGACAGGACGTGCTCCTGTTTATCGATAACATATTCAGATTCACGCTTGCAGGCGCCGAGGTCTCGGCACTTCTGGGAAGAATGCCTTCGGCAGTTGGCTACCAGCCAAACCTTGCCACAGATATGGGCGAGCTGCAAGAACGAATCACCACGACAAAGAAAGGTTCCATTACGTCCATGCAGGCCATTTACGTGCCTGCCGATGATCTCACAGACCCGGCCGTTGCCACGGCCTTTACTCATCTTGACGCCACAGTCGTGCTATCAAGAAAGATCTCCGAGCTTGGCATATATCCGGCCGTTGACCCGCTGGATTCCACCTCAAGAATACTAAACCCGTTGATAATCGGACAAGACCACTACAACACGTCAAGAAAGGTGCAGATGGTTCTTCAGAGATACAAGGAACTTCAGGACATCATAGCCATATTGGGCATGGAGGAACTCTCCGAGGACGACAAGATAACGGTCGCAAGGGCGCGTAAGGTTCAGCGCTTCCTGAGCCAGCCGTTTCACGTAGCCGAGAAATTCACAGGTATGCAGGGCAAATACGTAAAACTTGCGGACACGATAAAGGGATTTAACGCCATAGCAGACGGCAAATACGACGACATGCCGGAGCAGGCCTTCTACATGGTAGGCACAATAGAAGAGGCTGAAGAAAAGGCCAGATCACTTGGTTGGCAGAGATAGGAAATGGCCGATAAACTCACACTTGAGATAATCACTCCCGACGGTTTTTCCTTCACCGAGACCGTCGACGAGCTGACTGCCCCCGGCACGCTGGGGGAATTTGGTGTGCTGCCAGGGCACACGGGCTTTATGTCCACATTAGACAGCGGCCTGATAAAATACAAAACCGGCAGCGCCACAAAGGCAATAAGCATAAAATCCGCCTATGCCCAGGTCGCTAACGACCACATATTGATCCTGGCCGACAGCGCCGAACTACAACAATAACGAGGGGATGCCGCAACCGGAACTATTGTCACCGGCCGGTTCAATGGAGAAACTCCGTGCGGCACTGCACTACGGGGCCGATGCCGTATACCTTGGACTCTCCAGCTTCAGCCTGCGCGCAAAGGCTGGCAATTTCACAACAGACACCCTGAAAGACGCCATAAGCATAGTTCACGATGCCGGAAAGAAGGCCTATGTAACCATAAACATATTCCCACACAACGCCGACATCGGGCCGATTGAGGCGCATATCCATGCCCTTGAGCAGATATCCCCCGACGCGGTAATAGTCTCCGACATCGGCATATTCGACATGATAAAAACACTTACCCCTGACATCCCGATACACATCAGCACACAGGCAAACATAACGAACTATCGCTCTGCCCGCATGTGGGAGCGCCTGGGTGCAAAGAGGCTCGTCCTTTCACGCGAGCTTACAATTGATGAAATAAAACAAATAAAAAGAAAAAAGGTAAATGGCGCC
>PEAC01000064.1:0-14062 GCA_002753305.1 Nitrospirae bacterium MYbin6
CTGGGCTATGAAAAATATAAGGACTTGCTGTAACTTAAAAAAGGCAATTTTTTGTCTTGACAATTGGGTCCACTATAAGTATCGCCTTTGACATGCCGCCCCCTTTATCGCAAATATTTTTAGTCTTTGCATAAGTTATATACTATTTAATGCTTTTTTGTTACCTATACGCTACACTTCGATGTCGTATGGCAACTATATCAAGTGTTGCATTGTTGTCGTCTATTGCATAGATTACCCTGTAGTCCTTGATGCGCAGACGCCAGAGGTTATTGCTGCCCTTAAGCTTGACGCAACCTTTTGGGCGTGGTTCTTTTGCCAGTGCCTCTATCTTACGGAATATCCTTGAGACGAGGGGTTCGTCAAAGGACTCAAGCTCCTTGATAGCTGAGCGTACAACGATTATTGCATAATCAGCCAAGAAGTTTTCCCTTTTTCATCAACCTCTTTTTGACCATTTCAAGGGATTCCCTCGGTTCGTTCTTACGCTCGGATGCTGTGAGGTTGTCATAGAAGTCTTCCCATATATTGCCATGTTTTTTAAGATCTATGACAACAGCCGTTCTATCGCCATTGTCATCCATCATATACTGTATACCTTTCATGGAGCCACCTCCTTAATAATAGATCTATCGATTAGATTAATAACTTTACCTGATAATAAATAACCTCACACCATTCTGACATCATGCCGACTTGCCACAGCGAAATATGATATTCATGTGATAAACACTATTAAGAAAAGTAGAACGTCCCCTTTCTACTTCGCCTAAAAATATGGCAGGATTACCGGCATTCCTCCAATAGTATATGGCATTACTGAAGATAACCACATAACAAGAACAGCAAGTTCATTGGAACTATTTAATGACCATCCACTAAGTTGTTTCTTGTTACTGTCTACCATCCTGAAACTTCCTTGTCCATCACCAACATTTATTAAGTAACCTCTATCCAATAAAAAAATAGCATCTAACATTTTAACTTCTTTAGATTCAAGTATCTTATTATATATGGTCTCTAATGTTAATTGAGATTCATAAGCTACTAAAAAATATGGAGGATTTATATAATAGTGATGTTCTGATGCAGTTGTTGTAAATAACGCACCCTGAGGTTGTATTGCTTTCAGTTGTTTAAATCCTTTCGAGTTATCTATAATATTACTTAACTCGACTGATGTGAGTGCTGTTTTTACTTCTCCCACAGCAGCAACTCCTTCGATGAAGAAAAGCCCTGGAGAGTTTGAATCGAATAAAGATGGATGATTATCATTCATAATTACAATGTCCATTTGTTTAGAACGATTATCGTACCTATCAATAATTTCACCATGATGAATTGTCACTCTCTTTGGCAAATATTTTGACAAAAATATTCTGAAATCATCTTCAATGCAATCTCCTTTATTTCCTGCATGGTTTAATTTAGCTCGAACTTCTTCAAGATTTATTATCATTCGTTTCTGTACCGCGTTAATTATTTATTTTAACATTTCATTATCTCCTTATAAATAAATAAAAGAATTCATAATCCATTACGGCCTCCTTTACGCAAATACCAATTCAATTGGGATGGGTTTGCCTGTCATGCCTACAGTCTTACTCACATAGAGCTTTTCTATGCCGATAACCATGTCGGCCTTATTTTTCTTGAGTATTATACCCTCTCCGGCCTCTTCGCAGATATGCTCATCCTTTGGATCTCCAAACCAGATATCCATAGTGTCGAGTTCCTTATGGTAATAAATTGTTACCTTGTCTATATCGTCTCACCCTCCTTTATCTTTTCGGACGGGTATTCCACATATATGTTTATTCTAACACATGCTATAACATTAACACAATATCTTCGCCGTTTTCGGCCAAATTAAATCTCTATACAAGTTAACTTGCGGCTGACTTTATCGTCCTTATCAGGGCCTCGGCCTTTTTCAGCGTCTCGTAGTATTCCCGTTCCGGGTCGGAATCAGCCACGATTCCCGCACCTGCCTGGACGTATGCCACGCCATCCTTTATGACGAACGTTCGAATGATTATATTTAAATCCATGTTCGATGAAAACCCCACGTAACCGGCTGAACCGGTATATGGCCCCCTGGCCACTGGCTCAAGTTCGTCAATTATCTCCATACATCTGACCTTTGGCACACCGGTTATAGTTCCCCCGGGGAATGTGGCCCTTATCACATCGAAACAGTCCCTACCCTCTTTTAGACGCCCCCTGATGTTTGAAACTATGTGGATAACATGTGAATACTCCTCGGTAATCATCATCTCGTCGACGCCGATTGTGGCATATTCGCAGACCCTGCCAAGGTCGTTCCTCTCAAGGTCAATGAGCATTATGTGCTCGGCGCGCTCCTTTTCGTTTAACAGTAACTCGGCCCGCATCATCTCGTCTTCGCGCGTATCCCTTCCCCGCGGCCTCGTACCGGCAATCGGCCTCGTCTCCACTAATGTAGTGGACGCACCGGTTGAATCATTTTTCACAACGACACTGACGAGCCGCTCAGGCGATGAGCTTACGATGTGGTAATCGCCAAAGTCAAAATAACAGGCAAACGGCGATGGGTTAATATGGGACAGCACCTTGTAGATGTCCCACGGGGAGGCTTGTTTAATCCAGGCGGCGAGGCGCTGGGACAGGTTGGCCTGAAATATATCTCCGGCCCTGATATATTCGAGTGCCTGCCGTACGATTTCCATGTACCGGGATTTTGACATGTTATATAAGATCTCGACATTGCCGCGTTCAATCAGCGGCTCCGGCCCGGGGGATTCCCTTACGCCTGCAAGCACGGCGGAATATTCCTTGCCAAGACTTCCTGCGGCCTGCTCGTAGTAGTCCTGCCAGTTTGTGCCGATAGCGTTAAAGCCAAACCTGCTCTGCCGCGCGGCGGGGCAAACGACAAGCCAGGCCTTTTTTTCCTTCTGGTCAAAGGCAATGAGTTTATCTATCATAAAGAAATGGGCGGCAGGGATTTTTAAGTCATCGACGGCGCTCTGTGGGATTCTCTCGAAATACCTGACGAAATCATAGCTGAAAAGCCCCACGGCCCCGCCCTGAAATGGCGGCAGCTCAGGGGAGGCATTCTGCGGATAGGCATCCACAAGTTCCCGAAGCCTGCTCAATGGGCTTTTAAAGGAGACGCTCCTGCCCGTTTTGTTAACAGGGCTGTCAGCGGTGGATACATTTTCAACCTCGACAACCCCGTCTCGTGCTGTCAAAATTAAATACGGGTCAAATCCGATATAGGAATACCTGGCGATATTAAAAGGCCCTTTGATACTTTCAAGGAGGAATGAGTTGCGTTGTCTGAGTGCGGCATAGTAATCGGCGGGGCGATAGTAGGGGATTTCCTTATATAGCGGTGAGAGCCGGCCACTTTCCATGCAGCCGGCCTTAAAGGCGTCTTTATTGGGGAAGATATTTTTTTTCAAAGGGGGTAATCCCTTATAAACCGGCGTGATGCCGTCCTAAATCTTAGGTAGCGTAATACCCGTCTGGGCTTGATACTTACCGGTCTTGTCTTTGTATGAGACCTCACAGACGTCTTCGGCGGCCAGGAAGAGGAGTTGGGCGATTCCCTCGTTGGCGTAAATCTTTGCGGGCAGAGGTGTGGTGTTTGAGACCTCTATGGTAACGTGCCCTTCCCATTCAGGCTCAAGCGGGGTAACATTGACGACGATTCCGCAACGCGCGTAGGTTGACTTGCCCAGGCATATGACTAAGACGTCACGCGGGATTCTGAGGTATTCTATGGAGAAGGCCAGCGCGAATGAGTTGGGTGGGATGATGCAGGCATCACCTTTGAAGTTAACAAAGCTCTTGGGGTCAAAGTTCTTCGGATCAACGATTGTAGTGTTGATGTTAGTGAAAATCTTAAACTCATCGGCGATTCTCATGTCATAACCATAGGAACTGACGCCAAAGGAGACCACGCCATCACGCACCTGCTCAAAGCTATAAGGCTCAATCATGCCCTTTTCAGCCATTTTCTTTATCCATTTATCATTTTTTACCATTATATACCTCTGTCGATCAGATTAGGAACCCTTTTATTATATATCATCCCGCACCATTGTGGCAACATGCCCAATGCCTGAAAACTATGCAATTGTTGACTCAAGCCGGCCAGTGCGTGTTATGATACTACAGTTAGTCTGTTATTCGGGGATAATGTGGAATCAAATAATTTACCATTTTACAGGACACATTGGTTTGCAGTTATGGTTTTAGCGGCGATTACCGTAACTGTGCTTGTTCCTTTTGCCGGCAAGGCATTTCATATAGACGAACCGCTTTATCTCTGGTCAGCTAAACACATCCATGAATCGCCGCTTGACCCTTATGGGTTTACTAAGAACTGGACCGGGCCTTACAGGCCAATGTGGGCTATAAACCAAAATCCTCCTCTACTGCCGTACTACATAGCCGCGGTGGCCCTGCTGTTCGGATTTGGTGAAACGGCTCTGCATATCAGCATGATTTTACCTGCGGTTGCCGTTGTAACGGGCACATATATGTTAGCCCGCAGGTATACGTCTATGCCTTTTGAGGCAGCGCTATTGACACTCATTGCCCCCGTGTTCATGGTATCGGGCGCGATGGTGATGTGTGATATGTTTATGCTGTCATTTTGGATATGGGCAGTTAACTTTTGGCTTAAAGGCATTGATGAAGGAAGACATGGATTTCTTGCCCTTAGCGCAGTGTTTATATCACTTGCATTTTTATCGAAATACTTTGGTGTTACGCTGATACCGCTGCTTGCCGCATATACCTTATACAAAAAGAAATCAATTGGGACATGGGGGTTGTATTTACTGATACCCATTCTGACAATAATCACGTACCAGTACGTGACATATGTGCAATACGGCTCAGGGCTTTTTTCGAGGACATTTTTACTTACAGCCAGCCATAAGGACAGGTTTACAATGAATCACTTGCGATATATCGCAGGGCTATCATTTACCGGAGGCTGTATGGCAACGGCATTGTTTTATGCCCCATATATCTGGAAAAAAAAAGAGATTCTCAGCAGTGGTATTGCCGCCTGTATCGTTACAATATTATTTTGCATCTTAGCGCCAAAAACCAACCTCTATCCGTTGCCATGCTCAACCAATGCTGTGTTGTATATCTTGTTTGCCATGTTTGTATTTACCGCAATTGAGATACTACGGCATGCTGCCGGGGAGTTTTTCCGGGATAAAAACCCATTGTCTTTTTTATTGATGCTCTGGATAACGGGTACTTTTGTCTTTGCAACTTTTTTGAATTGGACGATATCTGCCAGAGTGATTCTGCCGATGCTGCCTGCCGTATCTATACTTATAATGACAATGGTCCAGACAAGAGGCGGCTCCGGGATTAAACAACGCTTGGCAGCCATAGTCCTGGGGCTGGTGTTGTCACTATCGGTATCCGCAGCCGACACTTCGTACGCAAACATTGCCAGAGACGCAGCCGCCCATGTTAAGGAAAGATACACCTCCCCGCATGTTACCATATGGTTTGATGGACACTGGGGATTTCAATACTATATGGAATCCTATGGGTTTAGACCGCTGGATGTACATCCGGATTCGACTCTGAATAAGTGGGATTTGATAGTTGTCCCGGATTTCAGGACAAATGCCCTGATGAATCCCGAAGCGCTCAAACCCGGTTTAATTAATTACGTTGATAAATTTGAGTATCAACCGTCTTTCAGATGGATTTCGACCATGAATCGTAAATACGGTGCGAACTTTTACACAAGTTACTATGGCCCTCTGCCGTTTACGTTTGCCGGGGTTTCTCCTGTGGAGTATAAGGTCTATGTTGTTACCGAGCCATTTTCATTAAACTAGGAGCAGATTTGTGGATAACCCGTGCGAGGGGTGGTTCGATTTGTTATAATTGATGGCGATGAGATTGTGTTACGTTATAGCAAACAGGAGCGGTTCGGGGCTTTACAGGGTGAAAATCCCGGCCAGACACCTTGAGAAAATATTAGATGTAAGCGTCATAGAGAAAATCGACACAGTAGCGCTCGCGGTAAACGATGTCTTTGTTATTCAATATACCGTCAACGAAGAATACCCGAATTTGATCTCAGAGTGGCGAAAAAAAGGCAGGACATTCATCTTCGAGCTTGACGACAACCTCTGGGGGATTATGGAAGGCAACGCCGCAAGGCCATACTGGAGCCCTGAGCGCATATCCATGGCAGAACAAATTATAAGACACTGCGATGCCGTTACGGTATCCACTCAGCCGCTGGCCGACATAGTAAGCCGCCATAACAAAAACGTCCATGTCGTTCCAAACTATGTAGAATACCCCACGGCAATCAGGCAGAGGCGCGATACACCTGAGGTAAGAATTGGCTACTGCGCCAGCATGTCCCACATCCCCGACATGGATGAGGAGATTGTAGAGGCGCTTCGTAAGATTAAGGAGCGCTACGGCTACAGGGTTGAATTCATCTTTATCGACTGGATAAAGAGGCCGCTTGCCGGGAAGGCAACGCTTTTTCCGCCCGTAATGCCTGCCGATTACCTGAACTTCATCCATCGCCTCGACCTTGACATAGGCCTGATTCCCTGCGTGATGACGCAATTTAACGAATGCAGGAGCAACCTGAAGTACCTTGAGTACTCAATCACAAATGCTGCCTCAATAGCCTCCCCTGTTTACCCGTATATCACTACGATAGAAGATGGAAAGGGCATAGTGCTGCGGGACAATTCACAGAGCCAGTGGTATGAGGCCATATCTATGCTTATCGAAGATGATGCCCTCAGAAAAAAGATGGCCGCCGAGGCCTATAACCACATCGTAGACAACTATCTTATGGAGAGAAACGCCCCGGCAATTGCCCGTACTTATAGCAGCATCCGGGACCAGGCATTATGCTAAGGATATATCTGACAATCCTTCTGTCTCTGAAATCATAAGTGAGGGGTCAGCACTTAAATAACATGAAAAAGAAGATCTCAATTATAGGGGCAGGCCCAGGTGGACTCATGGCCGCGATGCTCTTGTTAAGCAAGGGCTATGACGTAGCCATTTATGAAAAGGAGCCGGCTGTTGGCGGCAGGACAGGCAGGCTTTTGTTAGATGATTATATATTTGACATCGGGCCGACCTTCCTGATGCTTCCTCAGTATATGGAGGAGGTCTTCAGGCTCTCCGGTAGAAATATCCATGATTATGTTGAAATCACACCGCTTGACCCGTTATACAGACTGAAATTCGAGGACGGTACAGAGTTCTATCCCTCCACCAATACACAAAAGACACTGTCCGAAATAAACAGGCTGTTCCCCGAAGAGGCCGCTAACTATCTGAGATTTCAACAGGACGATCAATACAGGTTCAATCGAATAGAGCGATGCTTTAAGCTTCCATATGACAGCATATATGACTTTTTAAGGCCAGGCTTCATAGAGGCGCTGCCTCAGATGGATATCATGGGCAGCCTTAGAGGCAGACTGGAGAAATATTTCACGAACGAAAAGATGAGATTGGCAATGGCCTTTCAGACAAAATACATTGGCATGTCCCCGTGGCATGCCCCGTCTGCCTATTCGTTGATCTCATTCATTGAGCACCACTGGGGGATTCATCACGTTACCGGCGGCCTCAACCAGCTCACTCTGGCAATGGCAAAGGTAGTCCAAGAGTATGGCGGCAGGATTTACACTGCCACAACCGTCAAAGAAATTCTGACAAAAGGTAAAAAGGCAGCGGGCATTGTCATTGACAGCGGTGAGAAGATTAACTCCGACTATGTGATAGTAAACGCTGACTTCGCCTATGCAATGTCAAATCTCCTGACAGACAGGAGGAAATACACGGACAAAGACCTGAAAATGCGTGAATACTCCTGCTCAACATTTATGCTCTATCTTGGCGTTAATAAGCAATACGACATCCCCCACCACAATCTGATCTTCGGAGGGGATTTCAAGGACTACATGGACGAGATAACAATGACTAGACGGCCTTCCTCAATGTCGCTGGTGTATATTCATAACCCTGCCGCCACCGACACCACGCTGGCCCCACAGGGGAAGTCACCAATATACATACTTGTGCCGGTCCCCAATAATAAGGCATCAATAGACTGGGACACGCTAAGGCCAAAGTTCAGACAAGAGGTGCTTGACTTTATTGCCGCCAAAACTGAACTCAAAGACATTGAAAGACACATCGAACAAGAGAGAATCATCACGCCTCAAGACTGGCAAAGGGATTTTAATATCTACAACGGGGCCGTATTTAACCTGAGCCACGACCTGAACCAGATGTTTTACTTCAGGCCGCACAACAGGTCAGAGGAGCTGTCAAACTGCTATATTGTTGGCGGTGGTACGCACCCGGGGAGTGGGCTGCCCAATATTTGTATCTCTTCCGTGATAACATCAGAGCTTCTCATACGGGACGACACAGGAGACCCCCGGTGGGGGTTCAATAAGAAAGTCTATCTTTAATCCTGTCCAATGGTCTGGTCCCAGAGGACGGCCCTGTTTCTGCCAAGTTTCTTTGCCTGATAGAGGGCAGTGTCCGCCTGCGAAAAATGTGTACCCTTGTCATCCTGGCGCTTTGGAATCATTACGGAGACACCTAGGCTTATTGTAACATGATCGGAGATCTTCGATTTACAGTGTGGTATAGCAAGTGTTTCAATCGTAGCCCTGATGTGTTCGGCAACTAACATGGCACCCTTTTCATTGGTATCAGGGAGGATTGCGACAAATTCCTCGCCACCAAAGCGCGCTACTGAGTCTTCCGGGCGCTTAAGAGCGCCCTTTAAGGCCTGGGCAACATTATGCAGGCAGGTGTCGCCTTCAGCATGGCCATATGTGTCGTTGAATTGTTTAAAAAAGTCTATGTCGATTATTATAACGGCAAGTGGTGTGCCGTTTCTCAGGGAGAGTTTCCACTTGAGATTATATGTGTCCTCAAAACATCGCCTGTTTGATATGCAGGTGAGCTGGTCAATTTTGCATAGCTCGGAGAGCTTGTCGCTTGCCACGTTCAGGTCTTTTTGCAGATTGTCGGCCATCTTGACGATTCGTTTCGTCTGAGTGAACAGGCGCTTATAGCCCTTGAGTAGCTTTTCAAAGTGCGGGGTTAAGCGGCTCTCCCTTCCCAGCGTGGTATTCAGGAGTTCTTCGGCCTCGCGTATGATAGTTTCTTCCTCCGCAAACAGGCTCAACTTGTTAACTGGCTCAGGGGACGGTTTTATTGTCATTCTGGCCTTTCAACCTCTACCAGGTTTATCTTAAGGCCAGGGGCGTCTTCCATGAATTCCTCTCCGCACTCCAGGGCAGTATCGTTATCGGCATAGTATCTCCAGTTGACGGTTATATCTTTACCGGCTACCACCAAGCGCTCAAGCATGGTGAAGAGATTCATCAGGGCCTTCGAGCTGCTGCTGTTAAAATAGATAAGTTCTAAGTCAAATGTAATTGGTGCTGGATCCGGCAAATCGAAAAACTCCGTAAGCCACGCAAACACAGGCGTATAGAACATGGCCGCGTTCTCAGGATATGATTCGCCGCTGATGATAAACGTATTTGCAGGCGGGTCAAATTTTATATAAGGAGTGGATCTTGTGGCTGCAACATAGAATTTATCCATCTATCTGCCCCCTCCTTAAATGAACACGGTTATAGATAAGAACGAGAGCGCCTCATCTACCGGTGTAAAGTCTATTTCTATTGGACGGCTGGACTTTCTTGCCATTTCTATAAACCCAAGGCCGGCGCCTCTGCTGCCTTCTGGTGGAGGGTTTTTTCTCCTTTCCCTGTATAGGGCTTTAAGCTCGTCGGGGCCAAGGGTTCGCAGTTCGTCCACCTGGTCTTTAATAATAAATAGCTTGTCGTTATAGATTTTATTGCCGCAGCGGACGTAAAAGCTGCCGTTTTGCGTCCCGACTATGAAAATACCTATGCCAAGGTCTCCACCTTTTTTGTCATGGCTTAACCGGTCTGCCGAGTAGTTCATTATGTTATGGATTTGCTCCACGAATATGGAGAAGACCTTCTGAATCGTATTCATGTCATTTTCCTCTATCTCCATTTTGAGCTTCAGCGTCGCGCCTATGCCTTCGACAACATGCTGAGAGACAGGGCCGCTGAAACAAAAGAACATCTCATCTTTCAGCATTTGCATGTATATATCGTAAAGATTCGTTAACACGGGTTGCCCTCCTTAATTATCCAAATTCTGCAATATCTAAACTCTGAACCCTATGACGGTTACGTCGTCCCGTTGTGTTTCGTCCGCACGGTATTGGTCATATAACTCGATAAGCATGGTATGTTGGTCCTGAAACGGTTTAGTATTATTGGCTGCTATAAATTCTCTGAATCGTTTCTTCCCGAAAGGAATTCCGGCAACACCACCTACCTGGCCTGCCATACCATCAGTCATCATGTAAAAGTTCATTTCATCGGCTATGTTTATTGTATGGTTTGTGAAGACATAGTCCGGTTTTGATGTCTGGTAGCCGACACTTTCATGGTCTCCTTTTATCTCATGGACGAATGGTCCGCTTGCAAAGAAGAGCGAGATCTTTGCCCCCGCGAAGGTTAGTGTCTTTGTCTGTTTGTCCACACAGCATATCCCGATATCAAGGCCGTTGTCGTAGAGGACACTTTCCTTTTCGCCCGCAAGGGTCGCCCTGATTAGTATGTTCATACGGGTTAAGATCTTCGATGGGTCAGCATACCCTGATTCGTTGACCACACGGTTTAGTGTAGTGCCGGCGAGCATCGTCATAATGGCGCCTGGTACGCCGTGTCCGGTACAGTCTATTATGGCTATCATGAAGTTGCTGTGCTGGCCGTAGAACCAGAAGATGTCCCCGCCTATGACATCGCGTGGCCTCCATATGACAAAATATTCGGCCATGTGTCCGTTGAGGCTTTGAATCTGCGGTAAGATAGCACGCTGAATGCTGCTTGCATACTGGATGCTGTCCATGATATGGGTGTTTGCCTCCTCAAGTTTCTCGTAACTATGCGCCAGTTTCTGCTGTGATTCATTGAGCCTCATATTCAGCCGTGATATGTACAACAGAAATATGGCCATGGCCAATATCGACACGGCAATGGCAGTAACGGTTATCCAGTGGTCGCGAAGGATATCGCGCCACGTAACCTTGCCGTAGTCTTCATACGGGCTGACGCGCAGATATTTTAAAAGGTCATCGACGGCCTCATAGTTAAGTGGGATTGTCCAGCCCTCTATGTTTGCCGCCTTTGCTGCTGTGCTGTCTTTAGGCATTTCTAAAAGGGCTGAGGCCGTTAGCTTCGCTATTATGTTGGGCGTGTGTTTGACCTTGGCAATCGGCCACTCCGGATAGAGCGGTGTGCTCAGATGAAATGGGAAGTCATCATAGTTTGGGCCTTTGCCCTTGTACTTAATCACCTTGAATTCGTTGATGTCTATTTCCTTTTTTGCCGCCATTCTCTCCAGTGTATCCGTTCTGACCGTCCCGGCATCCACTGTACCATTCTTAACGGCGTGGACAACATTTTGGTGTCTGTCCGTAAACTCAACCGAAGATAAGTCTGTCCATGGATTAATGCCGTGTTTTTTCAGCTCGCCCCATGCCATTCTCCAGCCGCCAAGTGAGGTCTTATCCACACCCATGAACCTCTTTCGGCGAAGGTCTTCTATCTTGTTTATGTCAGAGCGGTCTGCGCGCGTAAATATTACGCCGCCAAACATCGTATATCCCTTGCCTAGTGTCAAATTCTCCATGGTTGCTATCCTGCTGACGCGATATTTAACCTCCAGTTCTATATATATTGAAGAGTTTGCTATGATGAACTCCACTAACCCATTTACAATGGCGTTGTCGATTTCGACAAACGTCAGGGGGACGAGTGTGAACTTATACGCCGGAATATGCGCTGTCAAATAATCCATCGTCGGCTGCCAGTTCTCACGGCAGCGGTCCTTGCCCATATGGGCTAAAACTCCCACGCGCACATCCCGCGGCGTTTCCGCCGGCGTTTCCGCGCGGACCGCTTCGTAAAAACCCAACGAAATCATAAGCATTATTGCAAAAAATGCCCTGGTAACATTACTCATAGTATTAAGACCTCGCGCAGCACAGAAATTCTACTTAAGTTATTAATGGCTATTATACACAATTATATCAATTTCAACAACTCCGTAACAATAATCACGATGCTGAACACGCGGCCATACCTCCGGTGGGATTTGCGTCCTCCGTAGCGTTAACGAGCTTGTGGGAATATTGCACAAAGATTGTAGATGAGAAACTCTATCGGATAGTTGGGGTTTGTGCTTCTCACGGCCTTGTTGACGTCGTTAAGTTGCTCGAAACACCTCAGAGGGGCCATTTTTCTTTCCATCTGCCAGTTCAGCGCCCCAAGCACCATAGTATCGTCCAGCCCATCTCTTATCTTTGTGTACATGGCAAGGGCCGCGGACTTGTTGCCCTTGCCAATTGCATCTGCCACCTGAAATATCGTATAGCCCTTTGTCCCGAATACCGCTTCTTCTACGTCGGTGATGCCGATTTCTTTCCTGCCCAGGAGGGTGAGCTTGTCCAGTTCATTGGCAAACCTTGAGACCGAATCCCCGCAGAGGTCTTTAAGGAAGTTGACGGCCTCCACGGCTATGGTGCATCCATAGGATGCGATTTTCTTTTGTGCCCAGCCATTTAGTTCCCGTTCATTGAAATCCAGAGTTATGGTCTTCAGGGTAAATGGCACAGTGGTCTTGTGTGATTTATCGGACGGCTTATCGCCCTTGTCTTTTAACTGGCTAAACAGACACAGGACTGACATCGGCGAAGGGTTCTCAACGTATTTGGCCATGCGGTTAACGTCAGCCTTTTTTATCTTCTGAAAATTCTTTACACAGATAACCCTGCGGGCCGCAAACAGGGAGGCCATATTAAGGGTATCTATTATCTCGGCCATTGAGGCCTGCCCATCACCGGGGTCCAGGTCATAAACGTCAAAATTAAACGTCCTGCCTTCTTCGTCCACATAGTCTCTGAGCAGCCGGATGGCCTCAAGCAGATAAAAGTAGTCCTTGTAGTTCAGGAGGTATACGTGGGAAGGAAACCCCTTCTTTCGCTCATCGTCCAGGTGTACAAGGCTCATTTGTCCTGCTCGTCTTTTTTCTCTTTTCCGTCTTTTTCGTTTAAATAAAGCGTAAACTCATAGACTAAATAAGCCGCCAGTGAGCGCATAGCCATTTCGTCCTGTTGTTCTTTCATGGCAATTATCGTGTTGACGGCGTCCTGGCTCTCGAAGGACTCGATAAAGGGTGAGGATATATCCTTTATTTCTTTTGTTACGTTATCGTTTTTGTCCTTAATTTTAAATGCCCCTCTGATTGAGATCTCATATTCGGCGGCATATTTTTTCTTCTCAGCAACGCTTTTGAGCTTATAGTAGTATATACTCCCATCAAAGGTATTTTCGGCGCTGTCCGATATTGTAACACCGCGCTTTAAGAACTCCTCGGCAAGGGCCTCATAGAGAATGTCCTGCAGCTTTGGCGTTGAGGTCATGTTGATAATCTTGCCAATACGTATAGAGGTATAAGGCATCTGGGCCTTTGTGATAAGCGTGTATCCGCACCCGGAGACGATTAGTGCCACGGCAGCAAGCAGCATATATTTTCTCATTGTCATCATTTTATTTCATTCTCCTCTTTATATCTTAATATGATTAGCCAATACTATTTTTCAAGTACGATACTGGCAAGCCTTCCCCTGACAACAATCACCTGTTTCACGCGTTTGCCTGCGATAAGATCCCTTATTTTTTCGTTGTTCAGCGCAATCTCTTTTTTTGCCTCGTCAGGCATCGCGGCCGGGACTTTCTCCTTTGCCCTGACCTTGCCGTCTATTTGTATTACAAGCTCTATCTCCTCTTCTGCCGCGGCCACGTCGTCCCACTCGGGCCATGAGTTGAGAAACAGGGATTTTTTCTTTTCGCCGATGGCCTCCCACAGCTCCTCACATATGTGGGGCGCGAACGGGCTTAGTAACAACAGCAGCGAGCGT